>JAKBHH010000096.1 GCA_021836865.1 Acidobacteriota bacterium
ATTCCTTACGCGGTCATCGCCACCGCGCTCGGCATCTTCTACCTCGCCTATACCATTCGCTTCACCCGCATCCTGCGCGACATCCCGCCCGAGGAAAGCCGCATGGTCGCACGCGATCTGCTCAAGGTCAGCGTCATCTACCTGCCCCTGCTGCTCACCACGCTGATGCTTGCCGCCATCGCAAGGCACTGAGGAACCATGACCACCACCGCCCCTGCATCCAGCTCAAGCACCAGCGCCGCGATCGCCGCCATCCTCGCCATCAGCGCCGCGGCTACCCTCTTTCTCTTCTGGCTCATCTACATTCATCCTGCAGCCGACGCCGCCAGCGCCCGCTTTGCCTTTCTACCCGCGTTGAACGCATTGCTCAACGGCCTCAGTGCGACCGCCCTGCTCATCGGCTACATCTTCATCCGCGCCCGCCGCATCACCGCCCATCGCGCCTCCATGATGACGGCCTTCGGCTTTTCCACACTTTTCCTTGTCAGCTACATCCTTCACCATGCCTTGCACGGCGACGTGCGTTATCCCCTCCACGCCGCCTGGCGCTCCATCTACCTGCCTTTGCTGGCCAGCCACATCATCCTCGCCGTCGCGGCCCTGCCGCTGGTGCTGGTCACCTTCTTCTTCTCGCTCTCGGGCCGCATCCCGCAGCACCGCAAAGTCGCCCGCTGGACTTTCCCACTCTGGCTCTATGTCTCCGTCACCGGAGTCATCACCTACGTCATGCTCCGACTGGCGCAAGGATAGAAACCCACCATGCCCGTTTCCCCACGGACCTCAATACCCGACGACGGCACCCGCCAACTCCTCCAGTGGGGCGGCTCCATGGTCGGCGTCGGCCTGCTGGCAGGCTTCCTGCTGCTAACCGTCCTCGGCGGTTTCACGCGCACCGGCGCCACCACCAACACCGGATGGTTCGCCCTCATCGTCACCCTCATGTGCATCCCCTTCGGCGGCCTACTGCTCACTCTCGGCGTAGCCAAGTGGCTGCGCAACCGCTCCATCGCCCGGCGCGGTTGACAGTTCGCCCTGCTCTGCTTTCCAATCCATTCCATCCATCACGTGCGTTCGTCGCAATTTGCGATACACTGCGGTCCCACGGCAATCTTGTCGCAAGGAGCAGCATCCGCACCCATCGCCACGACGACGCCCCGGGAGGCTCCATGAAAGTTACCGACACCATCGCCACCGTGCTCAAGCACAAGGGCCAGAACACCGTCCTCTCCATCGCCCCCGATCAGACCGTCTACGAGGCCCTCGAACTCATGGCCCGCTACGACATCGGCGCTCTGCTCGTCCTCTCCAGCGACCGCCTCGTCGGCATACTTTCTGAGCGCGACTATGCCCGCAAAGGCGTCCTCATGGGCCATCTGTCCAGGGAGACGCGCGTCCGCGAAATCATGACCAGCCCCGTCACCTTCGTCACGCCCGTGCAAACCGTGGACGAGTGCCTGGCACTGATGACCCAGCATCACTTCCGCCACCTCCCGGTTGTGCTGCAGGAAAAGGTCATCGGCCTAGTCTCCATCGGCGATCTCGTCAAGTGGGTCATCTCCGGGCAGGCGCATGCCATTGAGGCCCTCGAGGGCTACATCACGGGAGGCTATCCCGGCTAGCGCACGCGCCCGTGGCGCCGCTCGGAAGCTCCACCAGTGCGGGGCACTGCGTGCTCAACCAAGAAGCGCCCTGCGCAGCGTCTTGCCGGACGACTGCCAGCGCCGCACAATCTCATACACAATTGCTGTCGCATAAGTCACCGCAACCCACACGCATACCGCCTCCACCGGCAGGTGGCTCCACGCCGTGATCCAGATTCCCATCATCTCTGCATCCTGATAGCCCCACCATCCGTAAGGAACCCCGAGTGTCGCCTCCCACAGCAGGCTCGTCAACAGGATGATGAAGAGCGTCAGCGAGAACGCACGCCAGTTGATCACCGGCATCGCGCTCGGCAGCAGCGCCGCCGAAGGCGCCACGGCCGAGACCACCAGAAATGTGAAATAGCCCGGAAATCCCGGTGCCGGCACCATGCATCTGCGATACACAATTGCCGCCGCGATCAGCACCGCGGCCCACGCCAGCGACTGCGGATGAAACCGCAGAAGCCGCTCGAAATCTATCCGTTCCCTGGCGTCCACCGGCACGCTGTAGGCATGCAGCCAATACTCATCGAGCCAGATGTAGATCAATAAGATCGCGACAAATCCCGTGAAATAGAAGATGTATTCCTCCACCGGAACACCGCCACCCAGTGCGGGCGCGCGCATACGCAGAGTCGCTTCCGGGTTGGGGAACGTAAGAAAGGTCCGCGCAAAGAAAAAATCGAGAATCACTCCCGTCGGAAACAAGATAGCAACAGTCCGGATAAATGAGTTCTTTGAGACTTTGAGCCCTTCCCGCGGAATGAACCACAAACCGATGACCAGAATCGGCACAATGAACAAAAGCAGGCTTACTGTGTAGCCGTAAGGAGAAGGGTCGGGCGTCTTCAACGCCATCTGTGGGGGAACCCGCACGGTCCGCAGCGTAAGTGCCGCGGGCAAGGCCAGCATCGCCAGGATGGCGGCAATCAGCAGAAAGTTGGAGCGCGGAGAGCCGGGACCTGAAGCAGCTTCCATCGTCGATCCTCCATCCATGCACCGCCGATGCGGATCGAAGGAACTATACCACCGGAACAAGGCTCGCGCGCATCCCTGCTCGCCCGCTCCCAGCCTCGCCGCCGTTCCGCCCGTCCAGCCGGCCACGCTTGCATCGGATCTGCGCGTCCATCTCTCCACGCATACATGCAGCGATTCGAACGCAACTGCACTTCAACGCGCAATCCGCTCTCCGCGAAAAAGCTCCGCCTAAAGCGTGCGCTTGAACAGCGGCGTCGCGATCAAAAGCGTTCCAATGCCAAAGGTGAACAGGAAAAGCAGATCGTATTGGATGGCGACAAATCCCCCATCCTTCAGCAGAATCGCCTTGAAGCCGTGAATTGCGTAGGTAAACGGATCGACGACCGCAATCGCTCGCAACCACGCAGGAAACGCGGCGATGGGATAGATGGCCCCCGAGGGGAAAAACAGCAGCGTATTCAGCACGCCAAACATCGCCCGCGGCACCAGCGGATCATCCACCCGCACCATCATCAGGAACATCATCCCGTTGAATGCGATCGACGTGCCCAGAATCAGCGCAAACAGTTGCACCAGCGCCATGGGATGGAAGATGACGCCGAGCCCCGCCATCAGCGAGCCGATGACGGTGAGGGAAATGCCCGCGAGCACCGCCTTGATGGCTCCGGCGATGTTCAATCCCATGACCAGTTCCAGCTTGCTGATCGGCGTCACCAGATAGCCCTCATGCACGCCCCGTGCCTTGTCGTCGATGTACAACATGCCGCCGCCAATCATCACGGAGATATACATGGCCAGCGCAACCGACCCTGACAGCAGGTACTTCATGTACTCCACAAACGGATACAGCTCCACTATATCGAGCGCAATGTTGTTCACGATGCGCGGTTGAATCACCGGCTGGTTCATCGCATCCACCAGCGACTGCATCTCGCCTTCAATGCTGCCGCTCATGAACTGATCGGAGTTGTCGACAACAAGCCCGAGGCGGGGCGCATCCTGCGCATACACCCGCCGGGAATACTGTGCGGGGATGATGACAGCCGCATCCACCTTGCCTGTGCGCACGTCGTCCCGCGCCTGGTTCTCGTTCTGATAATCGATGGTGGTAAAGGTTGCGATATTCACGGCAACTGAATCAAACGCCTCGCGCACCTTCACCGCCTGCGGCCCATGATCGAAGTCCACCACCGCCACGCGCGCTCCGCGAATCTTGCCCCCGAACGCGTTGCCCAGAATCACAAGCTGCACCAGCGGCAACATCATCGACATAATCATCAGCACAGGCGAGCGAAAGAACTTGCGCATCTCCCGCTCCACAATGGCCAGCATTCGGTTCATGGTTGCCCTCCCGGCCGCGGCGGCATGGTGAAGACGGCCTTCACCTGCTCATCGCGCAGTTGGCGTCCCGTGTAGTGCACAAACACATCGTCCAGCGAAGTATTCTGCACGCTCAGCGCGGTCAACTGCTCGTTCAGAGACGCCGCCAGTTCCACCAGTTGCGTCGTGGTTTGCGAGCCGTTCGAGGTCAGCACCCGGTACACACCGGCCGACTGCGACTGAACCTCCGTCACGCCTGTGAGTTTCTGTAGCCGTCCCTGCCACTCGGAATCCTCGCGATTGAACTGTACCTCCACCACGTTGGATCCCGGCACGCTCTGCTTCAGCTCAACCGGCGTGCCCAGCGCCACCAGGGTGCCATGATCCACAATCGCAATGCGGTCGCAGAGCCGGTCTGCCTCTTCCATGTAATGCGTGGTCACCAGCATCGTCAGGTTGCGGGTCTTCTTCAGGTTATTCAGCATCTCCCACACCGCAATGCGCGAAACTGGGTCCAGTCCCGTCGTCGGCTCATCCAAAAAGAAAATCCGCGGATCGTGCACCAGGCCCCGTGCGATCTCCAACCGGCGCCGCATGCCGCCAGAGAGCGTCTTCGTCTGCGCGTCCCGCCACTTCAGCAGATCCACGGCTTCCAGAACCTCCGTGATGTTCCGCTCCCGCTCGGCGCGCGGAACCGAGTAGAGCTTGGCGTAGATGCTCAGGTTCTCTTCCACCGTGAGATCCTGATCGCTGGTCAATGCCTGGGGAATAACGCCAATCATGCGGCGCACCGCGTCTGAATCCTTCATGACGTCATAGCCCCCCACCAGGGCACGCCCGCCCGTCACCGGAATCAGCGTCGTCATCATGCGGATCAGCGTGCTTTTTCCCGCGCCGTTCGGGCCAAGCAGCCCGAATATCTCCCCTTCTTCGACGGCAAAGCTCACGCCTTTCACCGCCTCAAAGTCCCCATAGCGCTTGACGATGTTCTCCACTGCAATCGCCGCAGACGCAGCAGCGCGGGCTTTCCCGCTCAAGGCGGATGCGGAAGCTGAAGTCATGGTTTCACCAGCTTGCTCTTGGGTATGTAGACCTCGGCAATCATCCCCGGCACAAAGCGCTCGCCTTCATTCGGAATCAGCAGTTTGATCTGCACGGTTTTTATGTCGCGCTTGCGCCCGCCGTTGATATCCCGTTGCGTTGCAAAGTCCGCTTCAGCGGATTTGACAATCACCTTGCCCTGCACCGCCGCCCCTGATGGCATTACCACCCGCAGCGAGTCGCCCAGTTGCACGGCGTCTGCCTCTGTCTCAGGCAGCGGCGCGTACACCCAGGTCTGCGACAAATCCATAATGGTGGCTATCGTGCCGCCCGCCGGCAGCACTTCACCCTGCCGCGCCGCCAGGACATTCACCTGCCCCGTCACCGGCGCGTAGACCTTGGCATAGCCCAGTTCCACCGCAGCCTGGTCCGCCAGCGCCTTGGCGTTTTCCACCTGGCCGCGCGTCGAGTCCACCGTACGCTGCGAGACCAGCGCCAGCAGCTCATGCGCGCGCGCCTGCTTCAGCGCGGCTTCGGCAGCGGCCACGTTGTGCTGTGCCGCCTCAACGGCGGCGGCATCCGCCTGCAGGGATGTCACAGCGTCGTCCTTGGCCTGCTCGCTCATGATGCCCTGCTTCGCCAGCGCCACAATGCGCGTCGTGTCGGCCCTCTGGTGCGCCAGGTTCGCCTGAGCCTGCGCAAGCGCTGCAGTAGACGCGCGAACCTGCGCATCGGCGTTGATCGCCGCGCTGGATACCTCGCCCGCGTTCTGCCGCTGCGTTTCCACCGTCTCGCCCAGCTTCCATTGGCTGCTGTCTACCGTGGCCTCGGCTGCGCGACGCGCCGCCGCCAGATCGTCACTCTCCACAATGGCCACCAACTGCCCGGCCTGTACACGCTGTCCCTCGTCCACAGAAAGCGTCTGGATCCGTCCCGGTATCTTCGCGCTTACCATCACTTCGTTTGCATCCACCGTGCCAATCAGCTTCAGGTCGCTCGGCGCCCGCGCCGTCAACAGATACCACACCAGAGAGCCCACCATCAGCAGACCCAGTATCAGAAAAACCCGGTTACGCGCGTTCATCTTTCCTCCGCATCAAAAGAGCGCCTGCCTTCAACTCCGGCATCGGCGTATCCGCCAGCACACACGCCGCCAGCTCCGCGCCACGGCGTCGATCCACGAAAACAGCCTGTCCCAGAAACTCCACCAACGCGACCCTGCGCCGGGCTAAGGACTCCGGAGCAAGCGGCTCAAAAGGCATCATCATCCGCCACACCGGAGCGCTGAGAAAATAGAAAACGTTGGCGCCCAGGGCCACCAGCTCCATTTGCAGCCAGTCCACGGCGATTAGCTCTCCCGACTCAATGCCGTCCCGCACCGTCGCGTGATACATGGCCTGCACGGGTGCAAATATCCGTTCCACCAGAATTGGCATCGCGCCGGACTCGCCCTTGTGGTGGCGCATCATCTCCTGCTGCATCAGACTCTGGAACTCATGTTGTGCAAGAATGCGGTCAAAGTGGTCGAGCGCTGATCGCAGAAGCCGTTCCCCCGGCGTCGTCGCTGCCTGCAGCACGGAAAGGGAGCGATCGCGAATCTTGTCGGCTATCACCTCCAACGCAGCGATGTAGAGGTTCTCTTTGCTGTCGAAGTAGTAGTAAAGCAGTGCCTTGTTCACGCCTGCCGCGGCGGCAATGCGCTCCGTGCGCGCGCCCGCCAACCCATTCGCGCTAAACTCGGTGAGCGCCGCGTCCAGAATGCGCTGGCGCGACTCGGCGGCACGGTCTGTGTGGTTGCGATGGGTGGGTCGTGGCATATTTAACTAACCAGTTAGTAAATTAAATCCGGATCACTTTTTTTGCAAGAACTTTCCGCAAGAGGGCTTTCAGAATGACAGCGCCTCTTTATACGTTGTTCTTTTTCTGGAACTTACCGGACTTACTCAAAGTCTTTTCCAGCAAATGCACGGCGCATTCGCGGCTCCAGGGGCCAATCGCTATGCAAACAGATCGATGCTCTTCTCGACCGGGCCTATCCCAGCAGAAATCTCCGCACTGGTTCCATCTTCCAGATTGGCATCGTTACCTTCGTCTTCCAGCCCTCTGCCGGGCGTCTCCTCGTTTGAGGAAGAGGACTCATTCGCAGTGCCTGTCGCGGGGTCAATCACAAAGGCTGGCTGCGAGGCGGTCGATGCGCGCCTGCTCTTCAGCAAACCTACCGCTCGTATACCGGCAATCGGGGCGATCTCCATAACGGCTTCCCCATGCTTGAGACTTCTACAGCTGGAGTATCGGCAGAATGCCGACGATCGATAGACTTCGCACGGAAAATGCCCTGCTTTGAGATGCGAGGGTCTGGCGCTAGCGAGCTGCTGGAAGGCTAGCAGGCTCGCTTTCCAGAGTGCTTGTGGCCACATGCTGTACCCGTGGCTGAGTCTGGCCGAGAAGCAGAATGCCTTCGGCAAAGCTTATGCGCGGAGGCACCGGAATGAAGCCGCCACGCACCTCACTGGTCTCGTAGTCAATCCCCTTCAAAAGCATGGCGCGTCCGCTTAAGTGCACCTCAATCTGTTCCGTCTCCCAGTCGGCAGGGCTCACCTGGATGCGTTCAAGACGGCACCAACCGCCCTTATAGAGCCGGCCCAGAATGCCGAAGCCCAATTCCACATCGTCATCAAGATGGCCGTCCAGCCGGACGAGTCGCTTGAACCGGGTGTCAATGCATAGCTCGCCGCTCATGGCGTGCAGGATGCGCGCCTCAATCGAGTGCGGTACGTAATTGGGGCTGGGGCGGAACCGCAGCCTGAGGCAGCCGCTTACTTCACCCGCATCCTCAAACAGAAATGCATCCGGCAGCAGCCCCAGAATACGGCCGATCCGCGCTTCGCTGTCGATGTATTTCTGGCGAAGCAGCGCCTGCTCCAATGGCGAGTGCAGCAAGTGGTTCAGCCGAGCCTGCTCCCGTTTCTCGGCCGCAGGGGTAAGTGCGCTTCCGTCGCTTTCCAGCAGTCGCGTGACCGGCCCATCTGCGGTCTCAACCTGCTCCTCGGTTCGCTGATTTTTCTGTGTGTTGCTCTCAATCCAATAGCGCCAGGAGTCCTGCCGCTCGTGCTCCTGGAGTTCGTTGTAGACGGTCTCTCGCACCAGTTGGCTGACCGATATGTCCGCTACAGGCTGGGCGCTGCAGGTGCTCAGCGATAGGGCCAGGAACCACGATATCCGCCACCGCAGGCGCATCTCTTTTCCCCCAGACCGAAGCAGCTCAAGCCCGAAGGAGAGGATGACGGCGAGCCCGTGATGAGGCCACAACGATCCCGTGCCACGAAGCAACATTGCACGGCAGCCCTAGGCCTGCTCCGGTGAATTACCGAAATCGGGTTGCCTTCAGCCAGCAAACTCCGAACTTGGTACACTGGGCCTATGTTGGATGAACTGGAGTTCCGCCGTCTGGTCGAAATCGCTCTCAATGGGCTCAAACAACATCTGATTTTGCGCGAAGAAAGCGACGATGCGGGTTTTGAAGTGGAAGAACAGAACGGTGTTTTGAATGTGCTGTTCGAGGAACCAGCGACAAAATTTGTCATCACGCCGAATGCGCCCGTGCGGCAGATCTGGATCTCCGCCCTCTCAACCAGCTTCAAGCTCGACTGGGACGCGACCGCCGGAAAATTTGTCCTTCCCCGCACCGGCGAGGCGCTCGACGTCCTGGTCGACCGTCTCATCCATGAGAATGTCCAGCGCTGAAGCGCCGCCAGGCGCATCCTCCGCCCTACCTGCGCAAATCCGGCCTTATCGTTCGTAACTGTAAAACCCCCGCCCCGACTTGCGCCCCAACCAGCCCGCATCCACCATGCGCACCAGCAACGGGCAGGGCCGGTACTTCAGGTCGCCAAAGCCCTCCTGCAGCACGCGCAGAATGTCCACGCACACATCCAGCCCGATAAAATCCGCCAGGGTCAGAGGACCCATCGGGTGCGCCATACCCATCTTGAAGACCTGATCCACCGCCTCCGCCGTCGCCACGCCTTCCATCACGGCAAAGGCAGCCTCGTTGATCAGCGGCATCAACACCCGGTTCGACACGAACCCCGGAGCATCGTTCACCTCCACCGGGGTCTTGCCCAGCCGCACTGCCATCGCGTGCACTGTGGCAAATGTCGCCTCGCTGGTCGCCATCCCACGCACCACCTCCACCAGCGCCATCACCGGCACTGGGTTAAAGAAGTGCATACCAATGACCTGCGCCGGGCGGTGCGTCAGCGCAGCAAGCCGCGTAATTGAGATGGACGATGTATTGCTCGCCAGAATCGCGTTCTCCGGCATCAGGGCATCGAGCGCGCGAAAGATCTCCGACTTCAGTTCAAAGCGCTCCGGCGCCGCCTCCACCACCAGCGCAGCAGCACCCAGCGCCGCGCGATCCACCGTCGCCGTGATCCTCGCAAGCACGGGCTCAACCTCCGCCTCAGGCAGCTTGCCCTTCGCGGCCTCCCGGCCCAGATTGATGCGAATCTGCCCCTGCGCGCGATCCAGAAACCGCTGCTCCACATCGCACAGCAGCACGCGAAAACCCGCACGCGCAAAGACATGCGCAATGCCCGAACCCATGGTTCCGGCGCCTACCACGCCCACTGTTTCGATCGCCGCCATTTGCCACTCCTCCTGCACTGCAACTAGGGAGTGTAGCAGCCGAACAGACACTCTCGGCGCATCGCGCTCAGGGCGTCCGACGCAATCAACAGTCTGAGACCCTAATTGCGGAGCGTGCTCGCCGGTTCCAGGTGCAAATTCTCATTGACGGTTAGAATCAGCGTCGTTCCTGCGTCCAGGCTGGCTTGCGGATGGCTGACCAGCAGATGCGTCGTCACCAGTCCCGCGCCGATCAGTCCGCCGGCCAAAGCGCCCGCCGGCCCGCCCAGCAGCGCACCTGTCACCGCACCGCCGCCCACCACGCCGCCGTACTCAATGCTGTCGCGCTTAACCTGCGATCCGGGGGCAATCACACCCTCCGCTCGCATGGTTGTATTCGAAGCGGGCGCATCGGAGACCGTTGCGTTTAATGTGTAGCTCTTACCGCCCGGCAGAATCACCGTCTCAGGGCGCAACTGCAGCGTCCCGTAAGAACCAAAATGGCCTCTGGACGCCGCCACCACTTTGCCGTCAATCTCTGCCCCGGCCGGGATCAGAACCTCGTCGCCCTGCACCACGTCACTGGCCACCCGGCTGCGGAAGGGCTGTCCCTGCTCGCTGAAGTTGCTGGAGAGTTCATTCATCAGTTCCACGCGAATCGCAGTTCCCTCGCCAAGCACACCCGGCGGTAGCGGCGCTGGATGCACAATGTCGCCGTCCGGATCGGGCGTGGACGTCCGCTGAGTCAGAACCGGTGGTGCTACCGATGCATACGCTGCTGGTTGCGCCGCGACGACGATCCCTGCATCCGTGCCGTCGCCGGAGTTTAACCTGTTCTCCCCACGCACCACCGGCATCGCAGAAGCCTGGACCTCGGCCGCAGGCCTAACCTGCACCGTCGGATTAACAGCGGCTGGTGGACCCGCAATCGCACGGTGTCCCGCCGGCGGCTTGGCCTCGGGAGTGCTCGTCGTGATGATCGTGTCGTCAGCCGGGGGATTGGAGACGCCCTGATAGGGGTCGGGCTGGCTAGCCTGTTGCGCTGCAAGAGCGGCTGACATTGCGGCAAAAAGCGCGACTGCAAGAATCGAGCGGTTCATTGTGCTTCTCCTTCATCGCAGGCGGGTACCTCTCGTTTGACTTCGCCCGCGGCAAAATGCGCCAGGTTCGTGTGAGCAGCCCAACCGAGCTGCTCGACGACACCCCAGAATGATCCTACCGCGCACACAACGGGGTTCCGCGCCCGCGCATCGATGAAGGTGCCTCACGAGGTACGAACCAGCAAAGGTAACCTCGTGTAAATCGTCAACCGGCAGAGTCATTTGGCCATTTGTGACCGCGACCACACTGTCCCGTACGGCCTTGTTTGTTAGAATCCCTACGGAACTTGAAGATTTTTCCGCTCTGGACGGACAGGAGATTTTTCCCACATGCAGCGGTTTCTGGAAACGATACAAAGCGCTGCCGGAGAAACCATTTCCGTTGACCGCCGTCCCAAACTGAATGCCCGGCTGCAGCACCGCATTATGAGGAGTGATATGACTGAGATTGTTGCCATTCGCGCCCGCGAAGTTCTTGACTCGCGCGGCAATCCCACCGTGGAAGCTGATGTAATCCTTGAGAGCGGCGCAATGGGCCGCGCCATCGTGCCTTCGGGCGCTTCCACCGGCGAGCATGAGGCCGTGGAACTGCGCGACGGCGACAAGAGCCACTACCTCGGCAAGGGCGTCCTGCAGGCCGTCGCCAACGTCGAATCCATCATCGCCCCCGAGTTGGAGGGCATGGACGCATCCAATCAGCGGCTTATCGATCAGACCATGATCGCCCTCGACGGCACGCCCAACAAAAGCAAGCTTGGCGCCAACGCTATCCTCGCCGTCTCCATGGCCACTACCCGCGCCGTAGCACAGACACTTGAGATTCCCCTCTACCGCTACCTCGGCGGCATCAATGCCTGCATCCTCCCCACGCCCATGTTGAACGTCCTGAATGGCGGGGCGCACGCTGACAGCAACGTGGACTTTCAGGAGTTCATGATTATGCCCGTCGGCGCGGAGCGCTTCAGCGATGCCCTCCGCTGGGCCGCCGAAACCTTCCACACTCTCAAGAGCGTGCTCAAAAAGAAGGGCTACAACACTGCGGTCGGCGACGAAGGTGGCTTCGCCCCCTCGCTCAAGTCCAATAGTGAAGCCATCGATCTCATTCTGGAAGCCATCACCCAGGCCGGCTACCAGCCCGGCGAGCAGATCTCCATCGCTCTCGACCCCGCGTCGAGCGAGTTTTACGACAAGGAAAAGGGAAAGTACGTCTTCAAGAAGGGCGACAAACGCGAGCTCTCCAGCGAACAGATGGTCGCCTTCTATGAAGATTGGGTTCGTCAGTATCCCATCGTCTCGCTGGAAGATGGCCTCGCCGAGGATGACTGGGCGGGCTGGCGCGTCCTCACCGACAAGCTCGGCCAGAAGATTCAGCTCGTGGGCGACGACATTTTCGTCACCAATGTGAAGCGCCTGCAGCGCGGCATTGAAGAGGGCGTCGGCAACTCCATCCTCATCAAGGTCAACCAGATTGGCACCGTAACCGAAACCCTCGACGCCATCGAGCTCGCCCGCCGCTACGGTTACACCTCCGTCATGAGCCACCGCTCCGGCGAAAGCGAAGACACCTTCATCGCCGATCTCGCCGTCGCCACCGGCGTGGGCCAGATCAAGACCGGCTCGGCCAGCCGCACCGACCGCATCGCCAAGTACAACCAGCTCCTGCGCATCGAAGAAGAACTCGGCGGCGGCGCCATCTTCCTCGGCATCGAAGGACTGAATTACAACGACTAGGCTCCCACCGCATTGATCGAAGCAGGGCATCTCATCATGCGGGGTGCCCTGTGCAATCAAGAGAACGCAAATTCCTCCGGGCTTCCAACCTGCTTCTTCCACAAACCCGCACCCACGAAAGGGAGTATCGAGATGTATAAAGTCGTTCTGCTTCGCCATGGAGAGAGCATCTGGAATAAAGAAAACCTGTTCACCGGCTGGACGGATGTCGATTTATCGGAGAAGGGTAGAGAAGAGGCCACCCAGGCCGGCCTTATGCTCAAAGAACAGGGATTTCAATTCGACCTCGCCTTTACCTCGGTGCTCAAGCGCGCGATACGCACTCTGTGGATCACGCTGGACCAGATGGACCTCATGTGGATTCCCGTCAAGCGCGATTGGCGGCTGAACGAACGGCATTATGGAGCGCTGCAAGGCCTTAACAAGGCTGAAACGACAGCGAAGTATGGGGCAGAACAGGTGAAGCTCTGGCGACGCAGTTATGACGTTCGCCCGCCTGAGCTGGAAGTGGCAGATCCGCGCTATCCGGGGAATGACCCCCGCTATCGCAACATCCCGAAAGAACAGCTTCCCCTCGCCGAATGCCTTAAGGACACCGTGGATCGCTTTTTGCCGTGCTGGCACGAAGAGATTGCTCCCAGCATCCGGTCGGGGAAGCAGGTGTTGATCGCGGCCCATGGCAACAGCCTGCGGGCGCTCGTGAAGTATCTGGAAGACGTGCCGGAGCAGCAGATCGTCGATCTCAATATTCCCACCGGCGTGCCAATGGTGCAGGAACTTGACGAAAACTTGAAGTCGATTCGTCATTATTACCTGGGAGATCCCGCACAAATCGAGCAGGCGGTCAATAAAGCTGCGAGCACAGGCGGAGCAGGTCGTTCATGAACCAATAGAAAACGCGGCCGCCAGTCCAAAAAGCCCTATCTGGACTGGACACGCCCTCAAGAGGATTGAGCAGCGCGACCTCTCGCTCACGCTGCTCAATCCCCTGCCCCTCGGCCTTCCGAAGGAGATGACCGGCGGCGACCGGCGTGCGCGCATCTACCGATAATTCCTGCCCCAAAACAGCAAAGACGCGAAGCGGCCATGCTTCGCGCCCTTTGCTTTGCGGCCATGTTCACAACACTTTTCGGAGCTGGCCCGCCTATACCGGCTCTTCCACCGGTTCCAACCTCCGCACCGCGCTCCACACCGGTGTCGTGAACGGTCGCTCGAACACGAGATAAAAAAGATACGAAAACAGCACGATAGACGCTGTACCTATTGTGACCATGATGGCAAACGTGGCCTCTTTGCTCAGCCCCATTGGCCGCACCATGTCCTGCCAGATGAGTTGCTGTACAGGAAAATGCACCAGATACAGGCTGTAAGAGAACGAGCCGACCCACGCCACCGGCCGCCATGCACACAGCCGCGCTAGCGGATTTCCCGGCCATTGTGCGCAAATAATCAGAGCACACATCCCGCAGATCGCCACCAGCAGATGTGCCCAAAGCGTCTTCAGCAAAACCGGATTCAGGCTGAATGCCAGAAAGACAACCGCAGCACTTGCACCGATCCACACATAAAGCTTCGTGCGCTTGCCGCAGATCACCTCCGCTGCGAACATCCCCAGCGCAAAATAGAAGACATAGATCGGAACAAGCCCTTCGAAGGAACTCTTGTAAAGCAGATTGCCTAGTGCTAGACCGACAATGTAGGTGCCTCCAAGAACAGCTGCTGTGCAGAGCCGTCTCCGGACCATTAACAGCAAGGGAAAGATCAGATAGATCTGACATTCCACTGCAATCGACCAGAGAGGCACGCTGATCTTGGTCACGGTGTTCATTTGAAGGTTATGCAGCAGCAGCAAATGCAGGATCACTGCTTTCAGCGTGAACGGCCGCGTCTCGTCGTACAGCGAATGCGTATTGGGAACCAGCAGCAACGCTCCGAATGCAAGAGAGAGCACCAGTGCCGCATAATAAGGTGGCAGAATTCTTCGGGCCCTCTTGCGGAAAAACCTCGGCACTCCTCCCGAACCCATTGTCCCATCGCGCTTCACCACGGGCAGCATCAGGCAGAAACCGGAAATCACGATGAAAACGACAACGGCATCCACCCCATGATTCATCCAGCCAGTCAGCGCCATCGTCCATCCGGATGGATGATCCCCATATAGAGCCTCGGGCCAAGTCTGAAGCCATGCATGACTCAGTACCACATACAGCGCCGCTAGCCCCCGCATGCCATCCACATAGGCTAACAGCCCGTGGTGCAAGTACGTAATTTCCGGCACGGCTTGAAGGACGCAGCCGCATTCGGTTTTTCGGTCGAGGAAATTGGTGATGGGGCAAGATCGCTTTGATCGCCCCACACCAGCCTTCCA
>JAKBHH010000180.1 GCA_021836865.1 Acidobacteriota bacterium
GGCCGCAACCACGGAGGCTTTACCACCTGCCTCATCCTCCACGCCAGCCCCAGCGGCACATGCACCGCCGCCAACGCCGGCCACATCCCTCCTTATCTCAACGGAAACGAACTGGCCTGTGAAAACAGTCTCCCTCTCGGTCTCGCCGCGGAGACCCACTACTGCGACTTCACTTTCCAGGCAAGCCATGACGACAAGCTCACCCTGCTGACCGACGGCGTCGTCGAGGCGCGCAACCCGCAAGGCGATCTATACGGCTTCGACCGCGCCGCGGAAATCATCAACCAATCCGCTACCGCCATAGCCGAAGCCGCCCAGCACTGGGGCCAGGAAGACGACATTACCGTCCTCACCGTCGCGCGCTTGGAACACCCGCAGGAGGCCACCGCATGAAAAGATTCATACTCCTCACCGTGCTGACGCTCGCCTTCTGTACCGGCCTTCCCGCGCAGACCTTCAGCCTGATCACAGGCCGCGAGCCGGTCGCCTCGCTCGATGGCCTCTGGCGCTTCCACACCGGCGACAATCCCGCATGGGCCAGCCCCAATTTCGACGACTCGGGTTGGGCCCTGATCCGCGGCAATAGAAGTTGGAGTGAACAGGGTTATGCAAAGCTGAATGAGTTTGCATGGTATCGCGCGCGCATTGAGATACCAGCCGAACAAAGTGACGTTGCACTCTATATTCCGAGGATCGTAACGAGTTATGAGGTGTATGCGGACGGCAGTCTCTTGGGCGGCGAAGGCGGGATGCCGCCGCATGCTTTTCCGGTATCCGAATTCCTCCCGGCCGTGGTTTACAAGCTGCCGGCGATTGTAAAGAACGCCCCCCGGACCGTAACAGTCGCGATCAGAGTTTGGCACTCGCCTTTGTGGGAATCGCTGATTGGCGGGGGACTATACGAAGCGCCGTTGATCGGGCAAACGGAGTTGATGGAGAGACGTAAAGCAGACAGGATGGATGGCCTGGCACTTTCCAAGGCGAGTGAAGCGGTTCTTGCGGCGCTGGAGGCCCTTGCGGGGCTTGCAGCCCTGGGCTTTTTCTGGGTTCGTCCCCGCGAGAAGGAGTATTTGTGGTTCCTGGTCTGGATGTTTGCATCCGCCGGTCTCCAGGTGGCCACTCGTGCCGTGCATCTGGATGGGATGGACGTGAGGATCTTCGACACGATACAGATTCTGCTTCAAACCACGTTCCTCTATGCCCAGATTGCCTTCTTTTACCGGTTGCTGAGCGGGCGTCGCGGATGGCTTTTCTGGGCAGCAATCGGATCGGTGGCCGGAAGACTGGTGATTGCCTTGACCCTTCTGACTGGGTCCGCCGCTGGAGTCCATTTACCTCAGGGTACGCTCGCGGGATGGAATCTGGCAGACGTCTTATTGAGTTTTGCCCCGGCAATCTGGGTACTGACACTCCTGTTCCAAAGAACGTTGCAAGGGCTTCTTGATGCGCGATTGCTGCTGGCGCCTGTGCTGTTGCTTCAGTTTTCTGCAATCATGAACCCGATCATCTGGTTGGAGCTTTTTATATTCGGATGGAGTCTTCAAAGCCAAAGCTGGTATAGCGCGCTGACGTCATCGCCCTTCAACGTTTCCGTTCCCGACGCTTGTGAAGGACTGTTTCTGATTGGCATGCTGGCAATCTTCGTCGGTCGGTTCACACGCACCAGTCAACAGGAGGATGCACATCGCAGGGAACTCGCCGCCAGCCGCGCCGTGCAGCAGGTCCTCATTCCCGAGCAGACGCCCGCCGTGCCCGGCTTCCAGATCGAATCCGTGTACAAGCCCTACGGAGAAGTCGGCGGCGACTTCTTCCAGATTCTTCCCCGTCCCGATGGCAGCGTGCTCATCGCCATCGGAGACGTCAGCGGCAAGGGCATGCCCGCCGCCATGATGGTCTCGCTGCTCGTCGGCGCCCTTAGCGCGCTCGCTGAAACCACCACCAGTCCCGCGCAGCTCCTCGCCGGTCTCAACCGCCGCATCCTCGGCCGCAACCACGGAGGCTTTACCACCTGCCTCATCCTCCACGCCAGCCCCAGCGGCACATGCACCGCCGCCAACGCCGGCCACATCCCTCCTTATCTCAACGGAAACGAACTGGCCTGTGAAAACAATCTGCCCCTCGGCCTCGTTGCAGAAACCTCCTACTGCGAATTCACATTTCAGACAAGGGACAGCGACCGGCTCACTCTTCTCACAGACGGCGTCGTCGAGGCCTCCAGCGGCGAACGCGAGATCTTCGGCTTTGCCCGCGCAGAGCAGATCATCCACCAGCCCGCCGCCGCCATCGCCGACGCCGCCCAGCGCTGGGGCCAGGAAGACGACATCACCGTCCTCACCGTCGCCCGCATCGCCCCAGCAATGGCATAGGTCCCTAGCTCCGCCAGTGCAGCTCCACCGGCCCATCCATCGGATGCCTGGGTGCCCCAGGTCTCGCTTCTGAGACCTGGGAATCTCTCGCCGCCGCCTCCAGCCGCGCCTGCTTCAGCGCGAAATACCACTTCGCCGGCTTGTCCGCATCGTCAATCAGCATCAGGCTCGGGTTGTGCTTCAACCCCTCCGCCTGCTGGATCATCGTGACTTGATCCTGCCGTACAAACTTCGCGCCAAAGAACTTCGCCACCGGCGTCACAAACGGCACGTGGTAAAACACATTCCACGCCGCCACCACGTCAATCCTGCACGTTGATGCCGTCACCGGCGTCACCGTCGTCAGGCTGCTGAACCACTTCTCTCCGCAGCGAATCATCTCCGTCCGACGGTTCGGCAGCACAAAGTCAATTGTCGTCTCCACCGGCTGCCCATACACGCCCAGCAGCTTGTACGGAGCGGAGTTCCCGCTCGGCGCATGCGCGCTCATCCTGAAGCCCTCAGGAATCGGCTCGAACTTCTTCGTCTTCTCGCGAATGCTCGCGCGGCTCCGCCACCACCACGCCTGATGCACAAACGGCCCATGCGCCGGATCCATCAATCCGATAATCCCGTGATCCACATTGCACGGCAGGTCCGCCGTCAAAAATGCCGTCCGGTACCGCGGCCCGAACTTCTTCAGCTCCGGCACCGCCCGTGGAATCGCACCCTCCGCCACGCGCCCGCTGCCCGCGCTCGGCACATACACCCACGCATGCCCATCCCGCTCCTCGCACGGATACGCTGTCGCATAAATCTTTGTCGCGTCCAGATGGTCGTGGCTGCTCAGCGAAGGAATCACCGCGCACTGCCCGCTGCACGGCTCAAACTCCCAGCCGTGATACCGGCACGTCACCCGCTCCCCGTCAAACCACCCCACGCTCAGCGGAATCCCCCGGTGCGGGCAACTGTCGCGCATCGCAAAGACGCGCCCATCCTTGCGCCGTCCCAGCACCAGCGGAATCCCCAGCAGCATCGCCGTCGCCAGCCTGCCCCCGCGCAGCGCATCCATGCGCAGCGCCGGGTACCAGTCGTCATAGATCAGCGTCGCGCTCGGCCCCTGAATCGGCACGCCCGTCTCTGTCGTCGTCACCTGCGCCATTTGGAATTCACGATAGCACTGCGAGCGCACGCAGAGCGAGTTGAGCACCCGAGTGCGGAGCTCACCTGCGTTCTTCCCTCAGGGCATCGGAGAGACACATCGAATCTGCACGCGCGGATCCGTGATCCATACTTGCTTTGGAAGAGTGCATGTATCGGCAATGGCGGTCAGCGATATGCCCATCGCCTCTTCCGGGGAATGAAAAGCAGTTCAGTGAGTCATTGCCGGCGCCGCTGTCCCGTCGGACCACTGGCCAACCCAGACAAGGAAGATCGTTACTCGTTCCTCTGGGTCATCGGAGGCCAACACTGGAGAGCCCGGCAAATTGCCTCCCCAGCTCTTCTCCGCGTCGCCCGCGACAAAGAACATCAGATGCGGATGCCAGCTCATGCCCCGGTCGTTCAGGTACTGTTGCTTCGACAACATGTAGCACATCGCCCCCGGCTCCAGCGCGGGCAACTCCTTCTTGTCCATCGCCGATGCGG
>JAKBHH010000097.1 GCA_021836865.1 Acidobacteriota bacterium
CGGGCGGCTGCCGTGTGGTGGTGGCGGGCGGCGCGGAGTCGATGAGTTTGATCCCGATGGGCGGGCTGAAGCCGAGCCCGAATCCCTGGCTGGCGGAGCACTATCCGGCGGCGCTGCTGACGATGGGACTGACGGCGGAACGGGTGGCGCGGCGGTACGGGGTGAGCCGCGAGGATCAGGATGCGTTTGCGCTGGCGAGCCACCAGAAAGCATTAGCAGCGCAGGTCGCGGGACGGTTTGCCGAGGAGCTGGTGCCGGTGAAGGTGACGACGGCTGTGCCGGGCGCGAAGGCGGGCAAGCCTGTGGTAACGGAGACGGTGGTAACGGCCGATGAGGGGCCGCGCGCGGACACGTCGGCTGCGGCGCTGGCGGCGCTGAGGGCGGTGTTTCATGCGCAGGGGACGGTGACGGCGGGCAACTCGTCACAGACCTCGGACGGGGCGGCGGCGGCGGTGATGATGGATGCGGAACGGGCGCGGGAGCTTGGAATCAAACCGCGGGCGCGGCTGGTGGCCTATGCGGCGGCGGGATGCCTACCGGAAGAGATGGGCATGGGGCCGGTGTTTGCCGTGCCGCTGGCGCTGAAACGCGCGGGGCTGCGGCTGGAGGACATCGACCTGGTTGAGTTGAACGAGGCGTTCGCGGCGCAGTCGCTGGCGGTGATGCGCGAGCTGGGGATGGACCCGGCGCGGGTGAACGTGAACGGCGGGGCGATTGCGCTGGGGCATCCGCTGGGGTGCACGGGCGCTAAGTTGACGGCGACTCTGCTGAGCGAGATGGAGCGGCGCGGCGCGCGCTACGGCATGGTGACGATGTGCGTGGGCGGCGGAATGGGCGCGGCGGGGATCTTCGAGCGGCTGGGGTAGTGCGCGCTTTAGAAAAAGAACATGGTCTGCAGATTTGCGGTGAAGGCTCCGGGGAGGCGCGGCGAGATGGCCGGGCGCGTGTTGTAGGTGGCGCCGGCGGAAATATAGATGCCGGAGCGCAGGTGGACGGAGTAACTGGCCGAGACCGTGCCCAGGCTTGACGCGGTGGTTTTTCCGGCGGCGGCTAGCTGTGCCCGTGTGAAACGGCTGTACCCGGTGTGAGAGAGGACGAGGGAGGCCATATCGTAGGGGCGGCTGCGCAGCGGAGCGACCTGGTAGAAGCGCAGCTCGTCGTAGGTGGGATACGCGTTGAGATCGGACGGCACGGAGATGGCGGAGATGCCCATGTAGAGGCCGTGTGCGGGAGCGGCCACGCTGGTGGGGTGCAACTGGCGGTCGGCGAGCACGAACCAGCAACGATTGCCCGACAGGTAGGTATTGGTGCGGGCGCTGAGGTAGCGGGTGGTGTTGGTCATGTAGCCGCCGCGCACCCAGGTTGCGGGGGAGTCTGGCTGCGCGTTGCGCTGGTAGCCGCCCTCAACGATTGAGAGAAGCCCGTCGCCATCGGGCGCAAAGCGAAAGCCGGCGGCGTCGCGTTGCAGGTCCTCTGGCCCGCCGGCGGGACTGGCGGAACGCTGCAGGCCGCCCTTGGCGTAGAAGTTGCCCACAGGCTGAACGCGGGCGGTGACCGACGGCGCGGAGAGCGGAGCGTAGGCGAGGCCCATCTCGTTTTGCGGAACCGCGAAGACGCCCACGGAGCCGGACGCGGCATTGCCGCCCACCTGCATGCCGACGAACTGATCGTCGTTGTTCTGATAGCCCGCGCGGATCTCGATGCGCTTGTGCAAAAAGGACTTGTAGACGACGGCCTGGAGCATCTTGGATGCTTCCAGCGTGCCGGGATACCAACTGGTTCTGGAGACGACGGCGATGGTGCTGATCTGGTAACCGGCGAGATGGAGGCTGCGGAGGTCGGCGGCCAGGAAGTAATACGATGCGACGGTCCACGTGGGGCGCTGGCCGACGTAGACCTGCGGCGCGGCGGCGGCGGGGTCGCTCTGCGGGCTGGCCGTGAAGTTGTCATTGCTGACGACGCGATAGGCGAGGCCGTGACAGAGCAGGTCGCGGCGCAAAGGGTTGTCGGCTCCGGTGATGGAGTCAGCAAAGGTGGGGAGGAGGAGCTCCGCGCCGGGATAATTGAAGGCTTCGATATCGAGATGGGCGCTGCCGCAGGGGTCATTCGCGGAGTTGCGTGCGGGGGCGCGGACGGTGCCGGGGGGATGGGACGCGGCGCTGGCGCTGCGGGTGTCCGTTCCATCAGAGGCGGCAGGCGGGGCCGGCTCCGGCTGCAGTGCGCAAGCCGCGCGTGGGGCCAGAAGTAGCGCGGCGGCGGTGAGCGCTGCCTGCGAGGCGCCGAGGAGAGCCGATGTGGCGACGCAGCGTTTTCGGGCGTGGAGAATCACGAACTGCCGGGCCTGTCTGCTCTGACGGGGGAGCATGCTGCAAGAGCGGCCAGGAGGCGATCAAGTGCGCCCTGGCCGTTGTGTTTCCTGATCGTGCGGTGCGGCCCCTGGGGCCGCGGGAGCTTATGCCTTGGCGGTGGCCAGGGCCTTCAGCCGGGCGTTGAGGCGGCTCTTGTAGCGGGAGACGGTGTTGTCATGCAGAACGCCCTTCTGGACGCTCTTGTCGAGGGTGGAGACGGTCTCGCGGTACTGGGCCTGGGCGACCTTGACATCGCCCTTGGCGATGGCCTCGCGGAGGGCGCGGAGGCTGGAGCGAACGCGGGTGCGGTTGGCGCGATTGACCGCGGTGCGGGTCTCGGTCTGACGGACGCGCTTGAGCGCGGATACGTGATTTGCCATTGTGCTTCCTTAAACTCTTTGGGATGTGCGGGCCAGAATGCAAGCCGAGCCGCATCCCTCGCAATTACTTAGTCTACGGGAAAGCGGGGTTGGGGTCAATACGGGGGGTGGGTAAGGGTGCAGTCTCCGGTTGGGCGGTGACAGGGGCCTTGCCGAATTCGGGATGTCGGGCTACGTGCGCCACCGTCAGTTTGCGAAGACCCCGTATCCATCCAGCGCCCAGGACACGAAGACCCTCTCATTTGGTGGGCTGCGAACTCCGTTCGGTTCGCCGGAGACTACCTTGCCGACCCAATCGCTTCAAGATACGACTGCTTTCCTTGTCCGACCTGCCCCTGTTGCCTTGCGTTTTGTGGCGAGCGCGAGCCGCGGAGAGGTTTTGTGGGCGGAGCGCGGGTAAGCAGGGTTGCGCGCAGTAGTTTTCGCAGAGCCGATCAATGCGTCAGCAGAGATTCCCAAACCGGACACTATCCGACGAACCATCTCCAGCGTCAGGCTCCGTTTCCGGTTCAGAACTTCAGAAACTCGTGCGCGACTCCCAATCATTGGCTCCAGGTCCTTCCGGGTCAAGCCTTGCTGTTCCATACGAAACTGAATTGCTACGACCGGGTCGGGAGCGTCCATTAAATAGTGTTTCGCTTCATAGGCATCCACAAGAGTAGCGAGCACATTCAGTTCGTCGCCCTCAGGCGTGTCCGGAGCCGCGCTGATGAGGTGCCCAATCCGAGCAACTGCGCGATCGTAGTCCTTCTCGTTTCTAATCGGATGGATTGGTATAGCGTTGCTTTTCATATTCCACCTTTCCGACGTCGATTTCGTCATACTCCTTATGCGTTCCAAGCCACTTGATCAGAAGCACCTGGTAGTGATAATTGATTGCGACGACCAGCCGGTAATCATTTCCCTTAATGTTGAATACGACGCGTTCTGATGAAACTATGCTGGCCGAACTGTACTGCACCTTGAGCTCCGCAGAGCTTTTCCATTTTGCCTTCGCAGCTTCTGCATACCAGGCATCCAACTGATCTTTCACAGCCCGTTGGAGCTTACGCGCTACTCTGTTCCGGACGAAGTCGTTCAGGGTGCCGCGTGCGATCACTCTCACACCGTCAAATATAGCATGATCCCACGGTGGGAGCACGGTTGGTCTAAAGATATGCTCATGCCATTGGGTGCGGCCTGCCGTTCCCCGTTTCCGAACGCACACTTTCTGGAACGCTCGGCAGGTGCCACGATCTCGGGGACAGATGATTCAACTCTGGTGCCCCACTCCAGTCGCGTCTTTGCGGCCAGGGTGGGATCGCCCGAACTTTTCGCGACCCGAGCTTGAACCCTCCCGCCCAAGCGCAGCTTGGACGGGACACCTGCACAGTAAGTTGTGTTTGGAATGAGGGGGTCAGAGAAAAGTTCGAAGCCGAGGGATTGACGACGATGCGCGGCGGGGTGGGGTTCGTGCTTTCCCACCCATGCCGCCCGCTGCGCGGACGTCATGGATGGGGCATCCAGAGTGGCTCTGATTTCGAAGGTCTAAAACTCATGGGCGGGGCACCTGGCGTATGTGAGTCAAAGAAAACTGGCGCTTTTGCTAATGTGCGGCTCGAATTAGTTCTTAATGTTTCTGGCATAGTGTCACCCTTATGCGGAAAGCGAGTAAGGAGCCGTGGCACGCGCGTTGCGTAATGCGATTGCCCACCAGTTCAGGCGTGCAAGGAGAGTACTGATCGCTCTGCCAGCACGTTCGGGACTACGCAGCGCGCCTGTTCCATCGAATTGCTCCCATGCGCCGGGGAAACTGACAGAATCGCGAATGGTCACAGCGTGCAATTCCGCGAATACCAGTCGCAATTGTTCCACCGCTCGTAATCCGCCGGAAACGCCACCATAGGAGACAAAGGCAACAGGCTTGGCGTGCCACTCGGCAGCGGCCGAATCAATCAGTTCTTTCAACGGCGCGGGGTAGCCGTGGTTGTATTCCGGCGTTACAACAATAAAGGCATCCGCTTGCCCAAGCCGATCTTGCAGAGATAAGGTCGCTCGCCCTTCGATTGCCTCAGGCTGTTCGGCAGGGTCGATCAGCTCGATCTGGAATTTGCCATTCACCGCGATCTGGTCGACCGTCCACCTAGCTACTGTGTCGCAAAACCTACCCGGACGCGTGCTCCCAAGGATGACGGCGACTCTGACTGGTTCACTCATATTCCCTCCCAAGCCCCCGGAGCGGGCTCTGACATCTACCCTAAGACCTCAAGTAAACTTGAGGTCAAGAGGGAATATGAAAAAAGCTGCTTCGCAGTCCATTTCCGTGGAACTCACAGTCGGCGAGGTGGCCAGACGTAGCGGGGTGGCGATTTCCACCCTGCACTATTACGAGTCGGAAGGATTGATCAGCAGTTGGCGCAACAGCGGAAACCAGCGGCGGTATGCACGCGAAGTTCTTCGGCGTATTGCGATCATCAAGGTCGCCCAGAGGTCAGGTATTCCGCTCGCTTCCATTCGGAAAGCATTGGAAGCACTGCCAGACAGGCGTACGCCTACCACTGATGATTGGAGAAGACTATCTGCAGAGTGGAAAGCGGAGTTGAACCAGCGGATCATGCACCTGACGCAACTGCGCGATCAACTCGACAGTTGCATCGGGTGTGGCTGCCTCTCACTCGGATCCTGTCCGCTTCGAAATCCGTGGGATGAGCTGTCAAAGCTGGGTCCCGGTCCGCGGCTACTATTGCTCGAAGGCGAGGACCAAGATCTGTCGCAGCCGTAGAAGTCCAGATTGAACAGATCGCCGGTTTTAGCGAGTGCGCCATCGTCGAGTCACTCATTGAACCCGGATACAGAACGAGAAGTCGGCTTGTGTGTATGGATCGCTCAAGACACGAGTCGATTTTGTCTTCTCGGTCGTATGGTAGGCTATCCGGAAATTACACCTCGACAGGCCGCGGGCTACAAATTGAACAGTTCCCGCAGGCGCTTGGTCTGGGCGCGGCTGACGGGGACTTCGGTCTGTTTTTTGTCGTTCATGCGGAGCTGGTAGCTGGACTTGAACCAGGGGACGACTTCGCGGATGTGGTTGATGTTGACGACGTAGCCGCGGTGGACGCGCCAGAAGAGGGCGGGGTCGAGGAGTTCGAGGAGGTCTTCGAGGGTGCGGCACTTGGACTGGCCTTCGAAGCTCTGGGTGACGACGCGGATGACGCCTTCGTCGATGGCGGCGAAGCAGATTTCGGCCTGGTCGACGAGGAGAAGGCGGCTCTGGGCCTGGACGACGAGGCGCTGGGGCTGGGGTTGGCGCGATGCCCCTTGGGGTCGATTGAGGAGCCGGAGCAGGGCGTCAATCTGCGACTCGGGCAGCGCGCCGGGGGAGTGGCCGGCCATGCGGCCGCGGACGCGCTCGATAGCCTGCTCGACGCGGGTGCGGTCAAAGGGCTTGAGCAGATAATCGACGGCGTTCACGTCAAAGGCGCGGACGGCGTACTGGTCATAAGCGGTGGCGAAGACGATCTGGGGCATGGGCTCGGCATCCCTGCCGGGCTTCGCCTTGCGCTTTTCGAGGAGGCGCTCGACGGCGGCGAGGCCATCGAGGCCGGGCATCTGGACGTCGAGGAAGACGAGGTCGGGGTGGTGCTCGGCAATGAGGTCCACGGCCTCGATGCCGTTGCAGCCCTGGGCGAGCACGTCGACGCCGCCGACCTGATCGAGGAGGTACTTGAGCTCTTCGCGGGCTAGTTGTTCGTCATCGATAATGAGGGCGGAGATGGACATGCGGGGCGCAGCTTGATTGTAGGAAGGCGGGCGTGCCTGGTCAATTGCGGCGGAGGCGGGTGGGTGCGGCTACTCGCCCATGGCGCGGAGGCGGGCGGGCATCTGATCGCGGGAAAGCTCGTGACCGCAGCGGGTGCAGAACTGGTCAGTGGCGCGGACGGTGCGGAAGCAGTTGCCGCAGCTGGCGGTGAGCTGGTAGTTGCACTGGGGGCAGAAGTGGAAGTCGCTCTGGACGTGGGTGCTGCAGGCGGGGCATTGGGAGACGAGCGGGGCGCGGAGCAGGAAGTAGAGCACGGCGCCGATGCCGCCGGGCATGACGAAGCAGATGAGCATCCAGAAGCGGGCGCTCATGGCGCGGCGGGGGGCGTCTTTGCTGACGAAGCCGACCATGAGGACATAGAGCGCGGCGAGCAGGCCCCAGGAGAGATTGAGATAGATGCGCAGGCCGAGGGGCGGGACGTGGTGCTGGGTCCGCGGAAAGACGATCCAGAAGTAGTATTCGACAAGAACGAAGACCCCTGCCGATATGAGGATCGACCAGGACGGGACAAGGCGGGTTTCGTCCGCGGCATGAGTGGATTGTTGATCGCGCATAGTGTTGCCGAGCCTGGCCTGCGGTTGAAAGAGACGTTAACCACAGAGGTGGCTCTAGTGAATGGACGGCAGATAAGGATGGGAAGTTGCGTCGGGCGGGAGCTTTTCTTGCAGGGGTGGGTCAGGAGCGGCGGCGGAGCCATCCGGCGAGCAGGGCCGAGCCGAGCAGGGCGGTGACGACAAAGAATCCCCATAGGCTGAGCTGGCCGACGAGGCTGGTGACGCGCTCTTCTTCGATGAGGACGTTGGCGATCCAGCAGACGGGGGGCGCGACGATGACGAGGACGAGCAGGACGGCAGCCAGCGCCATGGTGCGGCTGCGTCGGGTGGAGGCTTTCTGCTCCTGGAGGACTCCGAGGGAGGCGAGGACGACGCGGCGGGTGCGATGCGCTACAGTGCAGTCCCGCGAGGCCTGTGAGCCGGCCAGCGCGGCGGCGATCTCCTGCACGGCACTGGGTCGTCGGGAGTCGAGTCCCGAATTGGCGACCGGGCCGGTGGCGGTCACACGGCCTCCGAAGAGGGTGCCGAGGCAGATTCTACCCAGGGGCGGAGTGCGGCCAGGCCACGGTAAAGTCTTGATTTCACAGTGGAGAGTGGCGCGCGGGTGACCTTGGCGATTTCTTCGATTGAGAGATCCTCGTGAAAACGGAGAACGAGGACCTCGCGATAGACGGTGTCGAGCTGGAGGAGGGCTGCGGCGACGCGTTCGCGGTCTTCCAGGCTGGCGAAACGATCAAAGGGGCTGGGCTGGCTGTCGGTGACCTCAAAGGCAATGGGGCGGTCGTCGTCGCCGCCTACCTCAAAGAGCTCGTCGAGGCTGGACATGGTTCGCTTGCGCTTCTGGTCAATGACGAGGTTGCGGGCGATGGTGAAGAGCCAGGTTTCAAAGCGGGCCTTGGCGTTGAACTGCGCGCCGCGCGTGAGGACGCGCATCCAGACCTCCTGAAAGAGGTCTTCGGCCTGCTCGCGGTTGCCGGTGAGGAAGACGAGATAGCGCAGGAGGCGGTGCTGATAGCGGACGATGAGCTCGTCGAGCAGGCCCGCTTGCTGCTGCTTGAGGCCCTGAGCGATGGCAAGGCTCTGTTGCCGCACCAGATCATTGGCGGCAGTGGACGAGCCGGCATCGGCGCCGGGAGCGAAGATCGAGCGAAATGCGGCAGCGGCAGACATCGTATTCAATTAGACGACAAACCGCGGGGCGAAGCCCACAAAAATGGGGGCGGGCGGGAAAAAGTTTCAACAGCGGGATTCAGGGGCTGGCTGGCGGGTCTTTGCGGGCGATGCGGAGGGCGTGGTCGATGGCCTGGGCGGCGCGGCGCTGGCGGGATTCGACGGACTGGTAGGCGAAGATGCCCCAGAGGTGGCCGCGGCGCTGGATGAGGGTCATGGCCTGCCAGCCACGCGCGGCGAGGGGCTCGCGCTGGAAGGCGGCGCGGAGGATGGGCGGGGTCTCCTGCTCGCCCTCCATGACGAGAAGCAGGCGCTCGACCATCTGGAGGGCGCGCTTCTGGCGGCTTTCGGGCGATTTGGGCTGGGCGACCCAGTGGCCGACCTCGCGGCGGGCGGAGGGGCTGAAGGTCTGGAGCCAGCGGGTGAGGGCGCGCTGGCCTTTGAGGGCGGCGGTGAGCTCGGCGGGGTGCTCGTCGGAGCGGGACTCGAGGTCGGGCTCGATGCGGATGGAGACGAGGTCGCCGGGGTGGGCTTCGGCGCCGGATTGCATCTTTTTGTTGACGAGGAGGGTGAGAAAGTCGCCGTTGGGGCCGGGGAAGAGCGTGGTGCGGAAGGCGAAGCCGTTGATGGTGCCGCGGACGCGGCGAGTGGTCCAGCTGGGCCAGGCGCGGCGGAGGGCAGCGATGATCTCGGCGGGGACGCGGGCGATGGTCCAGTAGAGGGGCTTGCCGGCGGCTTCGAGGCGAGCCTGAAAGGATTGGGGTTTGGGCGGCATGGGGACGAGATCAGTATGGGGCGAGTGGGATGCGGGGGCAAGGGGGAATGCTGGGTGTTGCAAGGGGAGAAGACTGGCGCGGGTGGCGCGGAGGTTTCCCAGGTCTCAGAAGCGAGACCTGGGGCACCCAACACTTCCCGCCCTAGCGGAGCTAGGACGGGGCACCCGCAGACTGAATGAACCACGGACGTGAACCCAGTTTCAGAGAGTTGTCTGCGAGGTTTGAAAGTAAGGAGAATAAGGTTATTCTGTAAGGAGGGTGAATCATGACGCGAGCGACTCAGACAAAGGCTACGACGGTGGAGGCGACGGTGACCTCCAAGGGCCAGGTGACCTTGCCGAGGGAGCTGCGGAAGCGGCTTGGAATCCAGAGGGGAAGCCGGATCCGATTCAGCATTCCCACGAGCGGCGCGGTGAAGGTGGAACCCGTGCTTTATGATCTCGAAGACCTGTGGAAGATGGCCGATGCGGGCGGTCAGGCCGGTGGCGCGATGACCTTTGATGAGATGGATGCGGCGAAGGCGCGGAGGCGGTGGTGATGGTGGCAGCGGATACCAACGTGTGGGCGCGGGCCTACCTGAACGACGAGCCCACGCAGGCACGAAAGGCGCGCGCGGCCCTTGCAGCAGCGCGTTCGGCGGGCGGAGTCTTCGTTCCGCTGCTTGTGCTGGCGGAGTTGTCGTGGGTGCTGCGCGGCAGATGGGACCGGGCAAGGGTTCTGGACACGATCGAGGGCCTGCTGCAGACGAAGGGCGTGACGGTCGAGTCGGCGGCGGTTGCGTGGAAGGCTTTGGAGGCCTGCCGCAAAGGCGCGGCGGGATTTGCCGACCATCTGATTGCGGAGATTTCTTTCGCGTCGGGCGCGGACGAGGTGATGACGTTCGATAAGGCTTTCGGTCGGGTGGCGGGAGTGCGGCGGATCAAGTAGGTCGTTTGCGGATTCGCGGGGTTGGCGCGGAGGTTTCCCAGGTCTCAGAAGCGAGACCTGAGGCACCCGGCCATTTGCGGGGTCGAGCAGAGGGGTCTCGGGTCGCAATCCGACTGTGCAGTTCCCGTCCTAGCGGAGCTTGAACGGGGCATCCGGCTCATTGCTCCATTCCTCTATCGGGCGAATCTAGTAGCCGAAGAAACTTGCGGTCGGTGCTAAGGCACCTCCGTAGAAACGAACTCCATGAACCCGAAGGATTGAGAAGAATTCGTCGTCGCCAATGTAGTCGTTATTCCCTAACGAGGTTAGCCACCCACGTTCGAACGCCTCGTAAGCGATAAGCCAGTGGCGCTCATAAAGCTCTGCGGCTTGCATGTGGGCACGCCATTTGGCAAACCCGCTTGCATCGAACAAACCGTTGTCATTTAGATCCAGTGCGGCAAGCGCAACCAGATCGTCGTCGAGCTTCGCAATTCGATCGGCAACCTGCTTCGGAATTTGAATGTTCATCTCCTTTGCAAGCCACAGGGCCCATGAGACCTCGTTACCTTGCTGAAGGGGTGCGTGATAGGCGCAGATGCTGTGGATCAAGACTGTGAGCGCGGCCTTATCTGTATGAAACGCGGAAAACTTTGTGTAGATTTCGCCTAGAACTGACAGCATTGTCGGCTCGGCTAGGGCCGCCTTCAGCAAGAGGGACTCGCAGAGAGGCCAGTTTCCTCCGGCAATATTGGCGCCTAGCGTAAGCTTTGCCGCATATGTTAAGACACTGTCGGTAGGGAACTGCTTGGAGTATTCGAATGCTCGATCAAACAATGTCAGCAGGTCGAACGATTGTGGCGCAGCTGAGTCCCTAATCTCGAGTCCTCGCAGATCGGTCTTCCACTTTGGCTCCAGCGAGTCCGGCAACGTTATGATTTCGGTCTTCGCATCGTTAATATCGAGCTCGAATTCTTGTCCGATCTCGTTCAAGGTGGCTATGCATCGCTCGGCTTCGGAAACTGTCGAGAAATAGAGAAAGTAATCGTCGATCGATCTTGTGCCGCGCACTGATTGCATCTTAGAGACTAGTTGCAGGTCCATCGCGGTCCCGATCACTTCCCCGACAATGAAAGAGGTATCGGGTCCAACTGGTATGCCTCCGGTCTGCTTGTCCTGTGTTTCTCGCATCCAAAGGTCAAGTCGATTTCCAAGAAGGGCGTACCTCTTGTCCGCTCGCGCCTTTTGCTTTGTGTGAAGGGCCCAAGGAATGCTGTGAGTATAGATCGAAGGATAATAGCGCGCGATATCTGCTTTAAGGAGGTACCGGGCGCCCACGGATCGCTGAGCACGAAATATGGGTTGCTCATTTAGTGGGTGGGTTGCCTCGACTGCCCTAGTAGCGCTAAGCTTCGGCGTGCTGAGTGACAATTGGGACTGCGCACAGAAGATGCTCAAGTCGGCCCACGAGGCAGCGATCTCCGCAGAGAGAACCGTTTGAATCAGGGGATTTGGTATCGATAGGGTTCTTCGCAGGTGCTTCCGCTTAGGAACTGAATGTTCGACGGAAAGGCTGCGGCGAATGCCCGGCCCGGGCTTCTTCCTTATGCTCTCTATCGCCTTTGGCTTTGCGAAATTAAGGATGTCCGGGATGGCGGGCGATATCGAGAGAGAATTGATTGGTGGGATGACGCGATCGGGGAAATACCCGCGTGTCATCAGGTCTTCAACGGAGGGTGCTGGTATACCTGTCGAGGTCGCCATTGGCTCCTATGCAGACGATGATACTCGCATGACCCTTCCGCGACTGTGTTATCGCCATCAGTCCCCGGAAACGTAGCTGGCTCCAACCTAATTGAGAGCGGCAGCTTCGAATCGTGGTGGAGCGCGCAGTTGGCGGGTGGCCAGGGTCTCGGGATGATAGGTTATCTCAAAAACTGGGTGCCCCTGGTCTCGATTCTGAGACCTGGGAGAGCGGCCCTGTTCGCCCGCCGCCGCACGACGTATTCTTCTTGCGATGACGCGCGGGTTAGTCCGGTATCAGGAGTGCGGCGACTTCCACTTTCTTACCTTCAGTTGCTTTCACCGGCGAGCTTATCTCGACACGGCGGAGGCGCGGAGCCTGTTTGAGGCCGCGCTGGAGCGTGTGCGGCAACGCTATCTGCTGGTTGTTTCCGGATATTTGGTGATGCCCGAGCACGTGCATCTGCTGGTGAACGAGCCGCGCAGCGCGACACTGGCGCGCGCGGTTCAGGCGCTGAAGCTCTCGGTGGCGCGGCGAAGAGTGGAGAGGCCCTTTTGGCAGGCTCGGTACTACGACTTCAATGTGCATTCGCAAGAGAAGGTGAGCGAGAAGCTGCGCTACATACACCGCAACCCGGTGGCACGGAAGCTTGTGGAGAAGCCGGAGGAGTGGGCATGGTCGAGTTATCGACACTATGCCAGCGGGGAACGCGGAACGGTGGAGATTGAGTCGGCGTGGACCGCTGCAGGGCGTGGGTACGAGCTTCCTGAGGGTTTTGCAGTGAAAAGACCGGCGGGGTGAGTGTTGTGGTTTCCCAGGTCTCAAAAGCGAGACCTGGGGCACCCAGGCTTGTGGTGAGTTGGCACTCCGGGAGATAGCGAATTGCATACTTTGCGGTTTCGACGGGAGAGCATCGGCAGGGTAGGTGCTGTGGTTTCCCAGGTCTCAGAAGCGAGATCTGGGGCACCCAGAGTCATGGTGACTTGACCGTGAGAACGATGGGAAGTCTGCTCTGTCGGCTACACTGGGCGCTGTGACGGCGCACGCAGTGGCAGTGGGGATTGAGGCGGCGACCGCGGCGCTGGCCGTGGCGGGGATGGGGTATTTTCTGGCGGCGCTTGTGGCGGCGCGGGTGTTTTTGCGGGCGCAGCGGCGGGGGCTGGCGGCGTTTGCGCCGGGCGTGAGCATTCTGAAATCGCTGAAGGGGACCGATCCGGGGATGCTGGAGGCGTTTCGGAGCCACTGCCGGCAGAGCTACGCGGGAGACTACGAACTGCTGTTTGGCGTGTCGGCGCTGGACGATCCGGCGGTGGAGACGGTGCGCGCCTTGCAGGCGGAGTTTCCGGAGCGGGCGATCCGGCTGCTCGAGTGCCCGGAGCGGCTGGGCACGAATGGCAAGGTGAGCACGCTGGCGCAGATGCAGGGCGCGGCGCGGCATGACTACTTGCTGGTGAATGACTCGGACATTACGGTGGGGCCGCGGTATCTGGAGCGGGTGATGGCGGAGTTTGCTCCGCGGGCAGAGGGCGCGGCCGAGGTGGGGCTGGTGACGGCGCTCTATCGCGGGCGGGCGCATGGGACGCTGGCCTCACGGCTGGAGGCGCTGGGGATTGCGACGGATTTTCAGGCGGGGGTGCTGCTGTCGCGGATGATCGAGGGCGGGCTGCGGTATGGGCTGGGTTCGACGCTGGCGGTGCGGCGCGAGGCGCTGGAGAAGATGGGCGGCTTTGTTGCGCTGAAGGATCATCTGGCGGATGACTACGAGCTGGGCGCGCGGGTGGCGCAGGCGGGCTATCAGGTGGCGCTGGCGGGCGAGGTGGTGGAGACGAGCGTGCCGGGGTATGGGTGGCGCGGGTTTGCGGATCATCAACTGCGCTGGCTGCGGACCGTGCGGGATGCGCGGCCAGCGGGGTATGCGGGGCTGATCTTCACGCACGGGCTGATGTGGGCGGCGCTGAATGTGGTGGCGAGCGGGGCGAGCGGGTGGAGCGTGTGGCTGCTGGCGCTGAGTCTTTTTCTTCGTCTTGGACTGGCCATGCAGGTGGGTACAGGCGTGCTGGGCGACCGGCAGGTGTTGCCCTGGCTTTGGCTGGTGCCGCTGCGCGATGCGGTGGCGATGGGGCTGTGGGTGGCGGGCTTTGCGGGGAATACGATTGTGTGGCGCGGGGAGCGATTTGAAGTGAAGCAGGGCAGGCTGAGCAAGGTGTGAGACGACGGCCTGGCCATCGTTGACTACCGCGATACGGTTGGAAGGCATTCCCGTGCGCTCACCTATGCACCGGCGTCCTTCGGCGCGCGACGAGTCTGGTACGATTCAATCCGAAGATCCCCGGGCCGGACGCGCGTTTCGCGCCTCTATTGGAGGGTCCCATGTGGAGGAATCATTCCAAGTTCATCGCTTTGACTTTCGTCATGCAACTAAGCCTGTTCGCCGCATCTTCCGCGGCACAAGCTCAGGCAGGGGCTGCTCCCTATTCGAGCATGGCTCCTCTTGATCAATATTTGATGCCCAACGAGAGCTCTGAGATCGCGCTGGCGCGGAGCGCTGCTCCAGCATCCATTTCGGACGGAGCGGAAGTGATGGTGCTGAGGCGGGATGGATACACGAGCGTGGTGAAGGGCAGCAATGGCTTCCTTTGCATGGTGGAACGATCCTGGGGCGCAGCGACGGATGAGCCGGAGTTCTGGAATCCTAAAGTTCGCTCACCGATTTGCTTCAATCCGCCCGCCGCAAGAACCTTTGTGCCGATCTTTCTGATGAAGACCAGGCTGGTGCTGGCAGGGAAATCGAAGGCGGAGATTGTGGAGGCGACCGCATCGGCGATGGACAAGAAGGAGTTGCCCGCGCTGGAGCCGGGGGCGATGTGCTACATGTTGTCGAAGCAACAGTACCTGAACGACCGGGGCATGAGCTGGCATCCGCATCTGATGTTCTTTGTTGCGGGCGACGCGGAGAAGAGCTGGGGAGGCAATTTGCCGGGCTCTCCAGTGTTGGCCTCCGATG
>JAKBHH010000098.1 GCA_021836865.1 Acidobacteriota bacterium
GTGTTGGCGATGTAGGGAAGCGGAAAGCTGATGAGCAGCAGCCAGAGGATCCAGCGAGTCTGATAGAGCCTGTTGCGCCACAGCAGGAACGCTGCAGCGATCATGAGAAGCACGAAGTAGGTTCCGAGGCCGGCCATGATGTGGTAGGCGTAGTAGAGCAAGGGCAGCGTGGTGGGCCACTGGTCGCGCGGGAACTGGTCGAGGCCTTTGACCTCAGCTTTCGTCGTGCCGTAGATGAGGAAGCTGAGTGCATCGTTGACCACGATGGGGTTGTCAATCTGCTGTGTCTCTTCATTGGGTTGGCCCATCAGAACGACGCCGGCGCCGGTTTCGGTCCTGAAGAGGCCTTCCATTCCTGCCATGGCCGCGGGCTGGTGGCGTGCCACATATTTGCCGTGCAGGTCGCCGGTGGGGAAGATGATGAGGATCGTCGCGATCACACCGGAGATGACGCCCACTTTGAGAAAAATCTTGCCGTAGGCGCAGCCGCACTCGTGAAAGCGGCCCTCAAGAAGATAGAAGGCGCCGGTGGCGGCCATGACAAAGCTGCCGGTGACGACGGCGCCGGTCATGTTGTGCGCGTACTGCAGCAGGGCCCATGGGTTCAACAGCAGTTGCCAGAAGCTGAGAACTTCAAACTGGCCGCTGGGCAGATGGGCGTAAGCCACCGGATGCTGCATCCAGGCGTCGGTGACGATGATGAAGAAGCCGGAGATCCACGAGCCCACGAAGACCATGACCGCGGAGAACCAGTGCATCTTCTTCGAGAGACGATTTCCGCCGTAGAGGAAGAGGCCGAGGAAGGCGGATTCGAGGAAGAAGCTGAAGACGCCCTCCATGGCGAGGGGCTGGCCGATGACGCCGCCGGAGAGCCGCGAAAAGCGCGCCCAGTTGGTGCCGAACTCAAATTCCATGGGAATTCCGGTGACGACGCCGAAGACGAAGTTGATGCCGAAGATTTTGCCCCAGAAGCGCGCGGCGCGGTCCCACTCTCCGCTGACATCTTTGAGGGCGACAGTTTTAAGTACCACGATGAGCGGCGCCAGGCCCATAGTGAGCTGCGGGAAGAGATAATGGAAGGTGACTGTGAAGGCGAAATGAAGGCGGTGGATCAACTCAGCGGTCATCGAGAGTCTCCTGAAGGAAAGCGAACCCGTGGGGATGCAGACATGTGCCTGACCCTTGCGACGGGAGAGCCGGTACGCTGTCTGAGTCTACGCGCCAGCATACATCGCCATTGTTAACCTGCAGGTGTGCGGTGTTGAAGTGATGCGAGTCACACGCGAGCAGGAAGCTCCGTCGCGATTCTAATCCGTAATGGTGCACTGAGAGACTTCAGTGATCGAGTTCAAGTTTGCAGTACCCTTTGGGCCCACGTGGTGCAGTTATTGTTGGATGAGGTTGAAAAGATGCGGACGGCAATTATCGGCGGGGGCATCGCAGGGCTTTCGGCTGCCTATGAACTGGAAAAGTCACGGCGTGGCGGCGCGGCAGTGGAGTACACACTCTATGAGTCGCGCGCACGGCTGGGCGGATCGATCTCGTCGGAGATCGTCCACGGAGCGGTTCTGGAAGGCGGACCGGATTCCTTTTTGGCGGAGAAGCCGGCAGGAGCCGAGCTGTGCCGCGAACTGGGACTGGGCGACCAGTTGACGCCGTCGAACGACGCGGCCCGCAAGACCTATATCGTAGTGCGGAACCGGCTGGTGCCTCTGCCCGATGGGCTGATGTTCCTCATCCCGACCAAGCTTATACCCACTGCGCTGACGCGGCTTTTCAGCCCGATGACGAAGGTGCGGATGGCGCTGGAGCTGCTGCATCCGCCGCGCCCGGCAGGGCACGACGAGTCAGTGGCAGCGCTGGTGGAACGGCACTTTGGCGCAGAGGCCGTGGACCGGCTGGCCGATCCGCTGCTCTCGGGCATCTATGGCGGCGATGCGTCGCAGTTGAGCGCGCGCACGGTGCTGCCGCGGCTGGTGGAGATGGAGACGCAGTATGGCTCGCTGACACGAGGCATGCTGGCGGCGCACCGGCAGATGCGGGCGCGCATGGCTGCGGCAAAGGCTGCGGGCGGAGCAGGGCGCGTGGAGGGCCAGGGACGACCCGCGCCGCGCGGGATCTTTACCACCTTGCGGGGCGGATTGCAGCAGCTGGTGGACGCACTGGAAGCACAGCTTGAGCCGGAATGGGTGCGGCGATCGACGCCGGTGAGCGCGCTGGAGAAGACGGCGGCGGGATGGCGGGTGACAGCTGACGACCACGCGAAGCATTACGATGCGGTGATTGTGGCGTCGCCGGCCTGGGCCGCGAGTGTGTTGATAAGGCCTGTGGACGCGGCACTGGGCGAGGAACTGGGCGCCATTCCTTACTCGTCGTCCATCACGGTGAACCTGGTGTATGACGAGGCGGAGCTGGGGCCGCTGCCGGAGGGTTTCGGGTTTCTGGTTCCGGCCAGTGAGGGACGCGCGATGCTGGCATGCACTTTTGTGCATCGCAAGTTTCTGGGGCGCACGCCGACAGGGAAGGCGGTTCTGCGCGCCTTTCTGGGCGGCATGAAGAATGACGCGCTGCTGGCTGAGCCTGACGAGGTGCTGGTGGCCAGGGTGCGGCGGGAGCTGACGGAGATTCTGGGCGAGAGGACGATCGACCTGGCTGCCAGACCGGAACATACGCAGGTTTCACGCTGGCAGAGGGCGATGGCGCAGTATGCCGTGGGGCACCAGGAGCGGATGCAACGCATTCAGGAGCGCGTCGCGGAGTTGCCCGGACTGCGGCTTATCGGCAATGCGTATGACGGCATAGGGATACCGGATTGCATTCGGCTGGGACGCGCGGCAGCGCGGGATCTTACGGCGGCGCAGCCCGCAAAGATTGCGATCTGACGCACGCGGGGAGTCTCAAGCGAGACGCTCAGCGGCAATTTCATGGGCAGCGCCGCGGCGCTCGTTACGGGATCAGGTCTGGGCGCTCCACCTGCAGGCTCGCATTGACGGTGTCTTGCGCTCGGGCGGCGTGCCCGGATTTTTGGATATGGGAGCCTGCGTTTATCGTGCCACTACCGGCAGCACCAATGCGCTCGGGTGCTCGCTGTCGTGGAGGATGGTGTTGGTGGCTTTCACGAAAGTTGCGTCATCGGCGGCGCTCCTTCCGGTGTTGAGGTTGCGGTCGAAGCGCGGGAAGTTGCTGCTGGAGATTTCAAGCCGGATGCGGTGGCCTTTCAAAAAGACGTTGCTTGTGGACCAGAGATCAATCTTGTACTCGTAGACCTGGCCGGGAACGAGCGGGTCGGCGATGGCGGTGGAGTTGCGGAAGCGCGCGCGCAGAATACCCTCGGTGAGGTTGTGCGCGACGCCATCCGGGGCTACGTCGACCAGCTTACCCGTAAAGTCGGTGTCCACGGCGGAGGACCGGGCGAAGAGATCGAGCATGACCGGGCCGGTGACTTCAACATCTTCCGCCAGCGGCGGGGTGGAGTAGACGAGTACGTCGGGACGGCTCTCGACCGGTTGCTGATCTCTGGGGCCTCCGGGGAGGTGCGTGGGGTCGCAGCAGAGCGGGCCGCCTGTGGTGGGGACGGGGTTGGCCGGATCGTAGATGTAGGCATCTGATGCCGCACCGCGCTCGGCCGTGGTGGAGAGCGAGCCGTCACCGGCGGCGGTGTTGGCCTTGCCGGCGGAGTGCAGAAAGTAGCGCGTCTGTTTGGCGCGGGCCAGAGGCCATGCGTCTTCGTCGCGCCATTTGTTTTCGCCCATGACGAAGATGCGGACGGGCTTGCCGGTGGCAAACTCATTATGCTTGCCCTTGAAGAGGTAGTCGTACCAGTCGAGCGTGACGGCGTTTTCGTCAAAGGCTGAGTCGGGTCCGAAGTCGACGTCTCCGACCTTGCGGCCGAAGCCGGAGTGGCCGCCCACGGCGACGATGAGATGCTGCTCGTTGCGCGCGGCCTGGTTGCCGGCTTGCGCGGTAAGGCCCATGTAGTTGCGCAGGGAGCCGCCCTGGAAGAGGTCGTACCATGCGGCGACAGTGAGCGCGGGCACCTGGATGCTGGCGTAGTTCTCGTCGATGGCCCACTGCTTCCAGTAGCTGTCGTAGGCCGGGTGGCTGATCCAATCGAGGAAGTACGGGGCCACGGCGCGGGTCAGGTCCGCTCCGCCGACGGGGTTGGCGAGGTTGAAGACCGGGTACCGGTTGAGGGGCAGAACGGTACTGCCGATCAGGGCGTTGGTATCGCGGCGGATGGCGCGGTTGACGGTGTCCTGCGCCAGGCCGGAGGTCCAGGACTCATCGAACCACTGTGCGAGTGCACCGCCCTGGTAGGTCCAGTTTTCGTGGTAGTTGCTGGCGGTGACAATGGGGCAGATGCCGGCCAGATGGGGCGGATGGGCGATGGCCGCGAGCAACTGCGTGGCTCCCACATAGGAGCCGCTGAACATGCCGACCTTGCCGTTGGAGTGGGGCAGGGCGGCGGCCCACTCCACGGTGTCGTAGCCGTCTTCGATCTCATGCTTGAAGGGATACCATTCGCCTTCGGAGGTGTAGCGGCCGCGCACATCCTGCGCCACCACCATGAAGCCGCGCAGTGCGCCCATGCGGCCAAAGGCGGCGGTGTTGCCCTTGTCGTAGGGTGTGCGGGTGAGCAGCACAGGGAAGCTTTCGTCGCCTGCGGGGCGATAGATGTCGGCGAAGAGGGTGACGCCGTCGCGGGTCTTCATGGCAACGTTGCGCTGGATGTCGACGTCGGGCTGGGGCTGGGCGAACAGCGACCCGCAGGGCGCGACGGCAAGGGTGCAAAAGAGCAGCAGAAGAGATTTTTTCAGCATGGGATACCCCGGCGGCGGAAGCCTCGACCATTCTAACGGCAGCGCCGCGCGGAGGTATCCATGCGATGCAGGGCACTGCGTCTACATGCCGCCCTTGCCGAGCAGGATGCCAATGCCATAGGTGACAGCGCCCTCGACTGCGCCGACGACGGTCATCTCCATGCCGGAGGACCACCAGGAGCGGACGGTGATGAGGCTTTTGGCTGCGCCGACTGCGAAATGCGCGACCAGCGAAATGATGGCTGCCGCCACGACGGCGGGCACACCCTGCAGGAAGAAAAATGGAATAACCGGGATGAGCGCGCCGATGGCAGTGGAGAGCGCGCCGGAGCTGGCGGAGACAAGAGGATTGCTCAGAGCATCTTCCGAAGTGCCGAGCCGTTCGCTGGCCAGCACGCGCAGAAACTGCTCGGGATCGCTGGCGATATGATTCACCATCTTGTGCGCGTCTTCTTCCGGCAGGCCTTTCACCTGATAGTAAAGCGCGAGAAGCTCGCGCGCTTCCGGACCGTTCATCTGGATGGCTTCGCGCTCGCGGGCGATCTCGGCGTCATAGATCTCGCGCTCGCTTTTGGCAGCGAGGTAGGCGCCGGAGCCCATGGAGAGCGCGCTGGCGATCATGCCGGAGATGCCGGCCAGCAGAACATATTTGCTGTCGCCGGCGGTGGCGCCGGAGACGCCGGAGACGATGCCGAAGATTGCGCCGAGGCCGTCGTTGACGCCGTAGATGGCATCGCCGATCCAGGCGCCGGGCTGCTTGCGCCCCTGGTTGCGCTTGGCCAGCAGCTCTTCGAGGACGGCCTTGGGATCGATTTTGGGTGCGCCTGCGGGAGCGGTATAGTGGCCGCGCAGCAGCGAGCCGAGCTCGTGATAATGATCCTTCTCGTCCTCAATAACGTGGTCGAGGATGGCGATGGAGCCTTCGTCGCCGAGGGCCTTGAGCTGCTCGCCGTAGGTGGCGATGTGGCGGCTCTCTTCGATCTCCAGCCTTCTGAGGGCCATGCGGACGCCGCCGGCGCGATTGGCCAGCGAGTCAGCCTCGCCGCCGGGGCTGCCGCGGTAGACAGGCTGAGCACCTCCTAGCTCAACGATGCGGCCCTGCCACAGGGCAGCGTGCTCCCACTCGGCGTTGGCCAGATGGCGCAGCACCTGCGCCCGCACCGGGTCTGAGTCGCGGTCGGCCAGCGCCATGTAGGTGTGGTAGGCCTCTATCTCGGCCTGCCAGTTCTCTTCCAGGGCCGCCAGCACCTTCTTCAGCCGGGCGCCCGTCAACGCTACATTCGCCAAGTGTCGTCTCCTCGCGTTTCTCTGAGAATACGGTATCTCTGCCGGAAATCGAAGCGGCGGGCGACCATGGGGCCTTTGCGCGCTCCGGGAGCCCAAAAGAGCGGCGCGGATAGTCCTTCCCCGGCAAGGGGCTTTCCGTATAGTGTTGTGTGCAGCAAAATCAGCCGGGCACCCCGGCCCGCAGCGACCGTGGAATCCGGCGGTGAGCACTCGACGCGTCGCTTTGCGGCAGGGCGAACGGCCAAGCCCCAACCGGGCCGATCAATTCTCAAGGAAGTGGAGAAGCACCCCGCATGTCGACTCGATCCACCCCGCCAGCCACTGCAACTTCGCCCAACTACACCGGTCCCTTTATCACAGTCGCCGTGCTGTTTTTCATCTTTGGGTTTATTACCAACCTGAACATGGCTCTGGTGCCTCACCTGCGGTCCATCTTCAACCTGCACTACGCCTGGGCCATGCTGGCCGAGTCGGCCTTCTTTCTGGCCTACTTCGTGTTCTCCTCGCCAACGTCCAAGTTGATTGAGTCGATCGGCTACAAGCGCACGATGGTGGTTTCGCTGTTCATCCAGGTGGTGGGATGCCTGATGTTTGTGCCCGCGGCCAGGCTCGTCAGCTTTCCGCTATTTCTGACGGCGGTGTTTGTGGTGGGCGCCGGTGTAACGGCTTTGCAGACGGCGGCCAACCCGTATGTTGCGATTCTGGGACCGGAGCACAGCGCGCCGGTGCGGTTGACGCTGGCGCAGGCGTTGAATTCGCTGGGCGGAACGATTGCTCCGCTGGTGGCCGGCGCGTTTATCCTCACCGACCCGACCAAGCTGATCTCAAAGGCTGACATTGCCGACACGGTGCGTGTTCCTTACCTGCTGATTGCCGCCGGGCTGCTGCTGCTGGGCATTGCGGTGACCTTTATGCACCTGCCCCATATTGCCCATACGCAGGCGTTTCGACCGGCGAGGGAAGGCGATCCGATCCTGAGCCGCAGCATCTGGGGCTATCGGCATACCGTGCTGGGTGCGGTGGGCATCTTTTTATATGTCGGCGTCGAAGTGGGCCTGGCTTCGATCGCGGTGAACTACTTCAAAACGCAAGGTGTGGACAGCGCAAAGACTGCATCCTTCCTGGTTTCGCTCTACTGGGCGGGTGCGCTGGTGGGCCGCCTGCTGGGGTCGTGGGTGCTGACGAAGATCAAGTCCGGCAGGCTGCTGGGCGGCTTCGGGTTCGCGGGGGCTCTGTTGCTGGCGATCTCCATGGCCAGCCACGGCGAGGTCGCCATCTGGAGCCTGGTGCTGTGCGGATTCTTCAACTCGATCATGTTCCCGAACATCTTTGCGCTGGGCATAGCAGGGTTGGGACCGATGACCAGCAAAGGTTCGGGGCTGATCATGACGGCAGTTGTGGGCGGTGCGGTGATCCCCTTCCTGATTGGCGCCGCAGCCGACAAGATGGGTATCCAGCACGCATTCGTGATCCCCATCCTGTGCTACCTCTTCATTGCCTACTACGGGCTATGGGGCTCCAAACCGACGCGGACTGTGACAGCGTAGGCTGGATGATGCTTGTCCCTTGAAGGTCCTTCGGCGTTGCGCCGGAGGACCTTCGCATCTGCGGCATCGGAAAAGCCGGAGAATGGCCGTGGCTCAGGCTGGGGAGGGTAGTCGCTGCTCGATTGCAGTCATCGGAGCAGGGCCGATCGGCCAGGCAATTGTGCGGCGCGTCCGTGCGGGCAGGCACTCCTTACTGGCTGACATACGGCAGGAAAATTCCGACCCGGCAGCAAAAGTTCCTTTCGATACCGGTTTCAACGGCAGTACGGCGACAGTCGATGTATCCTCGCGCGCCCTCGGTTCAGGCTCTCGTTGAGGAGCCTGCCAAACCCGGCGCAATTTCCGGTGTCATCCATGCTGCGGGTGTTTCGCCATCACTGGCATTCCCGTAGGCGATTCTCAAGGTCGATCTCTACGGCGCGGCACCTGTGTTGGAGGGGTTCGGCCATGTGATCGCTCGCGGGGGCGCCGGCATCGTAATCGCGCTTCAATCCGGGCATCGTCTGGGCCCACGCACGACAGAACAAAATGCGCTGCCGGCCACCACCTCCGCCGAGGAGTTACTCAGTCTGCCGATGCTTCAGCCCGTGAGAGTCCCTTTGCCGATGCATCCGCGCACATTCTCCTCATTGGTAAGTGAAGCTCAGATTATCCAGGTAAGTGGTATTTGCCGCCTGCTTGTAATTCCCGTCCATCTGATAGTTCAGGGTGATTCCCCACCAGCTGCCTGGTACAGAAAAGGGCGGAAAGGTGCTGTTGATGTTGGCGGTCACGCCGTTCAGCGCTATCGACTGATACAAGAGCGAATTGTCGGATTCCCGCTCAACCTGAATCGTCACATGGTTCCACTCATTGCTGATGGGATTGCAGGCTACGCCGGTTGGGACCCATTTCGCATTCACGTTGTCCCAGACATCCCATTCATTTCCGCCTGCGATGCGGCATTGGGTGCCCCATGTCATCCCAATCCCGCTGATGTACATATTGATGTCGAACTCCAGAACCTGCGCGAGTTCGAGGCTCGGTCCATAGAAGTAGGCGTCATAGGTGAAGTTGTGCAAGGTGGGGAGCAGCGTGTGATCGGAGTCAGGCAGATTTTGTGTGGAGAATTGACCGATCAGGGGATTGGACCACAGGACATCGGAGTACGGCGTCGTTCCGCTGAGGTTGAACTGGGTCGCCTTACCGGTCATGGAGGGCGATTGGATCTCCTGCGCCAAAGACCAGGTAACGCCTGGGCACGGCGCGGCGCAGATCGCATAGGCGGGAGCCAGCTCACCCCAGCTATTCCATCCTCCGCTGGCCTGCAGGTTGGAGAGTACGCTTCCAGGATTCTGGGCAGGTGGAGGCTGTCCTGTGCCTGAGCCAGTTCCAGTGCCTGAGCCAGTTCCTGTGCCCGAGCCGGTTCCCGAACCAGTGCCCGTGCCGGTTCCGGAACCAGTGCCCGTTCCGGCGCCAGTGCCCGAACCAGTGCCCGTGCCGGCACCAGTGCCCGTACCTGGGCCGGTGTTCCCAAGCGTGCCCTTCGATCCGATAGGCATGTTTGAACAGCCTGAGAACAGTGCGAGCGAAACTGAGGAGGCGCAAATTAAAAACACAAAGCGGCCAAAATTGAGCATCCAAGGCGCCTCATTTTCCTAGAGTCTCGCCATGATACGACCAAAGTACCTATTCGCGCCTGTAACTTAGGTAACCAAAGGGAAATCGGCGCGCGCAATCCTTTTCTGCCTGGCGACCGGCTCCGCCCGACTTCCGTAATTTGAACTGTAAGCTGCTTGTTTGCAAACATTTCCGTCGAAGTTTGTGCTGCGAGGCAGAAGATTTCCGGGAGGGCGACACCTTATACAGACCAGGCCCGGCGGCAAGATTGCGTGATTGCAAGGGGAGCCGGCAGTTGAATGGCTTTCAGATGGAAGACCGGCCCCGCACAGTCCGCGCGACAGAGCCGGTCCAGCGAATCCCCACAGAAGTCTTGATGGGATTCTGCTTAGCCGCAGCCCTGAGAGGGCGGCGATGGGGGAAGAATCACTGCGATCCGGCCGCTCTGCCCTTCTGAGCAATACGGATCAGACGATTGGTGAAGCGGATGGGAAACTAAGTCATGGCTCGGGCAACTTAGGATTTGCCAACTGCATCGGTGGAACTCAACCAACACTAAGACACTCGCAGGGCGAAGCAAGAGGCAGGTACAACTGTTTTCTGCCTTTAGGTTTCAGGTTCTTCAACTCGACTGCTTTCCTCCATCCGTGAGGCAAGCAGAGCGCACAGCAGAATCACGGATCGAATGGGCAAGCCCCAGGGTCCACGATGGAGGCACATGCTTACCTCAACTCACCCCATGCCGCTACAAGACCCGCTTCCCCCTCCTGCTTCGGGGTACGAGCGCCCCCACTCTCTGGCGAGATCCATCGAGGTCGAAGCTGTTGCACGCGCCCAGAATGGAGATCAGGATGCGTTCTCCGAACTCTATCTGCGGCACAAGAATCGGGTCTTCTCAGTCTGTATGCGCATCGTGCGCGACTTCTCGCTGGCCGAAGATCTCACCCAGGACACTTTTCTTCAGGCGCACCGCAAGCTTGCATCCTTTCGCGGCGAATCCGTGTTCAGCACCTGGCTGCACCGGCTGGCCGTCAACACAGCGTTGATGTATCTGCGCAAGCGCGCGCTGGCTGTTGTCTCACTGGATGATCTGATGCAGAGTGTGCCTGAGGAGCGTGCCGGTCGCAGCTTCGGAACTCGCGATCTGGCCCAAGCAGGCGTCATTGACCGCCTCGACCTGGACCGCGCTCTGGCTACGATAGCTCCTGGATATCGCAGCATTTTTCTTCTTCACGATGTCGACGGCTTTGATCATTCCGAGATTGCATCCATGCTTGAATGCAGCTGCGGAAACACCAAGTCGCAACTGCACAAGGCGCGACGGGTGCTGCGCCGCGCCCTGAGCAAGAAGTCCAGCCTGGCCGGCCAAAGATCGACCTACCCGGTCAATCCTCGGGTGGGGCAACGGACCCTGACAGCCAGGCAGAGAGAATCGACAAGCCCACGGGGAACAGCGCTCCTGCGGACTCAGTTGACCGAAAGAGCGCTGGCCATGTAACGCGAGCCATCGTACGTTGCCACCACTCTGATGCGGGCGCCTTCTCGCAGAGATTGGCTTGCCGGGAGTCGGGCGGGATCGAAGGATATCTGGTAACTCTTATCGTCTCGCGGATCGATCAGAACCAATGATCCGGTGTGCATGTCGAGCCAGGAAAGACTCCCGGTGAATACAAATGCAGATCCGGGGATAGCCAGGATAGCGATCTGGCTTGCGACGCCCCGACCATCCTTGTCTGATTCGAACGTGACCGAGACGAGCGCTCCATGCACGAGATCGGACACACCGGAAGACGCGGAAGTGAATGCGCTTTGACCTTCGCGAAAGACGCGCGCATTCACCGGCACGAGCAGTCTGATGGGATCATGCAACTGGACCGCACCGACGGTTAACGTTCTCGTATCAGGGTTGTAGGATAGTACGTTTCCCTGGAGTTCACCTGCAGGCGATCGCGACAATACGTGAATGCTGATCGCGAACACGCTGGTTCCATCCAGCATCGTTTGCACCGAGGCATGATCTGCTGGAGTTAGATCGCGGAGCGGGATCTTCTTTCCGTCCCGGAAGGCTTGCGTGCGTTCGTCGAAGAGTATCTTGGTTGGCTTCTGACCAAAGACTTTGAGCGTAAGTTCATCGCGGACGCGATCGATGTTCGTAATCGCGCCCCCCAGGATGGTGCTCACTCCTTGCGGCGCAGAAGGCAGGGCAGGCAAATTGCCTGTGATACTTGCAGACTCCAAACCGGATTGACCATCCGCAGTCTGCTCTGACCTTGCGCTCGCGCTTGCAAGTTGAACAATTAAAGTGCCGCCAAGCATGACTACCGCGAGAGCTCTTGCCATATCCGCACATCCCTTATCAGCCGCAATTGATGCAAACTGACAATTTGATGTTGCCGGCTGAGTCTCGGTAGCCCGCGACAGCGCATGAAAAGCAAAATACTGCAGCCCGTGCTAGCAACAGACTTCAGTGCAGGGCATCTCAATCTATGCGCACTTCAGATTATTCTCCATGACTCGCGCGGAGGTGTGAAATGAACGCAATGATGGTCCGAAGAGTGATTGCAGTCGTTGCGGTCATCCTGGTGGCAGGGTCTCATGCTGGATGGGCAGGAGACACTCTGAGAATCACGATTCCAAAACACAGCGAATTGACTCCCGTTCAGCGTCTGAATCGCGAGGGTGTTGAGGCCGTGAAGAAGCAGCAATTCGAAAAAGCGGCCATGCTGTTCTATAAGGCATATCTTTTTGATCCTGCCGATCCTTTTACTCTGAACAATCTTGGCTACATCTCCGAGTTGCGGGGAGACCTGGAACGTGCGCACAGGTTCTATGCCCTGGCGGCCGAGCAAGGCTCTAACGCAAATATTGATCGGAGCAATGCGAAAGAGCTGGAAGGTAAGCCCATGCAGTACGCCTTCAAGAGCCTGCAGGACATTCCCATGCGGGTAAATCGCATGAATGTGGACGCGATGAATCTTCTTTCGACGAATCGCGGCTTTGAAGCGGTGGCTCTGCTACAGAAGGCAATGTCCCTGGATATGCAGAATCCCTTCACGCTAAACAATCTGGGGGTGGCTGATGAATTGACTGGAGACTACATCGGCGCGTTGCGATCCTATACCGCGGCGGCCGCAATGCATTCCTCGGAGCCCGCAGCAGTCACGCAGGATCGTGCATGGCGCGGCAAAGCGGTGAGCGCAATGGCCGCAGCGAGCGCAAGGCGCCTGGCCGAGCGAATCAAAGGCATGGATAGCTCAGAGGTGAACGCGGTCATGTTGACCTCGCGCGGGGTTTCCGCAACCACTCAAAACGAGTGGGTTGCGGCAAGGCAAGATTTCCTCAAGGCATACGCGCTTGATCCATCCAGCGCATTTTCTCTCAACAACCGCGGATATGTTGCAGAGATGGACGGGGATCCGGAAACCGCACAGGATTTCTATGAGAAAGCCCGAAAGGCAAGCGGGTCCGGTGACCGTGTTGGACTGGCGACCCAGCTTTCGGCGGAAGGCAAAAGACTGTCCGTTGTGGCTGCTGCGAGCGACCTCCGCGTCAACAGCGCACTGGAAATATACAGTCTGCAACGGAGCCGACAAGCGGGACCGATTGAATTGACACCTCGCGGCAATGCGCCGAGCGGAGACTCCAGCGCACCGCTCGCCAAGCCCTCATCCTCAGACGTCCCACCTCTGCGGTAGCGATCCACGCGGCCGCTTCACAAGCCTCAAGAAGGATATGTTTCGCATGACCACACCTGCCACCCAGTCTCTTGCAAATCAATCGATGATTCTTCTATCTCGCCTTCTCCTGACGCAGCATGAGGGCGCGGGTTCATCGTCGTCCATGCTGGCCGGGCTGGAATCGGATGTTCATACGATGAGCAGAGAGGGATTTGACGAACTGGTGAGTTTGGCCAGTTCGAACCATGTCGTAGTGCGTGGCATGGAAGCCTTCCTTAAGATGACGCTCAAATCAGACGTTGGCATCCGCTCCGAGTGGGCAGAGAGTGCTTTAGCGAAGGAACGGTCGCGGATTTCTACGGCTCTCACGTTCCTGCACGAGATTTGCGCCACGTTTGAATGCCAACAATATGACGTCACCGTGATCAAGTCACTGGACCACTGGCCCGACCTTGGCAGTGACCTTGATCTCTACACCAATGCGGATTCAGCAGACGTATTCAGACTGATGAAGAGGAGGTTTGACGCGAAGGTTGCTCCGCGAAGCTGGGGAGACCGCCTGGCGCGCAAGTGGAACTTCATTATTCCTGGACTGCCTGAGGCCGTAGAGATTCACATGGGCCGCCTGGGACAGACTGGGGAACAGGTTGCAATCGCCGCGCGTCTCGCGGCGCGCTCCCGGCAGATTGTGCTCGATGGCCAGACGTTCCGAGTTTCATCAGCGTCTGATCGACTGATGATATCTACATTGCAGCGCATGTACCGCCATTTCTATTTTCGGCTGTGCGACATCGTCGATACTGCCGCACTGTCAGAAGCTGGCGACATCGATTACTCGGACCTTCGTACTGCGGCGATTCAAGCCGGCATTTGGGAAGGGGTGGCGACTTATCTCGCGATTGTGTCGGATTATGTGAGGAAGTACCGCGGGGCGGGTCTTGATTTGCCGCAGCTTGTGACAGATGCAGCGCGCTTTGGCGGCGAAGAAGTCTACTACGCCCGAGAGTTTCTGCGTGTCCCAATTATGCCGCAATCCGCGCGCCTCTACGCGTCGCAACTTGCCGGACTGCTGCGAAGACGGGAATTGATGAACAGCGCACGACTCAGCTTATTGCCGTGCCTTGCCACGGCGGCCCTGGTTGGACAAAGGATCACTGGAAGCGACAAGGGGATCTGGTAAGGCAGCATTCTTGCTTCAAGAGTACTGAGGTGGGGGCCTCGCAGTTCATTTGCGTTCTTCATTCGAGCAGGTCTCATAAGCCGTGGGCATTGATCTGCGCGATGGGTGAGACCAAAGGCATCTCTAAAACCGGTTGTGTCAATATGTCGTCAACCAAGCAAGGAGATGGCGGGGCCTCATCGTTCCGTCAAAAATCTATGAGCAATCTTACATCTTCCAATCCCAACCTGATCTTAGAGGCTGTTTCATAAACACCGCCTGAGGGTGATCCAGAAACAGGCGAGGTAAAAGAATGCGCGGTAGGTGGCAAGGAGGTGCTCATGCCGAACCAAGAGTCGTCGGAACTGACCGAACCATGC
>JAKBHH010000016.1 GCA_021836865.1 Acidobacteriota bacterium
ACGAGGCAAAGCGCGTGGAAAAGCTCAGGTATATGCACCGGAATCCGGTTGTGCGCGGCCTGGTGGAGAAACCGGAAGACTGGAGATGGTCGAGTTTTCGCCACTACGCAACGGGTGTCGAGGGCGTCGTGGAGATCGAGTCGGCGGGTACGGCAGCGCGCCGTGGAGGACGGTTGCCGCAGCACTTGCGATACAAGAAGAAGGCCGGGGGAGTGTCGTGCTCTTCCCAGGTGCCCGAAGGCGAGGCACCTGGGGCAGCCATGGTCGTGGTAGAACGCTCGGTGTGGCACCCGGGCCACCCGCCACCAAAAGGCAGTCTGCCGGAAGGATCGTTGAAATCGGTAGGATCGTCCCCAACGTAGGCATAAATGTTGATCCCCCCGGCGAAACCGGCTGGATCCTCGCTGAGGAAGCGGTCGATGGCCGGGTTGTAGTATCTGGCGCGGAAATAACAGATGCGAGTCGTCGGCTTCTTGAGTCTCATTTCACCTTACTTATCCACTTCTTCGAGATAAGGATAAGTAGCCCAACGCCGCACAGCAGGTTCACCGCAGCCACAGCGGCATTTTGCCGTTCGGACAACCTGTCGCTATACAATGCAAAGAACAGAACCATCGGTGCCCATAGAGCCACAGCGACTACTATGATCAAAAGTTTCTGCTTCGTTGTGAGTGAATTACGTTGCACGATTTCTCCTGAATAAATGGCCTCACGCCGACCGCCTCATTCTTGGCACCGCCTAAACCAGCAAGCCCAGCACCGCCCACGCCGTTGTCGAGAGCACTGATGGAGTTGTCGAGTGCGCTCGCCGGCTCCAAAGTACCCGTGGATGTTAGTCCGCCGGTTACGCCAACCAGTGCAAGGCCTTCTATCGTTGAGGCGTTTGCGCCGTATTGAGCATTGCCGGTGATCCCCCACGTCACAATCCCGCTTATTTATCCGGCGGGCGGGTGGCTCGGGTACCGGGGGAGCAAAGTAAGTCCCCCCCACAAACCATGGTTGCCCCAGGTGCCTCGCCTTTGGGCACCTGGGATACCTCGAACCCCAATCGGCCTTTTCCCGGTAACGCAAATCTTCTGCAGACGGTTTCCACCAGCCCGCGATCTGCTCCCTCACTGCACCGGCGGCATCAGGTACGTCTCAAACTGCGCCAGAATCCGGTTATACAGATGCGTCCGCACATCCGGCCCTGCAATCGAGTGCGTCTTCCGCGGATAGAGCTGCAGATCGTACGGCTTCTCCGCCTCAATCAGCGCCTGGATGAACTGGATCGAGTTCTCCATGTGCACATTGTCATCGCCTGTCCCGTGCACCAGCAGCAGCCGTCCGTGCAGCTTCGCCGCCGCGTTCACCACGGAGAAATCCTTGTACCCCTCCGGAAAATCCGCCGGCTCGCTCATATACCGCTCCGTGTAGATCGAGTCGTAGTTGCGCCAATCCGTCACCGGCGCCACAGACACGCCCGCGCGGAAGCGGTCTGAGTGCGTCATCGCATACAGCGTGAACGTGCCGCCCCAGCTCCAGCCCCACCAGCCCAGCCGCTTCGCATCCAGTTGCGGATACTTGGCCAGCGCCGCATCCACCACCGTCAGTTGATCCTCAAGCTGCACCGGCCCAAAGTTGTGATACGCCGCCTGCGCAAACTCGCGCCCGCGCATCCCCGTCCCGCGATTATCCGCGTGCAGCACGGCAAAGCCATGCTCCGCCAGCAGCTCGTCAAACAGCAGCGCGTCGCCCCACCTGTTCGCCACCTCCTGCGGCCCCGGCCCGCCGTAGGGATTCACGATCAGCGGCACACTCGCCGCCGTCGTCGCACCCGCCGGCAACAGCAGCGTGGCGTACAGCGTGGTCCCGTCGTGCGCCTTCACTTCCAGCGGCTCCGGCGAACGCAGGCCATACGGCTCCAGCGCGTGCGTCTCCCAAAAGACGTGACACTCCCCCTTCGCCTCGCACAACTCCAGCGTAGGCGCCGTCATCCGCGTTGAAACCCGATCTACATAGCCCCCGCCGTGCGGCTCAAACGTCGCCTCGTGCGTCCCCGCGCTCGTCGTCACCGCCGTGCGTTCCCCGGCAAAGCTGACCCGCCAGATCTGCTGCTCCAGCACGCTGCCCTCGTTCGCGGCATAGTCCACAAACTTTCGCGCAATGTCCACGCGATACACCTTGGCCACATCAAAGTCGCCCTTCGTCAATTGCCGCTCCAGCCGCGCATCGGCGCCAAGCGGGTGCGTCTTGTCAAAGCTGTAGAGATAGATGTGGTTGTGTCCATCGGTCCAGTTCGTCAGCACCATCGATCCGTCGGCCACCGTCACGTCATACGTCTCGTCGAGGAACTTGTCGTCGGAAATCTCCAGCATCTTGCGCGTCGTGCCCGCCCCCAGATCCGCAAAGTAAATCGCCCGATGCTTGTGGTCCCGCGTCAGCGTCTCGATCCACAGCGTCGTTCGGTTCACCCAGCCAAACCGCGGAATGTAGTCCTGACCATCGCGGATCGGCAGCTTCACCCAGTAGATCTTGCCGCCCTCGGCCATCACCGCGCCCACCCGCACCGTCGGATTCGGATCGCCCGGTTGCGGATACCGCTGGCCACGCACCACCGCGTGCGTCGGAATCCAGTCCGTCAGCGGGTACACCGGAACCTCCGTCTCATTCATCTGTAAAAACGCAATCCCTTTCGAGTCCGGAGCCCAGTGGTAGTTCGTGCGTACACCCAGCTCTTCCTCATACACCCAGTCCACTTCGCCGTTCAGCAGCGTCGGGTCGGGCGAAGGCGCCAGCACTGTCAGCGGATTCCCCGGCTCGCGCAGATGCAGCACCGTCAGTGCGTGGTTGCGGATAAATGAAATCGACGAAGCGTCCGGCGAAAACTTCGGATCGTCCCCCGAGGCCGCGCCCGTGAATCCAATCTGCAGACCCGTCCCCGTGCCAAGATCGTAGATCCACAATCGACCATTGGAATCAAACAGCAGATGCTTCGAGTCCGGCGCCCAGATGTAGGTCGCCTCGCCGTAGCGCGCGCGATGATCCCGGTCCTCTTCGCTGTCCGGCTGAGAACCCACCAGCGGAGCCATCTTCGCCCGGCTGATCAGCACATGAGGCTTGCCCGTGCCGGGGTCAAGATCAATCAGCTCTCCCCCATCCATATACGTCACGTGCCTGCCGTCCGGAGACCACACCAGATCCTTCGGCGGACGCCCGATCAGCGGTCCATGTGCGTAAATCTTCTCCACCGTCAGTGGAACTGCCGGGGCATCGGCCGCATGCGCCACAGCGGCAGACGCAGAGACAACACAAGCGGAAAGCAGAAAGGAAAGGCAACGCATGTACAGTGGATTCCTCCGGTGGCGCAGCTGCGCGCCGCCTTGCGGTCTGCGCGCGTCGGGAGCCGACTATTTCCAAGAAGTGTAAATCACGCCATCAAAGGCTCGGCTCGCCTCCATGCCGCGGCAAGTTTTTCCTTTCATCGCACGCAAGCATGCCCCGCTTTCACCCTACAGCTTCGGCGCCCAGCCCGGTTCGTACCTGCGGCCCCAGTAGGTCATCGCCTCCGCATCCCCTTGAATCTTTCCGTCCGCCGTGTCCAGGTTCAGCGCGCGATGCACAAACCATGCAATGTTGCTCAGTTGCAGCATCGTCACCGCCACGTTGCCCACGTCGACCGGCGCATTCAGTTTGGCTCCCGTGCGAATGCCCGCGATAAAGTTGCCAAAGTGCAGGTCCGTCATCGAGTCCGCGCCCACCAGGTCCGCCGTCGAGGTCGCCCGGCCCACCTTGAGCTCGTCGATCTGCTTGCCGTTCAGGTCATAGTGCACGTACCCGTCCCGGTCAATCAGGATCGTGCCCTCCGTGCCTTCGATCAGCGACCCGCGTCCGCGGTTGAAGTACCGCATCCCCTGGCAGCTCGTGCTCTCCCACGAGATCATCTTGTCCTCGTACTCATAGCTGGTCACAATCGTGTCGTAGAACTGCCAATCGTCCTTGTACGCATACCGCCCGCCAGAGGCCGTCACCCGCTGCGGATAATCCACGCCCAGCGCCCACCGGCACACGTCCACCTCGTGCGTGCCGTTGTTCAGCGCCTCGCCCGTGCCCCACACCCGGAACCAATGCCAGTTGTACGGCTGCACATTGTCCGTGTAGGGCTGGCGCGGCGCAGGCCCCTGCCACAGGTCCCAGTCCAGCGTCGCCGGCACCGGCGCCGGCTTGCCATGGCCAATCGATTTGCGCGTGTTGTTGTACCAGCACTTGGCATAGTATGGCCGCCCGATCAGCCCCGCGTGAATCTTGCCGATCACGTCAATCGTGTGCGGCGACGACCGCTGCTGCGTTCCCATCTGCACCAGCTTGCCGTACTTCCGCTGCGCCCGCACCAGCAGCGCGCCCTCGGCCGGGTTGTGGCTGCACGGCTTCTCCACGTAAACATGCTTGCCCGCCTCCAGCGCCAGCATCGACATCGGCATGTGCCAGTGGTCCGGCGTGGCAATCGTCACCGCGTCCACGTCCTTGCTCTCCAGCACCTTGCGAAAGTCCTGCGCCGTGGCCGGCGCCGTGCCCATCGTCTTCGCCGTCGCCGCCGCAAACCGCGCCAGAATATTCGTCTCCACATCCGCCACATGCGTAATCCGCGCCGCGGCCGCATTGGCATGGAGCCCCTGCAGGTGCGCATAGGCCCGGCTGTTCAGCCCGAAAACAGCAAAGTTGATGCGCTCATTCGCGCCCATGATCTGCCCGTAGCTCTTGGCCGTACTGCTCATCGCAAGACCCGCCGCCCCGGTTGCAAGCGTGTCCAGAAACTCTCTGCGTGTGACCATCGGTTCTCCTTGGGACGCGCGCGCGCCGCTCTGTGTGAACCTGACCATCCTAATACGCAGAGCCCCGCCCAAAACAGGAACAGCTGCTGCGGAAATCCGCAACAGCTGTTCCTGGGGCTCGATCGGGAAGGCCCGTGTCGATCTGTCCGCCGCCTCAGGCGGCTACCTGTTCCTCGCCAAGCACCGCGCCGGCATCCATCTCCACTACCTCCACTTCCGCCATGGTCTCTTCGAGCACCGGCAGCTCCATCGGCGTCACGCGCCGCTCCGCCGCGTTGAACCGCCTATCCACCGGATTCGTGCGCGGATCGGGCAAGCCCAGCCGGCGATCCTTCTTGCTCTTCCGCCGCTCGGCGCGCTTCTTCAGGCGATCGTTCTTCTGCCCTTCGTCCTCGATCGTGTGGCTCGCTACCGCCTCCGCTGCTGCCTCGGCTTCCTCCATCACCATGCTGCCTACCATGGACTCCGAGCCGGTCGTCAGAAGATTGTTCAGCACCGGCAGGTTTGCGCGCTGCGACTCCACAAAATCAACCCCCGCTACCGTCAGCGTAAAGTCCGAGTTGTCTGCCCGGGTAATATAGCCCTTCTTCTCCAGATACCACGTCGTAAAGTCCAGATAGTCGCGCGGGAAGCCCATCTGCGCTTCAACCTCCGCCAGCGCTACCTCTGGCGCGTAAGGGTTGCCGCGACGCCGGTAATACAGAACCGCCAGCACCCCAAGCCGCCGGTTCAGCTCCCCGTCCAGGTTGTCCATGAAGTCGATCGAAGTCGACAGGGGGATCGGATGCTTGATCGCCATCTCCCGTCGCGCGTCATACTCTGAACGCCGGCCTGGATCCGACAATACGTCGTAGGCCGTCTTCAGCCGATTGAATTTGTCCGGGCTCCCCGACGTCGGATTGTCCGGATGGTACCGCGTCGCCAGATAGCGATAGACGCGATGAATCGTCTCAGGATCTGCATGCGGGCTTATCTGAAGAAACTCATAATAATCGGCAAGGCTCATGGGATATGGTCTTCCTCTCCCTTTATATAGACGGCGGCAATCACAGGGGGCCGTCACTCAGTATTGAATCACCGACTGACCCGATTGAGAATCCTCCCCACGTAACCTTTCCGTGGTAACCAGAGTGGTACTTTTGTGGCTTCAGGTCTTACCTTCGCGCACGCTGGATGGTGACCCCACCCCTCGCGAACACGCTCGGCGCTCTGGCGGCCGGGCAGGTCCGTGCCGGAACCCCGCTCCGTCCCCGTCCTCCGAATTTACCTTGACGCGTGCGTCTGCGTGACGCAATGTGGCTTCTATGTCGCGCGCTTCCCTTGTCCTGCCCTGCGTCTTTGCCCTGTGTGCCTCCACTGGCGCCCAGCGCCCGCCCGCCAACCCGCTTGCACCCTTTATCTCCGTGGACGATCCCGTGATCGCCCTCGAACACGTGGAAGTGATTGACGGCACAGGCGGCCCCGCTAAGAACGACCAGACGATCATGATCGACCACGGAAAGATTGCCGCAGTGGGGCCAAGTGCGAGCGTGCCGATTCCGGCCGGCGCAAAATCCCTCGACCTCACCGGACGCACCGTATACCCCGGGCTGGTGGGAATGCACGAACACCTCTTCTACAGCGAGCCTGTGAGCCCCACGTTGCAGGGACTTGTGGGTGGAGAACTGGTGGACACGGCGCCGCGGCTCTACCTGGCAGGCGGCGTAACAACGGCGCGCACCACAGGCAGCATTGAGCCGTATACAGATCTCAACATCAAGAAGGACATTGACGCCGGCCGAGTGCCGGGGCCGGAGTTGGACGTAACCGGGCCGTACCTCGAGGGCGCTCCGCCATTGATTCCCCAGATGCACATCCTGACGGGGCCCGACGATGCCCGCACCATGGTGGACTACTGGGTGGGAGAGGGCGTGACGTCATGGAAGGCCTACATGCACATTGCGCCGGCTGACCTCAAGGCCGCGATTGCGGAGGTGCACGCCCACGGGGAAAAGATCACGGGGCACCTCTGTTCTGTGGGATTCACCGAGGCGGCCAACATGGGCATCGACAACCTCGAACACGGCATCGCGGTCGATACCGAGTTTTCTCCCGGACGCAAGGAAGGCGAGTGCCCGGCCGACGCGGCGGCATATCTCGCCCAGCACGTGGAGATGGACAGCGCGCCGGTGGAGACCATGATTCACACGCTCGTGCAAAAGCATGTTGCCGTAACCTCAACGCTGGCGGTGCTCGACAGCATCGAGCCGGGCCATCCTCCGATGGCGTTCATGATGCGAGAGCGCGACTCTCTGCCACCTACGTCTTGGTCCGGCACCCTCACCACGCGGTCGATCATCCTGGAGGGCGCGGCAACATCATGGAGGCCGGCCCTGATGAAAAAGGAGATGCAGTTCGAGCGCAAGTTTGTCGAAGCGGGCGGCCTGCTGATGGCCGGCTGCGATCCAACAGGCTACGGCGCGGTGCTGCCGGGCTTCGGCGACGAGCGCAACCTCGAACTGCTGGTGCAGGCCGGATTCACGCCCGAGCAGGCGATCCGGATTGCGACCCTCAACGGCGCGGAATATCTCGGTCGCGCGGACCGCATCGGAACCATTGCGGCGGGCAAGCAGGCGGACCTGGTGGTGGTAAACGGCAGCGTGACAAAGGACATCACCGCGGTGGAGCGCGTAGAAACTGTCTTCAAGCACGGCGTAGGCTTTGACTCGCCCCGCCTGATCGAGAGCGTGCGCGGCATGGTCGGGCTGCGTTGAAGCGCGGCAGACGCGCAGGCACACGGACGGATCACGCGACCACAGCCCGCTGGATGCGCCGCGCGGACCTGCCGCCATCGCCAACCGCCCGATCGACTCAACCCTGAAAGGCGCTGCGGCAGTCCACTGCAGCCTGCCGCAAGGAGAATGCTGTTTTGCCGTTGAGCCGCCGGCGCTGCAGTACACTCATGTCAATGCGGGAATCCCGACGGGTTTCGTCCCATCAGCTCCACCCTTCCCAAGAGTCTTTCAAGACAGGGTTTTGCAACCCGCGGCAAGCGCGCACGCTGCGCCCATCCCCGCCGCGGCCCCAGGAGAATCAATCATGCCGATTAGCAGAAGGTCGTTTGTTGGGCGCGCCGCCGCTGGATTCGCCGCGCTTGCCGCTCCGGGAATCTCCGCCGAGGCCAGCCTCCTCTTCAAGTCCTCCGATTGGCAGATGGCGTCGTTCCAACTGCTGATGAAGCAGAAGTTTGACGTCAAGCAGCTTTACGACATAGCCGCCATCGACGACGGCAGCGCCTTCGAGCACATGGTCAACTCGCTCAACGGACTCCAATTCGGCTTCGACCTCCCCGCCTCTCAAATCAGGCTCGTCGGCGCATTCCGCGGATTCGGCACCATGCTCATCCTCAACGACTACGCCTGGGAGAAGTACCGCGTCGGCGAGCTCTACAAGGTCGACGATCCCAGGACCGGCAAGCCCGCCACGCGCAACATATACTACCCAAGCCCCGCCGGCACTCCCCCCAAATACGCTTCCGACGATCCCGACAACGAAGCCTCGGCCTTTCAGGACTCGAGCATCCAGGCCCTGCAGGCGCGCGGCGTGCAACTGCTCGCCTGCCACCTCGCGCTTGAAGGACATGCCGGGAGGATGGTGAAGAAGCTCAAGCTCCAGCAGACGCAGCAGGAAGTGGCGCAGGACCTCGCCGCCCACCTGCTCCCCGGCGTTCTCATCGTCCCCTCCATGGTCGCGGCCATCGCCATGCTCCAGAGCAAGGGACAATTCAGCTACCTCCGCGTTTAGGCAGCCTCCGCTCCAGGCCCGCAGCCCAGCATCTATACTCGGGCTAAGGAGGTGCAGCCGCGACCAACAGCGGCGCGCCGCGAGGAGAATGTTGTTTTGTCTTTCAACCGCCGTGGATTTTTGAAGTCGCTGTCCAGGACCGCACTGGTTTTATCGCTGGAGGATGTCCTCAAGCTGGCCCGCCCGGCCTGGGGTCAGGCTGCGCCCCAGCCCGCCAAACCCAAGGGCAGCGCCCGCCAGGCCTATGAGGCCGTCGCACGTCCCGCGCCCAAAGGCGCGCCCTCGCCCATCACCGGCACGCCCCTCGGCGTCCAGTTTGTCGACGTGGCCAAAGACGCCGGCCTCAACGTCGAAATGATCTTCGGCGGCGAGCACCGCAATAAATATCTGCTTGAAACCACCGGCTGCGGCGCCGCCTTTTTCGACTACGACCACGACGACTGGCTCGACATCTTCCTCGTCAACGGCTGGCGTCTCGAAGGCTTCCCCAAAGGCCATGAGCCCGTCTGCCATCTCTTCAAAAACAACCGCGACGGCACCTTTACCGACCTCACCCTCAAGGCGGGCCTCGCCCGGTCCGGCTGGGGGCAGGCCTGCTGCGTCGGCGACTACAACAACGACGGCTGGAACGATCTCTTCGTCAGTTACTACGGCCAGAACGCCCTCTTCCGCAACAACGGCAACGGCACCTTCTCTGACGTCACCAAGGAAGCAGGCCTGTTGCAGGACCGCCTCCGCTGGAACTCCGGCTGCTCCTTCCTCGACTACGACAAGGACGGCCGCCTCGATCTCTTCGTCGGCAACTACATCGATCTCGACCTGAAAACCACCCCGCTGCCTGAAGATGCCAACTGCACCTACAAGGGCATCATCGTTGCCTGCGGCCCGCCCGGACTCGAAGGCGGAAAGAACCTGCTCTACCACAACAACGGCGATGGCACGTTCACGGACGTCAGTGAGAAGGCCGGCATGTGGGGCACGCTCGGCACCTACGCCCTCAGTTGCGGCGCAGCAGACCTCGACGGCACCGGCTGGCCCAACATCTACGTCGCCAACGACTCCACATCCGCCACATACTACGTCAACCAGAAAGACGGCACCTTCAAAGACCAGGCCATCGAAGCCGGCGTCGCCTACTCCCCCGACGGCAAACCCCAGGCCGGCATGGGCGTCTCCATCGGCGATTACAACCGCGACGGCCTACCCGACATCATCAAGACAAACTTCGCCGGAGACACCGACTCGCTCTTCCAAAACCTCGGCGACGGCTCCTTCGACGACCGCACCTACCAGGCCGGTCTCGGCATCAACACCCGCCTCCTCGGCTGGGGCGTCAGCTTCATTGACATCGACAACGACGGATGGCTCGACATCCTCGTCGCCAACGGCCACGTCTACCCCGAGGTCGACGGCACCCAGGTCGATGCCTCCTACGCCGAGCGCAAATACCTCTACCGCAACCTGCGCCAGGGCCAGTTTGAAGATGTCAGCCTCATCGGCGGCCCCGGCATCACCACCGACGCCAAGGCCCGCGGATTCGCCATCGGCGACTACGACAACGACGGCGACCTCGACGCCATCGTCAACTGCGTCAACGCCGTCCCCCAGCTCCTCCGCTGCGATCAATCCGTCAAACGCAACTGGATCAAGATTCGTCTCGTCGGCGTCCAGTCCAATCGCACCGGCATCGGCGCCAAAATCAAGGTCGTCGCCCAGACCGGCACGCCCGTCCTCACCGCCAAACCCGGCTCGCCCCTCACCCAGATTGAAGAAGTCCGCTCCTGCAACGGCTACTTTTCTTCGAGCGATCTCCGCATCCACTTCGGCCTCGCTGACGCCAAAAAGGCTGACACCGTAGAGATTCGCTGGCCCTCCGGCGCCATCGACACGCTCCACGACCTCGACGCCAACCGCCTCTATGTCCTCCAGGAAGGCGGCAAAATCCTCAAGAACGAAGCCCTCACCGGCCTCCTCAAGCGCAGCTAGCCTCTTGATTCCATCCCCGCGCCGGATCTCCCGCGCACACCTTCTCTAACATTTCGCCAGTGCGCGCCACCCCTCATGCCAGCAGCGGCCGCAGCGCAGCGTAGTCCACCGCCGCCGCTTCCATCGCCGGCATCTCTGTGAACGGCGGCTCCTGCTCCACAAAGATGTGTCGCACCCCCGCCTTGCGCCCTGCCGCCACAATCGCGCGCACATCCACCTCGCCCCGTCCCACCTCCGTCGGCGTTGGAGCATCGGCGGCCATCAATTCCGTCACCGGCTTCGTCAGGCTCTTGAAGTCCTTGACGTGCAGCATCGCGAACCGCTCCGGATGCTTTGTCAAAAGCGCCACCGGATCCGCACCCGCAACCCGCATCCAACCCGTATCCGCCTCGAAGTGCACCACCGCCGGGTCCGTCTCGCGCAGCAGAATCGCATATCCCGTCTCGCCCCCGCCCAGATCGCGAAACTCAAAGTTGTGGTTGTGATACGCGTACTTCAGCCCAGCCGCCTTGGCCTGCTGCCCAATCTCGTTGGCCCGCGCTGCCACTTTATGAAAATCCTCTGCACGAAGCGTGTTCAACGAGTGAAATACAGCATCGGGTGCCGCCGGAGGCGCGCCCGGCAGCAGCACAGTGCTCACCACATACTCCACGCCAAGCGTCTTTCCGTCTTCCAGCAGCGGCTCCGTCGCCTTGAAACCAAACATCAGGTGCGCGCTGGGCACGCGCAACCCCGCCGCACGCGCCAGCTCGTGAAACTCCGCCGGAGTCTGCTTCATCATCGGGCTCGTCTCCACCTCGACGAAGCCAATCTGCCGCAGCTTCTTCAGCGTCCCCGCCGGATCCTTCTCCAGGTCGGTACCCACCGTGTAGAGCTGGATCCCCGCCGGCACCGCCTGCCCAGCCGCCCAGGCGTTCCGCGACAAAGTCCCCGCCGCCGCTCCGCCGCCCGCCATCCGCAAAAATCCCCGCCGCGTTATCGCCTCACTCCACACCATCGCCAGCCTCCGCACCCCATTCAACCACAATCGCCATGACTCACGTCGCAGGGAACAAGGATCATCGCGAACGGTCGGGTTGGAGAGGTCGAGATTGAATCTCAATGGACAGCCTTCCGCAGAGGGAATCAACTGCCCGAACATCCCCGTTACGCTAAACGGGACGGTTGGAATTCGTGCTCTCCCACCCTTCGCTAGAAAGAAGCGAAAGATGGGGCATCCCCTTCACTGGCAGGGAAAGGGTGCGCCACCCGCCACCAACCGGAAGTCGGCACAAATCTCGGACTGGTCGTCTTGAGACGAGGAAAGGGCGGCCCGGCTGGTTTGCCTGGCCGCCCTCCGGTGCTTCACGCGCTACCTCTGATCGACGTGCGCCTGGATGTTTCCAGTGGAGACCAGTTGAAGCGGAACGCTCAGGACGATACTGGTCGACGTTGAACAACTGTTGGGATTAGCCGGGTCAGTGAGGCAGACGACAAATCCCGCTTGGTCATTGGTCCCCGGCTCGCCTTGATCCCACAAGGTGAACACAACGGTATAGCCTTCCGCGCCGTCATACGAGCCGGTGCCGGTGGCGGTAATCTGGTTAACCGGCGCCGTGGGCGGATTCGGAGGATTACCGGTGAGAATGCAACTCGCGGATGTGATCATATCCATGTGGAAGTGATCGCTTCCGTTCCAATTGAGTTCCAGATTCTCATGCGCGGGATTCATGTCGCAGTCGACCTCGAAGCCCTTGGTCACGGTAACGGAACCGGAGGCAGGAATAATCGCATTCGAGACCACTACTTTGCCACCGCCGGTGAAGCGGCCCGTTCCGGGTGGCGGTGTCGTTCCACAGGTGGTGGTGGAGAGATCAACAGTGACGGAGTTGCTGAGTGGTGTCGTTGGGTAGCCTGGGAAGCCGTCGCCCCAAGGCGCCACCGCTTCCGCCGTCACTTGGACTGTGCTGGTCCCGGACGGTGCATTGGCCGACCCCGAGAAGACGTCCCCGTCCCCCGCGTTGAAGGCTCCCGAAGCAGCCGGGACTCCGTTAAAGAAGACCTCGATGTTGGGGTTGTCGCCGGCGTCGGGAGCGAAGCCAGTATTCGCGCCGTTTATATCCCAGGACGTTATCGTGAAGTTGATGACAACTTGCGAGCCATTGCAACCCGGGGTTGCCGAGGTTACGCTCAGGCTGTGTGCGTATGCGACGCCTTGGAAAGCAATCGCCGCTACTCCAACGAGAAGAGGAGATGCCATCCGTTTGAGAACTGTTTTGCAGTTGAAAATCGAATCAGGTTTCATGTGTCTTCTGACCTTTCTTTTCTCAGTGCGCCCGGCAGATCCGATGCTCTCATCGTGGCCCGAATCTGACCGAGGCTGCTACGTCGATGGGAACCGTTTCTACCGCAGCCGAGACGATCAGAGTCAGACAGAGCAAGTCGTCGGAGAAATGCGGAGAAACAACGCGATTAAATCCAGGCAACCTTGGAATACTGCATTCATTCATCTCCGGGCAAAAGAGAATCTGGAACTTTCCAGCGACAGGGAAGCCGGAGAGATGAATTGAGTGCATCGCAAACATAGCGCCGCTTCAAAGCAGTGTCAACAAAATATGCGGTAAATATAGTCACCGTTGCGGGTTACGCAAGATGTTAAAGTAACCATCGTGCCGCTGGGACCTGTGCCGACATCCGCTGACTACTTAAGGATTGAAAAGGCGGGTGGCGCACCCCGGCGTGGGGAGGTTCAGTTCTGGCAGCGCCGCTACGATGATTTCAATGTCTGGAGCGAAGCGCGTCGAGAACCTGCCTACATGCACCGCAATCCGGTTGCGCGCGGCCTGGTCGCCAAGGCCGAAGACGGGCCATGGTTGAGCTTCCTCCACGATGCGAACGGTCGGGTGGGAGGGGTCGAGATTGAATCTCAATGGACAGCCTTCCGCAGAGGCGATCTACTGCCCGAACATCTCCGTTACGCTAAACGGGACGGTTGGAATTCGTGCTCTCCCACCCTTCGCTAGAAAGAAGGGAAGGATTGGGTATCTACTTCACTGGCAGGGAAAGGGTGCGCCACCCGCCAAAGGGAACGGTCGTGCTTCCCCACCCAAGCCGCAAAGGGCGCGGCTTGGATGGGGCACAATCCATTGAGGGAGAATCTGCGATGAAATACAGGACCGGCCATCTGCCATCGGTGAACAGGGTACAACAAGCCGGAGTCGATGTCGAAGGGAACCGGAAACCGGGCGCAAAGGTTTTGCGATCCCAGGTGCCCAAAGGCTAGGCACCTGGGGCACCCATTTCAGTGCGGGAACGCACTTCGCAGCCTTCGGCACCTGGGCCACCCGCCTACTTGGAGTTCGGAAGTGCTCCTGGCCCAGGTTTGTCGTGGGGTTACCTTCTTTGTCAGCGACATTTGTACCCAATTTGTCTATTCCGGAGCCGCCGCGGCCTTAGCGTGCGCACTCTCACGCAGACCTTTGACAGTCTCATGGACAATGTCAGCGATTGGCATCGTCATTGGGGCATTTTCAATCGTAAGTTCTTGGACTACTGACCCTCATTGGTACTCGGTGATCCTTTACGTATCGTTTCCCCCCAGTGTAGTGTTGGGAGTATGGGTATGGCATTGCATCACCGTGCGAAAAGAGAGCGAATCGAAGATTGAGGTCCGGTGACAATCGCTTTCAAGCACAGCGCGCTTCAGTTCAGCGTCCGTAGGGCCGCAGGGCAGTTGCCTAGCCTGCTTTATTCATGAACACATAGCTAAGGGTATTTTGGGGCGGGTGGCCCGGGTGCCACACCGAGCGTTCTACCACGACCATGGCTGCCCCAGGTGCCTCGCCTTTGGGCACCTGGGAAGAGCACGACACTCCCCCGGCCTTCTCCTTGTATCGCAAGTGCTGCGGCAACCGTCCTCCACGGCGCGCTGCCGTACCCGCCGACTCGATCTCCACAACGCCCTCGACACCCGTTGCGTAGTGGCGAAAACTCGACCATCTCCAGTCTTCCGGTTTCTCCACCAGGCCGCGCACAACCGGATTCCGGTGCATATACCTGAGCTTTTCCACGCGCTTTGCCTCGTTGTGCACAAGAAAGTCGTAGAACCGCGCCTGCCGGAAGGGCCGCTCTGCGTGGCGCATGGCCACAGAAAGCTTGAGCGCGTGAACCACGCCGGAGACTGTGCTCTTCGCCGGCTCGCCGATCATCAAATGCACATGCTCGGGCATGGCGACGTAACCGCCGACCACGAACTTGTAACGGCGGCGGGTGCGCTCCAGCGCATCCTCAAACAGATCGCGGGCTGCCGCCGTGCCCAGATGCTGGAAGCGGTGGTAACAACTAAAGGTGAGGAAGTGGAAATTCCCCGTGTGCTCGTACCGGATCAGTCCGCGCGGCATCGGTGAACAGGGTACAACAAGCCGGAGTCGATGTCGAAGGGAACCGGAAACCGGCTGCCAAGGTTTGGCGATCCCAGGTGCCCAAAGGCCAGGCACCTGGGGCAACCATGTTCAGTGGGGGAACGCACTTCGCAGCCTTCGGCACCTGGGCCACCCGCCCCGGGTCCGGATCAAGTTTTCTGGTCCGGCACAAATCGAGATACAAGGAGATCGCTGAATGGCAAACAGGGTAGAGCACCGGCTTTCTCAGGCCGGCGATGTCGAAGGGGGCCGGAAACCGGGCGCCAAAGTTTTGCGATCCCAGGTGCCCAAAGGCCAATAGCGAGGGACCGGGGGCACCCATTTCAGTGGGGGAACGCACTGCAATCCCCCGGCACCTGGGCCACCCGCCGGCCCTGCGCAGGGTCCAACTTCCAAAGGTTATCGATGAATCCAAATAGCCCAGAGAGCCATCACGAGCAGGTACGCAGCTACGATCGCGACTACAACATCTGCTCCGTAGTGTTGTTTTGTCGTGCGGTCGCTCCTGCGCTTAAGAGCGGACAACAAGGACCTCCCGGCAAGGAACGCACAAAAGACTGCCATAACTATGGCGACAGGTGTTCCAGGATACTCACTCCCGACTGGCCCCGCGCTCATCACTAGTCACCTCCGCTGCAACTGCGAAGGTATCCGCCTGTGCCAGCAGCCCAAACTCCAACGTGTCCTTCGACGTACAGTCCACCCCAGCCTTTGCCGGCGACGTAACCAACCTGGAGACCTGCAAGGGGCCCTGCATTGATCCCTGCTCCCACGAAGCCCAAGAAGCCTTGCAGAACGCTCGTATCGCTCGGGGACGTTATCTTGCCAACTCCCGCAACCGGCCCCTCTCCCCCAAGCCACGCTTCAACAAGCGAACCGCCTGACATCCCATTTTGGGAGTCGCTTTCCACTATGCCGCCTGCAAACGCTCCACCTTCAACTGCATCGGCTTCAAGACCACCAAATCCGAAGGTTCCTCCGCAAATCAATGGAGTCTTCTTCCCGTTATTTGGGGCGTCGCGAGATGCAAATCCGAAGAATGTTCCTCCCATCATTGAGTAGACGGTAACCGAACCCGTTGGAGCGAGCATCTGGCCCGTTGCTCCTAGTGGGACGTAACCAGTTTCGGCGGACGAATACAGTTCCCCACTCCCATCTTCTGTCACCCCGCCCCCAAATCCGTCCTGCATCGTGTTGTTCCAGACATCATCTGCATACGTAAACGTGCCCGAGGATGAACTGACCCAGTCGTAGGTTGCAAACTCCCCGTCGCCTCCGAAATTTCCTCCTTCCGGGTTTCCCGATCCCCAACAGCCAGCACAATGAACCGCTATATATAACCCAGATGGATCCGTGTATGCGAGCGCGCTGTTCATCCCATAGGCATATCGGTTCATGCTCTGCGGATTCGTGGGAGCGTAGCTTCCGCGGTAAGGATCGGGGCTCATCCAGCGGCCGGCCATGTTGGAGTATTGGCGGAACTGGGCATGGTCGTTGCTGGTGCTGTCCTGGTCCATTCCGGCGAAATGATAGCCGTCATCGTCGGCGCCGGAGACACTGTAGCCGTCCCCGAAGGGAAGCGAGCTGAAGGTTCCTTCCACGCCGCCATTGTACGTCGTGCGCAGCCGTTCCGTTCCCAGCCAGTCCTGGTGCTGGAAGTGGGCGACCGCGGACGCGTAGAACTCGACCGGAGCAGTTCCCCAGTAGGTCTGCCCCTGGAACTGGGCTCCGGTGATGTTCCACGCAGAGGCTCGTTGCCCGCTCGGGTTAAAAACGTATTCCGAGCCTGCCCCGCCCGCATCGATGCGCACCCGCTGATTGAGAGCGTTATAGGTGTATTTCGCCGTGCCGCCGCTGTCCACCTGGCGGGTGGCCCGGGTGCCACACCGTACGTTCCACCACGACCATGGCTGCCCCAGGTGCCTCGCTTCTGGGCATCGGGGAGAGCACGACACTCCCCCGGCCTTTTACTTGCACCGCAAATGCTGCGGCAAGTGTCCTTCACGGCGCGCATTGAGCGTTGGAGCAGTCGCGGAACGCGCTCAAAGCAATCGCTGATCCCTCACTCCGTTCGGGATGACAACGGGCCTCCTGGATTCGGGATATATGACCGGCTCACCGGAAAGCGCGTAGAGCAGCCGCAGATGTTTCGACTTCGCTTCGCTCCGCTCAACATGACAGTGCAACTCTTCTGGCTGCGGTTGGCGTACCAGGACATCTGTACAACCGCATCCTGGCGCAGTTTGAGACGTACCTGATGCCGGCGGTGCAGTGAGCGCGGGTGGATGAGTGCGGGTGTTGGCTGGTGGGTCGGGGACGAGTTGCCGGCTGTGCGCGACTGATCCGGGCCGGTGAGCGCATGGGCGATTTCGCATCCAGGGCCTCTCTAGCTTATAAGGAAGAAACGCAGGCTTCCCCACGATGCGGAAGATCGGAAGCACACCCCAGAGCGCGCTATGAAGATCAGAGAAACTGCCTTTGTATCTGGCCTCTCGCTGCTTATGCTGGCAGTTCTCGGTGCGACTTTGGTCAAATGGCATGGCTTCCGCGCCAGTTCCAAGCCGGGCGCATTTGAGATTTTTGCCGCGAGATCGATACGCAACTTTGCAATTCCGCGAGCGGAGCGGCGGCGGGCCAATCCCTTTGCAGGAGATCCGTCTGCGCTTGCGCAGGGACGGGATGCCTTTCTGGCCCGCTGTGCTCTCTGTCACGGTGTCGATGGCCGGGGAGCTACGGCCATCGGAGCGGACGAATATCCCCGCGTACCCGACCTGCGGTCTGAACCGACCCGAAGTCTTAGCGATGGTGAGCTCCACTACATTATCGAAAACGGGGTCCAACTCACCGGTATGCCCGCCATGCGAGGTCCACATTCAGAGACTGATGCAGAGAGCTGGAAGCTGGCCGCCTATATCCGCAACTTCCAATCCGCCACCCAGGAAGAGATCGCGGCCCAGGGCTACGCGTTGAGTACTGCGCACTACGCAGGCTCAGAGTCATGCGAGAAGTGTCACGCGGCCATCTACAAACGCTGGAAGAAGACACCAATGGCCAACGTAGTCCTCGATCCCAGACAGCACCCGGATGCAATCATCCCCGATCTCAAGACGAACAACATCGCGAAGTTCACCCTTGATCAGGTTGCCCTTGTCTACGGAAGCAAATGGAAGCAGCGCTATTTTACGAAGATTGGTGATGATTACTACCCGCTGCCTGTGCAATGGGACGTGGGCAATCGCAAATGGCTCAAATACCACGTGCCCGATACCGGCGCTGATTGGTGGGCGGCGGATTATCCCTCCGACAACATGCAGCGGCCCACGGGACCGACCTGTGACGGCTGTCATTCGGTGAACTACGACATCCATACCAAACAACCTACGGAATGGAATGTTGGATGCGAACGCTGTCACGGTCCCGGAAGCGAGCACGTCGCGCATCCCACGCGGACCAACATTCTCAACCCCGCTGCAATGGATGACGTGGCATCGGACGATACCTGTATCCAGTGCCATTCACAGGGGAGGCCGCGCGCGGGGCTCATCGACGGCAAGGCCTATGATTGGCCCGTCGGTTACCACGTTGGCCTGCGTCTGGCGGACTACTGGAAACTTGAAAGCCATACCTTGGGACAGACTGATTTCTATTTCTTCGCTGATGGTACGGCGCACAAGAACCGGATGCAGGGCAACGATTTTGTCCAGAGTGTGATGTACCGCCACGGTGTCACCTGCGCATCGTGCCACGACGTCCACGGTACTGATCACTCCGCGCAGTTGAGGGAGCCAGCCGACAAGCTATGCCTGGACTGCCACGGACCTGGATCGCCGAATGGTCCGCACGGGGCAACACTGGAAGACCATACCCACCATAAAGCGGGTAGCGCGGGAAGTCAGTGCATCGCGTGCCACATGCCGAAGATTGAGAGCGAGGGTGTGCCGGGGTCGTTTGTGCGCTCTCACACATTCGCGTTCATCACTCCGGAGATGACCGAGACCTACAAGATGCCGAACCCGTGCACCTCCTGCCATACCGATAAGACAAATGCATGGGCAGCTGCTGAATTGCAGAAGTGGCCAAACGTCTCGCCGTGGCGGGTGGGCGATTGAGGCAGGGTCGGCGCAGCACGAATGCGATTCATCCGAATTTGCTGCGTTTTCAACGGACGACTTCAGGCCAACGAACCAATTGACAGCGATGCTTGCGGTCCGTTGAGGGATGGGTCTCCGGAAACGCAGCGACCGCGCGGGATGCAGAGCAGCGGACGATGTTTCGACTCCGCTCTGCTCAACATGACAAAGCGACTCGTGCGGCCGTGGTTGGCGCACCGGCTGACGGAAGTGTGTGAAACGCGGCGACGACTAGTCGGAGACTTCGCGGCCGGAGTGGTCGGTGTCGCTGTTGTCGTTGTGGTGCGTGTATGTGTGGACGGTGTGGCCGAGCTGGGTGGGGTCGATGGAGAGCTGGACGACGTCGAGCTCGTGGCCGTCGAGGTCGAGGATGAAGAGGCCGATGCGGGAGTTCTCTGCGCGCATGAAGATGAAGGACTGCTCCGTCTTCTGTCCATGGTGGCTGGTTTCGCGCACGACGCGCTCCCAGCCCGCGCCCATCTTTTCAGCGACGAGGCGGTTGAGGTCGTCGCTGTCCACCGATTCCGTGAAGTGGTCAAACTCGGCGACGTGGAGGTTGGCGACCTGGCCGTGGGAACCGGCGCGGGCGATGAGGCTGACGAGGCCCATCATGGGGATGCGCGTGGCCTGCGCGTGGTAGCGGCTCTCCAGCGAGTTGACGACGCCGTTGAAGCCCTCGCCGCTGCCAGCGAGGACGGTGACGGGAATCGCGAGGGCGACGAGGAGCAGGGGAATCCAGAGAAGACGGCGCATCACTTGCCGCCCTTCTTTGCCGTGCCGGGGGCTTCACCCGCGACGCCGCCGAGCGCGCCGAGGCTGCCCAGTGCGCCGAGCTGTCCGAGCTGGCCGAGCTGGTCCATGCGGATGGGGCCGAGGATGAGGACGATGTCGATCTCCTTCGGCTCAACGTCGAGGACGAACATGCCCTGGGTCTGGCCGTTGACCTGCTTGATGAGGACGTCGGTCATCTCGCCGGACTTGCTTTCGCGCACGTGGACCATGGGCTTCCACTCGGTGGTCTGGAAGTGCTGACGGATCTGGTCGAGTTCAGCGGGCGAGTACTGGCCGGGCTTGTCGAAGTCGTATTCGCGGACGTAGACGCCGTCGAGGTTCTGGATGAGCTGGCGGGTCTGCGCGTCGTCGCCGTGCTTGCCGTTGAGGAACTGAGAGGCCGAGCCGAGCATGTTCTTGTCCATGGTGACCTCGGTGACGTTGGAGGCGCGCGCGGCGAGCTCCTTTTCGAGGGCGGGCGGCAGAACCTCAGGGAAGCTCTGGGCGAATGCGGGCGCGAGGCTCGCGGCGAGGACGAGGCTGAGGGTGGCGATGCGGGACTTCATTGCGTGTCTCCTTGCGAAAGGGCGTTTTGGTTACGCGCGGCGAGGCGCGCCTGAACATCGTTCATGGCGTGCTGGGTGATGCGCAGGGCGATGAAGAGCTGACGCCGGGCTTCTTCTCCGCGGCGGCGTTCCTGCGCGATATGGTTCCAGGTGAGCAGGCCGCTGACGGAGATGGCGAGCAGGATGGAAGCGGCAAGGCGCGGCCAGAGGAAGCGGTGACCGGCGGCGGCCTGCCTGCGGCGGAGGAGATTCTGCTTGAAGGCGTGCGGCGCGGGCCGGCGCTGAAGGGCGCTGCGCAGTTCGCGCTCGAAATCATCGATAGGTTCAGGCTTCACGGATGTACTCCCTGAGGTGGTGGCTGGCCTTGGCGCGGAGCAGCTTGAGGCCGCGCTGGAGATGGCTCTTGACGGTGGCCAGAGGCGCGTCGAGGGCAGCGGCAATCTCGTCGGGGCTCATGTCTTCCTGGTAGCGGAGAACGACAGCGGCGCGCTGCGGCTCTGGCAGCGTGGCGAGAAGCTGCTCGATGCGCGTACCGAGGGGGGAGGCGGAATCTTCGCGGGTGACGTGGTGGTGATCGCTGATCTCGACCCAGTCTGCGGTGCGGCGTACGAGGCGGCGGCGCAAGGCGTCGGTGCTTCGGCTGACGGCGACGCGTCGCAGCCAGAAGAGCGCGTGATCAGGCGAGTCGAGTTGGCTGAGGTGGCGATCCACTTCAAGAAAGACATCCTGGGCGACCTCTTCGGCCAGGCCATGGTCGCCGGTGATGCGGAGGGCGATGGAAAAGACCATGGACTGATGCTGGTCTACGAGTTGTTCGAAGCCGGGCTGCCAGTGAGGTGCCATCGGTATGCCTTTATTTTGATATCCGCAAAACGAACGGGAGCGGGATGCAGAAAGATACGCAGGGGGTCAACTCTTTGCTCCCGGAAATCGTCAATCCTGCAGAACGTTTGCAAGAAGAACGACGGCGATCGCTGGTTGGGTGCTGGACCTGTCTCGTCTTCTCCATGGACTGCGGTTGGCCGGGCTGTGCCTGGTGGCCACGGGATGGCCGGGCTCGGCAACGCGAGCCGACGCAGCGGGGAGCGCCGCGCCTGCCGGGCCGGATGCGGCGTGTGCGCCGTGCCATCAGGCGATCTATGACCGCTATGAGGCGACGCCGATGGCGCGGGCGAGCGGGACCGCGGCAGAGGGATTTCTGCCTGCGGACTTCACGCATGAGGCTTCGGGAATCCACTACAAGGTGACGGAAGACGGCGGGCGGGTATGGCTGGAGTATGAACGGCCGGAAGCCACCGCGAGCCGTGAGCTGGCGGGGCGGGTGCAGCTTGAATACTACGTCGGCTCTGGGCTGCGCGGGCGCACATATTTGTTTGAGCGCGAGGGCTACTGGTTTGAGGCGCCGATCAACTGGTATGGCAAGAAGCGCGTGTGGGACATGGCGCCGAATTTTCTTCCGGCGCGGGAGATGCCGCTGACGCTGCCGGTGGATCCGGGATGCCTGCGCTGCCATGCGTCGGAGGTGGCGGAGTCGCTGCCGGATGCGCGCAACCACTATGCCGGCGAGCCGTTTGGCGCGGGCGGGATTACGTGCGCGGGGTGTCATGGGGATGGCACAGCGCATGTGAACTCGGGCGGCAAGGCGCGGATGATGAATCTGGATGCGCTGGAACCGGTGCGGCGGGATTCGATCTGCCTGAACTGCCATTTGGAGGGCGAGGCAGCAGTGATTCGCGCCGGCAAGCGGGTGGAGGAGTTCCGGCCAGGCGACGATTTGTTTGATTATGCGGTGTTTTTCGTGCGCAAGAGTGAGAAGGGGTCGGCCGGCCGGGCCACGAGCCAGTGGGAGGCGCTGCTGAAGAGCCGCTGCAAGCAGAGCGCTGGCGACCGGATGACCTGCACGACGTGCCACGATCCGCATGGGTCGCCGGGGCCGGAGGAGCGGGTGGCGTTTTACCGGGCGAAGTGCCTGCAGTGTCACGATACGCAGGGGTTTGGCGAGCAACATCATCCGGAGAACCAGGACTGCACGGCCTGCCACATGGCTCGTCCTCCGTCGAACGATATTGCGCATGAGCAGGTGACGGACCACTGGATACGCAAGCAGGTGAGCGAGACGCGGCTGCCGCTGGCGACGACCGGGCCGCTGGCGGCCGTGGGTGCCGCGGCGGTGGACAAGTGGGATCAGGACCGCGATCTAGGGCTGGCGTATGCGCAGATGGCGGCGCGCGGGGATCAGGCAGCAGGGCGGCGGGCGATGACCCTGCTGGAGAAGGCGGAAAAAGAGGCCGGCGGGGCTGCGGGCGATTACGAGCTGCACACACAACTGGGCTTCCTGGAACAGATGGATGGGGAGGCGAGCGCGGCAGCGGCCGAATACCGGCAGGCGCTGACCGCAGACCCGTATGACGCGCTGGCGGCGGGAGATCTGGCCGTGCTGGACGCGGGAAATCACGACTATGGGGAGGCGGTGCGGCTGTGGCAGGGGGTCTTTGCCCACGATCCGGCGCAGCGGGGCGCGGGGATGAATCTGGCTGTGGTGGAGTGCGCGGAGGGCGAACGGACGGCGGCCCTGGAGACGCTGGGCCGGCTGCTGGAGTTTGCGCCGGATGACGGGCAGGCGCGGGCGCTGGCAGGCAAGATTCGCGCCGGCGGGAGGGGTTGCGGCGGAAAGTAAGGCAGGATTTGGCCTTGGGGCATCCAGGGAGTCAACAGAAGACGGCGGCAGGGGACGGCGAGGCGAAGGGAATGTCATGCTCAAACGAGGCGCTAAGGCGGACCTGGGAGCCGGAACGCGGGCCTGACGCCTCGGCTTTGCGCGGCTGCTCGAAGGCCGCCGGAGGCACGGAACGGGGCTGCAGAAGCGGAGTAGGTGCAGGGTCGGGTGCGGGTTTCCCATTGTAAAATCAACTATTTGATGGATGCCCACCCCCTTCCTGAGGAGGATGGCCGGGGGCAGAAGCGGTGTCGCGCCGGGGCTCGGGAGAGCGGCCGTGGGTGGGCTGGAGCTTGCGCTTAAATGCTATAGCGAACTGATGCTTCTTTACCAGGAAATGCTATGTCTCTTGCCGCGCTGAAAGGAGGGTAGGATTGATGTGAGGGAGGGTGGTGGGCGGTAATAGACAAGGTCATAAAGCCAAGTAAATCGGTTTATATTGTGATGTTAGCCAAGGAGATGGCGGGAGGATGGGGCGAGGGTGAGATGCTCCCGTGCGGTAGTAAAGGTTTTCTCAAATTGATATATCGTTTGGACGGGGTTAGCCGCGAGATTTCTTGAGTAAAACCGTTGACAGGGGTTATGGATTTTGGATATTGTTTCGACTTGTTCTGGGGACAGCCCTTTTCGCTCTCACCTTCTTCATTTCCGGGGGCAGCTGCGCCAGAAAATTTCGCACTCCAGCCGCCGTGGCCGGGGTGCCTGCAGATTGCCCGCACCCGGAGAGGCGCAGGGCAAAAGATGTTTCTAAAAAGTCAAAAAAACAAGAAGAGCAGGTTTTTCAGGAGACCGCATGAATAAGAGATTGCGCACAGCACTCGTGCTGGCATTTTTTGCCTGCGCGTTGATGCTTATGAATACGGCGGCCAGAGCCCAGTCGGTCTACGGATCGATTTTCGGGACTGTGTCGGACTCGACTGGGGCGGCCATACCGGGCGCCCAGATCACGGTGAAGGACGAGGCCAAGGGCACCGTCGTCACCACCACCTCCAACGCATCCGGCGACTATAAAGTTCCCTATCTCATCCCCGACGTGTACGACCTGTCAGTGACGGCCAAGGGCTTCAAGGCTTTTGTGGCGAAGGGCATTTCCGTCGAGGCCGACACGGCTCCGCGTATCGATCCCACGATGGAGATCGGCGCCGCGGACACGACGGTGACGGTGAATGCAGATCAGCAGCCAGAGCTTAAGACCGATCGCGCCGACATTTCGACCGTGTTCGATCAGCAGCAGGTATCCAGCCTGCCGGTCGGCGACCAGAACTTTACCAACCTGCAATTGCTTCTGCCGGGCGCGCAGCTTCTGGGCTGGTCGCACGCGGCGGATGAGAACCCGCAGGGATCCCGCCAGATTCAGGTGGACGGGCAGGCCTTCGGCGGCACGGCGTTTGAGCTGGACGGCACGGACAACCAGGATCCGATTCTGGGCATTATCGTGATCAACCCGTCGCTGGACCAGGTGACGGAGACGAAGATCACGACGCAGAACTACGACGCCGAGCTGGGCAAGGCGGTTTCGGCGGTGGTCACGGCGCAGACGAAGTCGGGCACGAACAGCTTCCACGGCGACGCGTACGATTTCCGAACGGGCAACGCGAACCTGGCCCGCGATCCATTCAGCCAGGCGCCGGGCTCGATTCCACCGGGACTGAAAAACCGCATGGGCGGTTCGATCGGCGGCCCGATTCTGAAGAACAAGGCGTTCTTCTTTGCGAACTATGAAGGGCAGCGCCAGAAGGTTGGCACGGCGGCCACCGACACACTGCCCACGAACCTGTTGACAGAGACGGCATTGGGCAATCAGACCGGTCCGAGCGGCATTCCAGGCGCGGACTTCAGCGAATACCTGACCCAGCTTGGCGCGGCGGGCATTATCTACGACAACTCGACGGGCACGCCAACACCGTTCCCGAACAACGTGATTCCGGCCGGGAGGCTTTCTGCGCAGTCGCTTGCGTTCCTGAAGTATCTTGAGCCCTACACGAAGGGCGTGACTCCGAACCAGACCGGATCGGTTGGCGGACTGGACTCGAACTATCACGCGAACGGCACGGGTCTGTTCAACAGCAACCAGTGGACGGAGCGCGTGGACTATTCGCTGAGCGAGACGATGCATGCCTTCGAGCGTTTCTCGCGGTTCACGGACGTGCTGTCGGGCGCGGTGATGTTCGGCACGGCCGGTGGCCCGGGCTTCGGCATCAACAACTATGGCGGCAACTCGAACGGCGCCAACGACAGTCTGGCCTCGGGCATGGATATTGCCATCAACCCGAAACTGCTGACGGACTTCCGCCTGGCGTACTACCGCTATAACATCATTGACACCAAGCACGACCAGAGCGCCGAGCTTGCCAATACGATTGGCATTCCCGGAATTAACTTCGGCACCTATTTCACGGGCGGCTCGCCGGGCTTCTTCATTGGCCAGGTTCCAGGCGGCTCCGGCGGAACGCAGGGCAGCCCGGTCTTCGGTGACGGTCTGGGTGTAAACCGTTGCAACTGTCCGCTGACCGAGCGCGAGGATCAGTTCCAGGTTGTGAACAACTGGACCAAGATCGTCGGCAATCACTCCTTCAAGGCGGGTGCGGACCTGCGCTACGGGCGCAACCTGCGCGTGCCTTCCGACAACGACCGTGACGGCCTGTTGAACTTCAACGCGGACGCCACATCGAACCAGTCTGCCGCCACGCAAGGCGGCCTCGGCTGGGCCACCTACATGCTGGGCGACGTGACGAGCTACAACCGGTACGTCTCCACCAACACCAACGCCAAGGAATTCCAGAAGCGCACGTTCTTCTATGCGCAGGACACGTGGCGCGCGACGCATAACCTGACACTGAACCTGGGTCTGCGGTATGAGCTTTACTTCCCCGAGACAGTGAACGCGCCGGGCAACGGTGCATTGATGAACCTGAACGACGGCTACCTGCACGTAGCCGGCATCGGCGGGATTCCGTCGGACATGGGCTGGGGCATCCAGTTCAGCAAGATGTTCGCACCGCGTATTGGCGTTGCGTACCAACTTGGCACGAAGACTGTGGTCCGCGCCGGCTATGGACGCAGCTTTGACACCGGTGTGTTCGGCTCGATCTTCGGCCACACGGTGACCCAGAACCTGCCGGTTCTGGCCAACCAGCAGATCAACCAACCCACCCCGACGACGGTGGCGTTCACGCTGGCGCAAGGGCCAGCCGCCAACGTAATGCCTGCGGTTCCAGCCAATGGCCTGCTGCCGAACCCCGGTTCGCAGGTTTCGACCAAGGTTCGTCCGAACCCGCTCAACTTCCCGACGATCGATGCCTGGAACCTGAGCGTGCAGCGCGCGCTGACGCCGACCCTGACGCTGACGTTGGCGTACGTAGGCAACAAGGGCACCCACACGCTGGGTGACGGAGACGGCAACAGCACAAACCCGAATGAAGCGGCGATCACACTGCCTGGAACCTATGGCATTGGCGGTCAGACGCTGCACTACGATCCGACGGTTGCGGGAAACACCATCGCCGCCAACGGTGGAACAGGCACTTCGAACTTCCTGCAGCGCTACTACGGGTACAGCCTGCCGGCTTGCAAGGACGCCAATTACGCAACGCCGAACGAGCCGTTTGTGGGGCCCGGCATGTGCGGCTGGACAAACAGCATCCAGTACGACGGCAACAACCAGAACACAGAGTTCGACGCTCTGCAGGTGACCCTGGCGCAGCAGCTTGCCAAGGGCCTTGCGTACACGGCGAACTATCAGTGGGCAAGCGCGTTCGACGAACAAACGGGCTACTACACATGGAGCCACAGCCTTACCCATGGCCGCGACAGCAACACGCGCGACCAGCAACTAACCATGTACGGCAGCTATGACCTGCCGTTCGGCAAGGGCAAGCAGTTTGCTCCTGGGGTCAACCGGGTGACCGACCTGCTCATCGGCGGTTATCAACTCAGCGGCGTTCTCAGTTGGGCGGGCGGCTTGCCGTACTCGCTCAGCTACAACGAGGCGGGTTCGAATGTCCCGGGAAGTGCACCGAACTGGCCGAGCGCGGCTGGTGGAGCGCGGATGAAGACCAGCCTGACCGGTTTCACGCCGGGTTCAGGCGGCGTAGGTACGCGCACGTACTATCAACCGCAGACCAAGGACCTGCTGACCGATCCGGGCACGGGCGTTTTCGTCAATCCCGGCCTGGACACGATAGGCAACGTGAGCCGCAATACATACTTCGGGCCGTCGCTGTTCAACACGGACCTGGCGATCACGAAGGCTTTCACAATTCATGAGAACATCATGGCGAACTTCCGCATGGATGCTTTCAATGCCTTCAACCACATCAACCCAGGCAACCCCAGCGGCAACATTGAGTCGACCGGCACGATTTCCAGTGAAGGAGCAGGATGCTTCCCGAACGGCGATTGCGGACCGCGTCAGCTTGAGTTCTCCATGCGCGTCATGTTCTAACTCCGCGCGAGGAGCCGCAACACAACTAGAGGGGGGCTTCGGCTCCCCTCAATTTTTTTGCAGGGCGGGCGTCGCCCGCGGAGAACGAGGGTGTGTGAGGGCGGGCACGCGGTTGCGCCGGAGCGCAGAGTTACACTGCAAGAGCAGGGCGGATATGTCACGGATCTTAGCAAGCGCATTGATTTTTCTTGTTTCGGGTGTTGCAGGCGGGGCGCAAGCGGCGCAGTCCGGCGGCCAGGGGACGGCAGGGGCCGCGGCTCCGGTGACGATTGAAACGGCGCGGGAGCTGGCGGGGCGCGGACGGCTGGACCAGGCGATGGCGCAACTGGATCAACTGGCGGCGCAGACGCCGGAGCCGGCGGGCGCGGAGCGGCTGCGGGGGATCATCGACTACCAGCGCGAGCAGTTCACGGAGGCGATTGCGGCCTTCAGCAAGGCTGCGGCGCAGGATCCGAACGATCGCGAATCCATTGAAATGCACGGGGTGAGCCTGTTCCGTCTGGGGCAGATTCAGGCAGCGATTCCCTTTCTTGAGCAGGCGAAGGCCAAGGTGCAGAGCGCGAATATCGATCCGGACTATGTGCTGGCGCTGTGCTATGCGGATGTGCAGCGGTACGACGACTCGCGCCACGCGTTTGCGCGGCAGTTTGGCTTTGGGCCGGACTCGCCGGAAGCGTATCTGCTGGCGGGGCGGATGTTTCTGCGGCGCGAGCTGCGCGACGAGGCGGGGGCGGAAGCGAGCAAGGCTCTGGGCCTCAATCCAACACTGCCGCTGGCGCACGAGCTGCTGGGCGAGGTGGCGCTGTCACGGGGCGATGTGCCGGGAGCAGTGCGTGAGTTTGAGGCCGAACGCAAGCTGAATCCGCTGAATGCAGACCTCTACAGCCGGCTGGGCGATGCGTATCTGCGCAGCGGCGCGAATGACAGCGCGCAACAGGCGCTGGACCGCGCGGTGCTCTTGAATCCGTATTCAACGGAGCCTTTCATTCTGCTGGGGGAGACGTTTCTGAAGCTGAAGCAGCCGATCCAGGCGCTGCACTACCTGGACCACGCGGAGCGGATGGACCCCTCGAATTACGTGACGCACAATCTGCTGGGACAGGCGTACAGGGCGGTGGGGCAGGTGGCGGCGGCCAACCGCGAGTTCAGGACGGTGGTGGACCTGCAGCACCAGAACGATCCCAAGCCGGCGGAGAAGTAAGCAATGCTTGCGGCTTGGGGCCGGACGCGGCCGGGATGGCTGAGTGTGCTGCTGGCGCTGCCGCTGTGGCTGGCGGCGCAAACGACGCCGGTGAAGACGCCCCGGCCGCTGAAGCGGGCGGATGCGGCGTTTCACGCGGGTGTGGCGGCACGGGATAGCGGCAACCTGGAAGAGGCGCGGAAGAAGTTTGCCGAGGTGGTGCGACTGGCTCCGCAGATAGCCGAGGGCCATGAAGCGCTGGGCGCGGTGCTGCTGGAGCAGGGCAAGCCGCGGGACGCGATTGCCGAACTGATGGCCGCGGAAAAGATCAAGCCTGACGATCTGGGGAATGAAGAGACGCTGGCGCAGGCCTGCGTGCAGGCGGGTGAGATGCCGAGCGCGCTGCTTCACTATGCCGCGGCTCTGAAGCTGGCGGGGCAGCCGGGGCAGCCGGCGTTGAGCGCGGAGTTCTATGAGGGCTATGGGCGGGCGCTGGCGGCAGCGGGCAGGCCGGACGAGGCGATGAGCCAGTTCATGGCCGAGGAAGCGCTGGTGGGGCGAAGCGCGGCGCTGGACGATGCGATCGGCTCGCTCTATGCGCAAGAGCAGCAGTGGGAGAATGCGCGGGGCCGCTTTGAACAGGCACTGAAGGTGGACCCTGGATACATGCCGGCGCGAATTCATCTGGGGGTGCTGGAGCGCGAGCAGCATGAGATGCCGGATGCGCTGGCGACTCTGCAGGCTGCGGCGCAGGCGACGCCGCCGAACGGCGATGCGCTGCTGGAGTATGGGCGGACGCTGGCGGCAGCGGGTCAGGATGATGAGGCAATCGCGGAGTTTCAGCAGGCGCTCAAGTTGAATCCCCCGCCGCCGGGCGCGGCGCTGGAGACGGGTATGGCGCTGCAGCGGCTGGGGCGGCAGCAGGAAGCAATTCCCTTCTTCCAGCAGGTGCTCGCGAGCGATCCTCGCAATGTGACGGCGCTGACGAATCTTGGCCTGGCTGAGACGATGACGGGCCAGGCGAAGGAGGCGCTGGCCACCTTTGCGCAGGCGCAGGCGGCGGCTCCTCAGGATCCGACGATTTACAAAGACCTGGGTGTGGCGCATGTGCAGCTTTCGGCGTTTGACGAGGCGATCGGGGATTTCCAGAAGGCGCTTGCGATCGACCCGAGCGACTCGCAGACGCACTACGACCTGGGGCTTGCGTACAAGTTCAAAGACCGGTACGAGGACGCGATCGCGGAGCTGACGCGCGCGGGCGAGATGGATCCGACGCTGCAGGATCCGCCGTATACGCTGGGGATTCTGCTGATGCAGATGGGGCGGCTGGATGCGGCGGTGGTGGAGCTGCGGAAGGCGGTGGCGCTGCGCCCGGAGAACGGCGATGCGTGGGCGATTCTGGGCAGCACGCTGAAGCAGGACTCGCGGCTGCCGGAGGCCGCGGAGGCGCTGGGAAAAGCGATACCGCTGCTGCCGGGGCAGCCGGGGCCGCGAGTGACGCTGGCGAGCGTGCTGGCGGAAGAAGCGGCGAACCTGTCGACCGAGGCAGATGCGGCGGAGACGGCGGGCAATGCGCAGAAGGCCGCGGAGTTGCGCGCGCAGATGAAGGACCTGCGCGGCCGGGCCGTGGAGCTGCGGCGTGAGGGCGCGGTGCTGGCGCGAGGCGCGGTGAGCCGGCAGCGGGCCAACTTTGCCATGAACGCCGGCAATCAGCTGATGCTGCGCGGTCAGGTTGCGGATGCAGTGGCGCGGTACCAGGAATCCATTGCTGCCGACCCGACCTTTGCCGAGGCACACACGCAGTTGGCGATTGCCTATGAACGGCAGGGGCGAACCGAGGAAGCTACGGCGGAACGGGCCAAGGCGGCGGACCTGGAGAAGGCCAAGTAGAATTCAGATGCTGCAAAGCGAGGTTCCCATGCATTCACTGATCCGGTTGTTTGGCGAAATAGCTCACAAAGGGCCTGCCACGACGCTTCGCAGCGCGGTGGCGCTGGCGCTTGTACTAGCCGTAGTGCCGCGTATGAATGCGCAAGAGCGATGGACGGAAGCTGAGGCGAATGCCTGGTATGCGCAACAGGCGTGGCCGGTGGGCGCGGATTTCTTGCCCTCGACAGCGATCAACGAGCTGGAGATGTGGCAGGCGGAGACGTTTGACCCGACCACGATCGATCGCGAGCTGGGATGGGCGCAGGGCATCGGAATGAATACGATGCGGGTGTTTCTGCACAACCTGGCGTGGGAGCAGGATCCGCAGGGATTCACACAGCGGATGGATACGTTTCTGACGATTGCGGCGCGGCATCGGATCCGGCCGGTGTTTGTGCTGTTCGACTCGTGCTGGGACCCGTATCCGAAGCTGGGGCCGCAACATCCGCCGATTCCGGGAGTGCATAACTCAGGATGGGTGCAGGCGCCGGGCGCGGAGATTCTGGCAGATCCGGCGCAGTATCCGCGGCTTGAGAAGTATGTGAAGGGCGTGGTGGGGCACTTCGCCAACGACCCGCGGATTCTGGCGTGGGATGTGTGGAACGAGCCGGACAACACGAATGGCGGGTCGTATGAGAAAGAGGACCCGAAGAACAAGGTTGCGCTGGTGCTGGCTCTGTTGCCGCAGGTGTACGCGTGGGCGCGGGCGGAGCATCCGACGCAGCCTTTGACGAGCGGGGTGTGGCATGGGGACTGGAGTGCGCTGGACAAGATGCCGCCAATGGCGCGGGTGCAGGTGGAGCAGTCGGACATCATCAGCTTCCACAACTACGGATGGCCGGAGGATTTTGAGGCGCACGTGAAGCTGCTGGAGCAGTTTCACCGGCCGCTGATTGCAACGGAGTATATGGCGCGGGGGGCGGGCAGCACGTTTGACACGGTGCTGCCGGTGGCAAAGAAATATCACGTGGGCGCGATCAACTGGGGACTGGTGGCGGGCAAGAGCCAGACGTATCTGCCGTGGGACTCCTGGCAGCGGCCGTATGTGCTGGAGCAGCCGCCGATCTGGTTTCACGATGTGTTTTACGCGGACGGGCGGCCGTATCGCGAGCGTGAGGCGGAGATTCTGCGGGAGCTGACGGGGCGAGGAAAGTGAGTGGGAGCACCGGGCGGGTCAGGGTCTGTGGTTTCCCACCCATGCCGCCCGCATTGCGGACGTCATGGATGGGGCACCCGGCTTTCCCACTCAAGACACATGTTGCGCATGCGCCTTGAATGGGGCACCCGGCACCCGGGGTTGAGGCTGGGTAAGTGCTTCAATTCCCACCTTAACCGCTGCGCTCGCGTTCATGAGCGAAGGCGGGTCACGCGAAAGCAATTCAGTATCTAAAAGAGACTTAGTTTCCCAAAGCGGTTTAGTCCCCGAACGCGGTTACCAGATGCGGACGCGCTGGTCGGGGGCGAGGTAGAGCTTGTCGTCGGGCTGGACGTTGAAGGCCTTGTACCAGGCGTCGGAGTTGCGAACGGTTTCTGCACGGAACTGGCCGGGGGCGTGGGGGTCAAGCATGACCTGATTGCGCAGGCTGGCGTCGCGCGTTTTTGAGCCCCAGTTTTGTGCGAAAGCGATGAAGAACTGCTGGTCGCCGTTGAAGCCGTTCTGGACGGGCGCATCTGCGCCCTTGAGCGCGGCGTGGAAGCCGTCATAAGCCGCGGCGATGCCGCCGAGGTCGGCGATGTTTTCGTCGATCGTCTGTTTGCCGTTGACGTGGAGGCCGGGGAAGACCTCGTAGGTGTCGAACTGCTGCGCGAGGCTGCGGGCTTCGTCGTCGAAGTGGGCGTGGTCGGCGGGAGTCCACCAGTTGCGGACGCGGCCCTTGTCGTCGAAGGCGGAGCCCTCGGCGTCGAAGGTGTGGCTGATCTCGTGTCCGATGATGGAGCCGATGGCGCCGTAGTTGAAGGCGTCGGGGGCGTCGTTGTCAAAGAAGGGCGGCTGCAGGATGGCGGCGGGAAAGTTGAGCGAATTCTGCAGGGGCATGTTGACGGCGTTGACGGTCTGCGGGGTCATGCACCACTCGTGGCGATCGACGGAGGTGCCGAGGCGGGCGATCCAGCGTTGCGTGTCAAAGGTGCTGGCGCGCCAGGCGTTGCCGAAGGCGTCGCCGGAGCGGACATCGTAAGCAGAGTAGTCGATCCACTTCTCGGGGTAACCGATGCCGACGTAGAGGGTGTCGAGCTTGGCGTGGGCCTCAGCGCGGGTGGTTGGCGCGAGCCAGGCGAGGGCGTCGAGGCGCTTGTGGAAGGCGGCGATGAGATTGGCGACCAGGGCCTGGGCGCGGGCTTTGGCCTCGGGCGGGAAGTACTGCTGGACGTAGATCTGGCCGACCGCGTCACCCAGGTAGGCGTTTACGACGGAGACGCCACGCTGCCAGCGGGGACGCTGCTGCTGGACGCCAGAGAGGGTTTTGCCGAAGAAGCTGAACTCCTCCTCGGCAAAGGCGGCAGGCAAAACGCCGGAGTAGCGGTCGATCAGATGGAAGGCGAGCCAGTCTTTCCAGACGTTGAGCGGGGTGGAGGCAACGAGGGTGGCTTCACCGGTAACGGCGGTGGGGGTCCAGACGATGAACTGCTGCTGGTGGGTGAGGCCGGCGCCATCGAAGAAGGCGGTCCAGTCGAGGCCGGGAGCCTTGTGGGTGAAGTCGGCGCGAGACCAGGGGTTGTTGGCCTTCTGGATGTCTTCAATCTCCGCGATGCTGAGGTGGGTCTTGGCGATGGAGGTTTCGAGGGCGATGACGGCGGCGGCGCGCTGGTCGGGATGGTCGAAGCTGGCGAGGCGCAGGAGGGTGGTGACGTGGGCGGTGTAGCGCTCGCGAATCTGCTTCATGGCGTCGCTGTCGGTGAGGTAGTAGTCGGCGTTGGGCAGAGCGAGTCCGCCCTGGAGCAGGTAGGGCACGTAGTGGTCGGAGTCACTGAAGCCGGGCGCGACCCAGAGGCCGAAGAGGTTGGGCGTGGTGAGGTGGGTGTTATTGAGCATGTCGACATCGACGCGGAGGGATTTTCCGAGGGCCAGGGCGAGTTCGCGCCGGTCGCGGATGGCGGCGATCTCCTTGAGGTGGGACTGGAGCGGAGCCTGGCCGAGGGCTTCGATGCCCTTCTCGTCCATATAGGAGTTGTAGAGGTCAGCGATTTTGCGGGCGTTGGTACCGGCGGCAGCGTTGGATTTTGCCGCGTCTTCGATGATCTGGTTGGTGCGCCTGGTGCTGAGGTCGCTGAGAAGAGTGAAGACGCCGTAGGCGGCGCGGTCGGCGGGAATCTGGGTGCGGGCGATCCAGGCGCCGTTGGCGTAGAGGTAGAAGTTGTCGCCGGGCTTGACGGCGGGGTCCATATTGGCGACGGCGATGCCGTGGACGGGTGCTGGCGGCGCGGCGGACTGTGCGCGGCCAGCGGCCGGACCGAAGCACACAAGGCAGGCAATGAGAGCGGCAAGCGAGACGGGGGACGCAGAGCGGGACCCGGCGACAGGGAGAGCGAAGGTGTGCGGCATGAAGAGCTTGTCTCCTTAGTAAAACAGCTGCGGGGTATTGTACTGCGGAGACGCCATGGTATGCAGTGGGGTGGCGCGGCCGGGCGGGCGGCGTGTGGGGAGCGGCGTGCGCTATGCTGGACGCGGATTTCCGGAAGGAAGAATGGGATGCCAATCGAGAGCCATGAAGTTCGTTTAGCCAGCCGCCCGCAGGGAGCGCCGACGGCGGAGAATTTTACCTTTGCGACGGTGGAGGTGCCCGAGCCGGGACCGGGCGAGGTGCTGGTGCGCAATGTGTGCATGTCCGTGGACCCGTACATGCGGGGGCGAATGAATGAAGGCCGGTCGTACGTGCCGCCGTTTCAGATCGGCAAGCCGCTGGAGGGCACGGCGGTGGGGCGGGTGATTGCGTCGAGGGATGCGTCTCTGCCGGTGGGGACGCATGTGCTGAGTTTTCTGGGATGGCGCGAGGTGTTTGTGGCTGCGGCGGCCCGGCTGCAGGTGGTGGATGTGAGCCGCGCGGCGGCGTCGGCGTATCTGGGCGTGCTGGGGATTACGGGGCTGACGGCGTGGGTGGGACTGTTCAAGATTGCGGGGCTGAAGGCGGGCGAGACCGTGTTTGTGTCAGCGGGGGCGGGCGCGGTGGGCGGCGCGGCCTGCCAACTGGCGCGGCTGCACGGGTGCCGGGTGGTGGCAAGCGCGAGCTCCGCGGCGAAGGTCGAGTACCTGCGCGAGGAACTGAAGGTGGATTACGCGTTCAGCTATCTGGATGGCGCGCCGCTGGACCACCTGAAGCGGGGTGCGCCGGAGGGGATTCATGTGTACTTTGACAACACGGGCGGGCCGCAACTGGAGGCCGCGCTGTATGCGCTGCGCGACTTTGGGCGGGTGGCGCTGTGCGGGGGCATTGCAAACTACAACACGCCGGTGCCTGGTCCGCGAAACCTGACGGTGGCGATTGGCAAGCGGCTGCGGCTGGAAGGCTTTATTGTGTCGGACCACATGAAGGAGCTGCCGGCGTTTCTGGCCGAGGCGCTGCCGGCGCTGGAGGCGGGCAAGCTGGCGAGCAGGGAAACGGTGGTGGAGGGTCTTGAGGCGGCTCCGGGGGCGCTGATGGACCTGCTGCACCCCGGCGCGGGGAATGTGGGGAAGATGGTGGTGAAGCTGGCGGAGTGAGGGCGGGGATTCGCGGTAGACTGGAGATGGCAGGAGGACCGGGCGGTCGCTGCCGGACATCGTTTGCGCGAGGTCCGGGGGAGGAAAGTCCGAACTCCGCAGGGCAGTGTGCCGGATAACGTCCGGGACGCGGGCTTGAAGGCCCGTGGACGGCCAGTGCCACAGAAAGGATACCGCCTCGACTACCCCTCGTTACGAGGGCGATCCCGGGCCGGTCCGCCTAAGTTTGTTTGGCGGCCGTGCGCGGTGCCGGGGTAAGGGTGAAAAGGTGCGGTAAGAGCGCACCGCTCCGGCGGTAACGCCGGGGGCAGGGTAAACCCCACACGGAGCAAGACCAAATAGGGAGGGAAGCTTTCGCCAAGAGCCAGGCGAGGCACCGCATCGGCCCGATGCGGCAAGGCGGCTCGAGCCATTGCCGAAACCTCCGGGTAGGTCGCTGATGAGCGCAAGCGGTAACGCTTGGCCTAGAGGAATGACCGCACACGACAGAATTCGGCTTACAGGTCCGACTGCCGAATTTTGCAAATGACAGCCCTGGCGGGCGATGCTCGCCGGGGCTGACCATTTTTGGGGGACAAAACGGCGAGCGGGCGGACCAGAGAGTGATGAGCGGGTGTGGACCACGGAGGCGGGAGGTGGGTCAGCGGAGATGCGGGCCTGCTGCGATGGCTTGCGCCGCTGCTACCATCGACACATGTTGCGAGTGAAGTTGCTGGAAGACGGGGCCCGGCTGCCGGAGGTGGCGCATCCGGGCGAGGATCTGGGCTATGACGTGTTTGCCCTGGAGGGTGTGGTGCTACGACCGCGGGCGACGGTGCGGGTGCGGACGGGGATTGCGGTGGAGGCGCGCGATCCGCAAACGGGCGAAGCGCTCGGACTGCTGGTGCGGGACCGGTCGTCGATGGCGGCGCGGGGCGTGGCGACGACAGGCGGGGTAATTGACGCGGGGTATCGCGGCGAGATTCTGGTGCTGATGACGAACCTGGGCGATGGGGCGGTGGTGCTGCAGGCGGGCGAGAAGATCGCGCAGATGATTCCGGTGCCGGTGCGGACGGGGCTTGTGGAGGAAGTGGAGAGCCTGGAGGAGTCAGCGCGGGCGGCGAAAGGGTTTGGCAGCTCGGGGCGGTGAGGGGAGTGCGGCGCGGAGGGCTGGCGTGCGCAGGGCTTGCACATGCTTGTGGATTCTGCTGAACTGGTCGAGTCTCGGGTGCGGGAGGTTTGGATGCGATCCACTCACCTTGTCCTGGTTGTGCTGTGCGGAGTAGTCCTGGGGCCGTCCGGTATTGCGCAAGTGATGACCGAGACGGTGCAGATCAACAAGACATCGGTGCAGGCGCTGGGGACGCAGGGCAAAGGCGTCAATCCGCTCTCTGCGCACGGCATGGAGGGAGCGGCGCCTGCGGCGGACGCGGTTCAGGTTGCGGACGCGCCGCGCGCCCTTCCGGATTGCGGGTGTGCGGCGCCGCCGGTGTTCTCGATTGGTTCTGGAGATGCGGCGACCGGGTATGAGGTGAGCATCGCGAGCGCGTCGAAGGATGCGCAGATCTATTACACGACGGATGATTGGACGCCGACGGTGGATTCGGCGCGGTACGCCGGGCCGATTCACGTTGGCGCCAGCATGCGTTTGCAGGCGATCGCCGTGGAGCCGCAGAAGCTGCCGAGCAGGATTGCCGTGGCGAGCTATGCGGTGTCTGGAGCGGGACCGTTGCAGCAGAGTGTGGCCGCGCCGGATGGAGTTCTGCGCCAGGGGACAGAGCTGCGCCTGGTGACCCATGCCGATCTCGGCTCAGACGACGCGCAGGTGGGGGATCCGGTGGCGCTGCTGCTCGACGAGGATGTGATCTCCGGAGGCACGGTGATCGCGGCCAAGGGGAGCACGGCGAAGGCAGTTTTGACGCGTGTGGAGCGAGCCGGGCCGAACGGCAAGCAAGGCGAGCTGGTGTTTCAGGTGCAGTCGCTGACGGCCGGCGATGTGACGGTTCCGCTGGCGGCGACTTTGACATTGGCCGCTCCAGACCCGGAGGCGGCGCAGCAGAGGATTGCGAACGCGTCCCTGGTGCATGTGGCGGGTGCGCTGCCGCGAGGGGAAGACGTGGAGATTACGCCGGGCATGCGGCTGACCGCGCGGGTGAGGGCCGACACGGCTTTGAAGCGTTAAGTCGATCGGCGGCAGGGTTTGGAAGACCGGGGCGGTAAGGGGTTGCGGATCAGGCGGCTATGGATGGCGGCGGCTTTGAGGCGACGTGAAAAAGGTCAGCGGTTAGGAACCGGGACGGGGCCGGTTGGCGTATAGATGGTGGAAGAAGTCTGCGGCTTGGGACGGGTCTCGCACGTCCAAGGAATACCGGCGCGATTTTCAACTCTCATGTGACCTTCCGCACCGGCGGGGCGGCCTTTGGCCTTTATCCCGGCGTCGCGGATATGTCGCCGGGAGCCCCATTTTTTGTTGCGCGCGGGGGGCACGGATGGGGATGGCCGGTGAGGTATCCCTGTGGGGCTTGTGTTTGCATAGACTGGGTACACGGGGCCGGGCCAAGGCGGAAGAGCCGGAGGGCCAGTGCGGATGGCGCTGAGACAGGATAGCTAGAAGGTATGGAACTGCTGGAAGGTGTGAAGCTGGCGCTGCAGGCGCTGTGGGCGAACAAGATGCGGAGCATCCTGACGCTGATCGGCGTGGTGATCGGGGTGGCGTCTGTGATTGCCGTGGTGACGCTGACGAACGGAGCGAAGTCGTTTGTAACGAGCAAGATCAACACCTATGGGGCGAGCGTGGTGACGATCAGCAAGATGCCGCAGACGTTTATCACGATCCAGGAGTATCTGGAGTTTCAGAAGCGCCGGAACGTGACGCTGGACGATTACAAGTCCATTCTGGCGAACTGCCGGCTTTGTGTATCCGCGGGTGCGGCTCAGACGAAGACGGGCGGCGTGGTCTACGGGAAGCAGTCGACGACGGACTCGGAGATTCGCGGGTGGACGTGGACGATGCCTGCAATCTCAAACCTGAACATCGCGCTGGGGCGAGGATTTACGGAGAGCGAGGACGAGCACAGCACACATGTGGCGGTGGTGGGATCCGATATTGTGGACAACATGCTGGGGCCTGGGGATCCGCTGGGCAAGGAGATCCGCGTGGATGGCGAGCCCTACCGAATTATCGGGGTGGGCGAGCCGCAGGGCAAGATGTTTGGCCGGAGCATGGACAACTGGGTGGCGGTTCCGCTGACGGCGTTCCTGGCGCAGTACGGGGCGCACGACTCGCTGGAAATCTATGTGGACGCGGGCGGCGGCGGGGCGGTGATTGACGCGGTGCAGGACGAGCTGCGAATGCTGATGCGGGTGCGGCGGCACCTTGCGCCGGATGCGCCGGACAGCTTTACGGTGGACACGAGTGCGACCTTCCAGAATCTGCTGGGGCGGATTCTGAATAACTTTGGCGCGGTGGTGGTGGCGATTGCAGGGATTTCGCTGGTGGTGGGCGGCATTGTGATCATGAACATCATGCTGGTGAGCGTGACGGAGCGTACGCGGGAGATCGGGGTACGGAAGGCGCTGGGCGCGCGGCGGCAGGATATTCTGCTGCAGTTTCTGATTGAGTCGGCGACGATGTCGCTGGTGGGTGGGGTGATCGGGGTGATCGCCGGCATCTCCGTGGCGAAGGCGATTACGCTGGTGATCGCGTTCCCGTCGGTGGTGCAGGTGTGGTCGATACTGCTGAGTCTATTTGTCGCGACGGCGGTGGGCTTGTTTTTCGGGGTGTATCCGGCGCACAAGGCAGCGCAGCTGGATCCGATCGTGGCGCTGCGGGCGGAGCTATAACGATGCGACTGAGCGACTCAAAAGAATCAGTGAAGCTGGCACTGGACACGCTGCGGAAGAACAAGCTGCGCTCAGGGCTGACGATCCTGGGCATCTCGATCGGCATTTCGACGGTGATTCTGATTTCGTCGGCGATCAACGGGCTGAATACGAATATCGCGCAGTTTGTGAACTCGCTGGGAACGAACGATCTGTGGGTGTTCCGGTTTGAGCCGTTCGGCAAGCGGCCGACGACCGAGGAGCTGAACCGCAAGCAGCTCACCTTTGAAGATGGCATTGCGATGCGCGCGCTGCCGCACGTGGCGGCGGTGGACCCGGAGCTGACTTCACAGAACTTCCAGACTGGGGTGGGCGATGTGTCGATGAAGGCGGGCGGCCACTCGATCCAGAACACGATTCTGAACGGCAGCACCTCGGCGGTCAAGGACGTAACAGACATCGAGATGCTGGAAGGGCGGATGTGGACGGATGCTGAGGAGCAGCGCTCGGCCAACGTGGTGGTGCTGGGCCACGATGCGGCGGCGGACCTGTTTCCGGACGGGTCGCCGCTGGGCAAGGATGTGGAGTGCCGGGGGGATATTTTCACGGTGATCGGAGTGCTGGACGTGCAGCCGCAGCCGTTTGGGAGCGGGCGGAACACGCAGGACAACTCGGCGTATTTTCCGATCACGACGTTCCACAAGATACATCCGGAGATCAAGGACTACTGGATTGTGGTGAAGTATGACCAACAGGCAAACAAGCCGCTGGTGGTGGAGGAGGTTCGCAATCTGCTTCGGGTGCGGCGGGGGTTGCGGTCCAATCAGGACGACAACTTTGCGATCTTCGGGCCGGACTCGCTGACGCGGCTGTGGAACCAGCTGACGGGCGGACTGTTTCTTTTCATGGTGGCGGTGTCGTCGGTGGGCCTGATGGTGGGCGGCGTGGGCGTGATGAACATCATGCTGGTGAGCGTGACGGAGCGGACGCGGGAGATTGGGGTGCGGAAGGCGATCGGCGCGACGCGGAAGAATATCCTGCTGCAGTTCACGCTGGAGGCAGTGACGCTGTGCATGGTGGGCGGCCTGGCGGGGATTCTGGCGGGTGCGCTGTTTACGCTGATTCTGCACTTTGCGGTGTCGTTTTTGCACGCGGCGCTCTCGGCGACGTGGGTTCTGATTTCCTTCCTTGTGGCGTGCGCGATTGGACTGGTATTCGGGATCTATCCGGCGTGGAAGGCGGCATCCATGGATCCGATTGAGGCACTGCGCTACGAATGAGATGCGGTGGAGCGTAGCGGAGACCTTGAGCAGCAGAGGCTTGGTCTGTTAGGAATGGGATGGTTCGTGAAGGGACCATCCACAGATGAAGAAGAACCTTTGTCGTCGTACGTTTCTGCGCAGCGTGACTTTTGCCGCAGCGGCAGTGGCTGCCCCGGCTGCGCCCGCCGAGCCCCACGCCGAGAGCGGTGCACCTGCGCCGATCCGGTTGGGGCTTGCCAGCTATACCTTTCGTGAATTCATGCGGCCCCAGCTGATTGCCTATATGCGCGAGCTTCGGCTTACGGGATTGAATGCGAAGGACGTGAAGAACCATCTGCCGATGGACCCGGCCGATGAGGCGCGCGCACTCTATGACTACGCGACGAACGGCATCCATGTTCATGCGGTGGGCGCGGTGTACTTCCCGAAGAATGAGGATGCGGATATTCGCGCGAAGTTTGAGTACGCGCGGCGAGCGGGCGCGAAGGTGATTGTGGCGGGCGATCCGCTGCCTGAGGCGCTGCCGCGGATCGAGCGGTTCGTGCAGGAGTACGACATTCAATTTGCGATTCACAACCACGGGCCGGAGGACAAGATCTACCACTCGCCGCTGGATGTGCTGAAGGCCGTGGGCCAGATGGACCGGCGGATGGGCTGCTGCATCGACGTGGGGCATTGCGCGCGCGCGGGCGTGGATGTGGTGGAGGCGATTCACGCGGCGGGACCGCGGCTGTTCAACGTGCACATGAAGGACCTGGCGGACCTGAAAGAGAAAGAGAGCCAGGTGGCGGTGGGCCAGGGCAAGCTGCCGATCCGGGAGATTTTTCAGGCGCTGATCGCGATCAAGTATGCGGGATGGGTGGACCTGGAGTACGAGATTCACGGCGAGGACCCGATGCCGGGCGTGACGGAGAGCTTTGCGTACATGCGCGGCGTGCTGACGGGGATGGGCTACGCGGCGAACGGGTGACGACGCGAGACAGGGTGGCGGCGCTTTGCTGGAGCGGCTCAGGCCAGCGCGGGCTCTGTGGCGACTGAACGCGCAACGGTGATGACGCTGATGTCGTCTTCCTGGCCAAAGATTTGTGCGGCATGGGCGACTTCGGCGGCGGACCCAGATGCGCGGAGGAGTTCGCGAACGCGCTCGAAGCCGAAGAGGTTGCCTGCGGCGTCAGTGGCTTCCGCGATGCCGTCGGAGACGAGCACGAGCTTGTCATTGGCCTGGAGTTTGAAGTTCATGACTGAGGGCTCAGCGGCTGCGATGATGCCGAGTGGCAATGCGCCCTCCATTGCGAGGGGCTCGCCGTTGAGATAGGGCGGCAGGTGCCCAGCGTTGGCGAGGGCGACGCTGCCGTCGCGGTCGATGCGCAGCGCAAGACCGGTGGCCTGGGCGTCTCCACGGCCGATGAGGCGCTGGTTGAGCGCCTTGAGAATCGCGACAGGTTCCCTGGTCCAATCGACCGTCGAGCGGATGGCCCCGACGAGCAGCGCGACGAGCATGCCGGCTTTGAGGCCCTTGCCGGTGACGTCGCCTGCGACGATGAGCAGACTGTTGTCGGTCTGGTTCGGGATGATTTGAAAGAAGTCGCCGCCGACCTCGCGCGCGGGGCGGTACTCGCTTTCGACGACGAAGCCCGGATGATGGATGCGCTGCTCGGGCAGGATGACCTGCTGCACTTCCTGCGCCTGCTTGACGTCGAGAGCCATCTGGCGCTGGCGCTCAAGGGAATGCAGCAACCGGCGCAGCATCAGAATGCCCAGGACCAGCACGAAGAGAGGGTCCGTCAGATCCCATATCAGAAGATTCATGCCATGCCAGCGCCAGAGGACGCGCACTCCGAAGGCGGTAGGGACCATGAGTTCAACCGCCATGTTCACCACCACAGGAAGAGCCAGCCAGCCCTCTTTGCCTTGCTTGCGAATGCCCGCTGAGACGACCAGAGCGAGCACCAGAACAAAGGCGAGCCTTGTCAGGTTGCTGCTCCAGGCGGATGCACCGGCCAGCCAGTTGCCGAGCCCATGAGGAAGAACGACGCCGTAGTTCGCAAGCAGTGTCTGCGCGGTCAGGGAGAGCGCATACATCCCCGTAAGCCAGGCGACAACCTTCGGCGTCCATACGGGACGCCGCGCGTGGAACCAATACCACCACACGATCGTCCATCCACCCGCCTGCAGGGGATCTGACAGCAGGTCGACAAGGACGTCCATGGACCGGCTGTCGAGCCAATCTGTAGTTGCGCAGAGGGTAGTTCCCAAATAGCCCACCGGCGAGATGAACAGTGTGGCTGCCACCCAAAGGTAGACCGGGTCCGACCGATCGAACAGAAAAAGACTCGCGGCCAGGATCGCGAGCAACGAGAAAAACGCGGTGTATGCTCCCTCGTCGGCTCTGACCAGAAGCGCCTGCTGCCAATCGAGGCGTGATTGTGCCTGTATGGCAGTTTGCGTGACCAGGAGCGGAGCATAGTTCAACCCGCCAGACGCCGGATCCTCGAGGCTGCCGGGCCCCATCCACACACGGAAGGCAAGCGTCTCACTCACGCCTCCGCCCCCGGCGTCTTCGGCGAGTGGCAGGGGAAACATCAATGGCCGGGGAGCGTAGATCCGCTGCACGGCTCCATGGCGGTCGAACTTGCCAAAGCTGCCGAGCCATCGCCCGTTGGCAAACAGTTGCCAGCAGTCGCTGGAATCGGCGGGCCCATCGATCGCCATTCCTTCTCCCGGTTGCGCCGCCACTGTGATCCGCAATCGGTACCAGGCCCAGCCCCAGTAGCCTTGATGCCCTCTTGCCTGCCAGCCCTTCACCCAGCGCGCATCTCCGGTCCAGGGATCGATTTGGCCGGCGACGGGTGTCAGGTCAACCCCTTCCCACTTTGAGTCATCGAAATCCGGCTCGGCCCAGAGCGCCTTGCCCGTCTTCGGGTCCATGGGCGAGTCGCCGATGTGAAACTTCCACGGGCCGTAGAGCGGAACGATGGACTGACCGAGCGTGATGATCGACGCGCTCTCGGGCTGCGCGGAGGAAGCTGTAGCTTGCGCAGAAATAAGGCCGGGGTGGCACACGAACAGCGCGAACAGCAGCAGCGTGGGACGAATGTGGCGCGCCATGGGTTGACCTCAGGGCCGGGGATGCCGCTCCACGCACTATATACAAAGGCTGCTGTACCTGGGCGAATTTTCTGGATTTGCGAGTTGGGGCGTAGTGCGCGGGGATTGCAGTCGCGCGTCAGAGAATTTGGATGAGGAAGCGGCAGGCGCAGTGTTCGAGGCTGTGCGTGCGCAGCGAAGATTTCAGTCGCTTGCGCGCGGCTGCCTGTGAGGCGAGGCAGCCGCGCTGAGGGTTGAACGCAAGAGAGGGTGCAACGGAAGCGCGCTAGAAGAAATAGCCGATCTGGAAGCCGATGGAGTTCTCTGACATGGAGGACTTGACCGGCTGCAGGGGCAGGTTGAAGAGCGTTCCATCGGTGACACTGTTCTTGAAGGTGTGCATGAGGGCCTCGGTGAGGCTCCAGCGCATGGGCAGCTTCTGTGTGGCGCCAAAGGTCATGCCGGTGGTGACGATGGCGGGCATGATCAGGTTGGCCTGCATGTCGGCGGATTTGATGGGATTGCCGCCATAGACGAAACCGCCGCGCCACTGCATGGACTTGCCGGTGTCATACTGGGCACCGATGTTGCCGACCCATTCGTTCTGCCAGTGCAGGGGAAGCGAGACGAAGGAGGTTCCTGTCCACGGGCCATGGACGTTGAATTCGTTCATGGTCTTGTGCCAGTTGATCCACTGGCCTTCCGTGCTGATCAGAAGTTTGGTCGTGGGGTGGAAGGCTGCGCCGAAGGCGATCTGCTGCGGGTAATTCAGACGGGCGCTGTAGGTGCCCGGACCGCCCTGGACGCCGACGGGCTGCATGCCCTGCGACGTGACCTGAACGCCGGTGGGAATGAACTCGGAGGTCTCATTCCAGTAGACGCGGGTAAACAGCATCTCGGATTTGTACGAAGCGCCGAGGGTGACTTTGCTGTTGCGCTTGTAGAGAACGCCGACGGTTGCGCCGACGCCATAGGCCCAGGAGGGACTGCTGAGATTGAAGCCCTGGCCGCCGAAGGTCTGATTGAAGGAGATCTGCTCGGCGCCGCCGTCGAGAGCGAGACCGACGGCGAGCTTGTCATCGAACTTGAAGGCCACGGCAGGCGCCATCTGCATGAAGTTGAGGCTGCTGTAGGCCTGGATGGTGCCCATGGGGGTGTTGGGCTGCAGGTAGTTGACGCCCATGCCGGAGGTGCCGTAGATGCCGCCGCCGAAGTAGATGTTGGGCTTGAAGGCAGGAGCGGACCAGCCCAGGGCCGGAGCGACATAGACATTGGTGCTGCTGCCGATGCTGCCGAAGCCGAAGTTGGCGCTGCGGAGCGGATTGAAGATTTCGCCCGAAAAGGCGGTCTGCGATTCGAGCCAGGCCAGGCCGGCCGGGTTGCTGATCGCGGTCATGGGATCGCAGGGAGCCGCCACCACCGCGCCTGCCATGCCCATGGCGCATTGGCCCACGCCGATGAACTGGTAGCCGTTGGTGGCATACGAGCTTGCGCCGCCAGCTAACAGAACCAAAGCAGAAACAGTGGATGGCAGGACTCTGCTCCAGAATCTCTTCAATTGAAACATCTGAAATGTGTGCATCCGCATTCTTCTCCTTGTTGCCCAGACAACCGGCATTTTTCCTCGAAGGAATCGCAGCCCGACTTTCTTTGCACGCGGTGCAGGCCCGTGGCCCGCGGCCGTTGATTTGCTTCCGGGCAGAGTTCCGACCCATGGTGAAAGCACGAGGGATGCCAATGACGGAGGGCGAGAAACAGGGGAATTGCGGGGAGTGCGCTGCGGGCTGCGTCGATTTGTTGCAACGCGGCGTCGCAGGGTGACACGTTTTGTTTCAGCGTACGAAGGACTCAGGCGAGCTGATGCTCGCGCATGCGACGCCAGAGGGTAGAGCGGCTGAGGCCGAGGGCTCTGGCGGTTTCCGCTTTCTTCCAGTGATGCAGTTCGAGGGCCGCGCGCAGTCGATCCTGCTCCGGGATGGCTGTGGGCGGCGCGGGGTGAGCGGCGGCGTGGCGCACACCCCTGGTGTGGAGCAGGTGGCCGCGGAAGGCGGACTGGCCGAGCTCGTCGGGGAGGTCTTCAGGAAGGATGGTTTCCATTTTGGAGACGGCGACAGCGTACTCCATGGCGTTGGAGAGCTCGCGGACGTTGCCGGGCCAGGGATAGTCGAGGAGCAGGCGCATGGCTTGCGGGGAGATTCGGCGCATGAGGCCGCGCTGGCCAGCGACGCGGTTGAGGAGGTTGAGAGCGAGCTGGGGGATGTCTTCGCGGCGTTCGCGGAGAGGCGGCACCTCAATGGGGACGACGCAGAGGCGGTAGTAGAGGTCTTCGCGGAGTCGTCCGTCACGGAGGGCGGCGCGGATATCGACGTTGGTGGCGGCGATGATGCGGGCATCGGTGTTGCGGGCGAGGCTTTCGCCGACGCGCTCGTAGCGGTGCTCCTGGAGGACGCGGAGGAGCTTGACCTGAAGGAGCGGGGGCAGGTCGCCGATTTCGTCGAGGAAGAGGGTGCCGCGGGAGGCGAGCTCGAAGCGTCCGGAGCGGTCGCGGACGGCGCCGGTGAAGGCGCCGCGGACGTGACCGAAGAGCTCGGACTCGAGCAGCTCAGAAGGCAGAGCGGCGCAGTTGACGGCGACAAAGGGTCCGGCGCTGCGCAGGGAGTGCTGATGGATGGCGCGGGCGACGACTTCTTTGCCTGCGCCGCTCTCTCCGGTGATGAGGACGGAGGCCTCGCTGTGCTGGAGAGTCTCGACGAGGCGGAAGATGCGCTGCATGGGGGGCGAGCAGGCGACGGCTCCGGCACAGGGGGTGGCGACATCCGAGCAGGCGGGCTCTTCTTCGGCGGGTCGCAGGAGGATGAGGTACATGACGCGGGGATCGCAGATGTCAGAGCCCTCAGTGAGCATGGGCGCGACGGTGATGGAGACGAGGCGCGGTGCTCCGTCAGCGTAGCGGAGAGTGGCGCGCCAGCCTTCGCGCATCTGGCGATCGAGGAGGGCCTGGCGGAGCGGTCCATCGGGACCAAAGAGGTCGACGCCGAGGAGTTCTTCGACGGGGCAGCCGCGGAGCTGAGCGGAGGCATCGGCGCCGAGGAGGTGGTCAAGGAGATGCGAGGCGTGGACGATGCGGAAGTGAGGATCGAGGCAGACGAAGGCGCGGCCGACGGAGGCGAGGGCGCGGGTGATGCCGTGGAGCGCAGCCTCAGTGAGCGGGTTGATGGTGTCGTCTGGGGTGAGGGGATCAAGAAGGACGGCGCTTGCACTCATGCGAAACCTGCTGGATGCTCCCTTTGGCGCGGGCGGCGGGCCGTTGCCTTGACCCGGCAAAGCGCGCTTCCGTATGCTCGGGAGCGTCTTCTTGATTGTCGAAGACGAGGCGGGCTTCGGCATGTGTGCGCGGTCACAGGGGCGGGATGGGCGAGGTCCGGGGCAGGGCGCGCAAGGAGGTTCGTGGTCTCCCACCCATATCGCCCGCTGCGCGGACGCCATGGATGGGGCACCCGGCGTCTGTATGCTCAGGAACGTTCTAAGGGTGGCGAAGGGAGCGCGGAGATGAGCGCGACGGCTCCAGAGGCGGTGGGGATGGGCGTGGGCGCAAGGCCCATGCTGGTGCGGCGGGCGGCGGTGCTGGGCGCGGGCGTGATGGGATCGCGGATTGCGGCGCACCTGGCGAATGCGGGGATTCCGGTGCTGCTGCTGGATATGGTCCCTGCGGGTGAAGGCTCGCGAAACCGGCTGGCGGAAAGCGCGCTGGCGGCGCTCGGGAAGTCGAAGCCCGCGGCGCTGTATGAGGCGAGCGCGGCGGCGCGGATTGTGCCGGGGAACTTTGACGACGACCTGGACAAGCTGCGCGGCTGCGACTGGGTGATTGAGGCGGTTGCGGAGAATCTGGAGATCAAGCGGGCGCTGCTGGCGCGGGTGACGCCGCATCTGGATGCGGGCGCCGTGCTGACGACGAACACGTCAGGGCTGCCGGTGGCGCAGATTGCGGCGGGGTTGACGTCGCATCGTGCGCGGTTCTTCGGGACGCACTTCTTCAATCCGCCGCGGTATATGCGGTTGCTCGAGATCATTCCCACGGCAGAGACGGATGCGGAACTGGTGCGGGCTTTTGCGGCGTTTGCCGACCAGATGCTGGGCAAGCAGATTGTGTTCTCGCATGACACGCCGAACTTCATCGCCAACCGGATGGGGATGATGGTGATGTTCCGGACGGTGGAGCTGATGCAGGAGCAGGGCCTGTCGATTGAGGAGATCGACGTGCTGACGGGCCCGGCGATTGGATGGCCGCGCACAGGGACCTTTCGGCTGGCGGATATGGTGGGCATCGACGTGATGGCGCACGTGGCGCGGAATTTTCCCGGCGGAGTTGCGGGCGGCTTTCTTCCGGTTCTGGACGAGATGGTGAAGCGGGGGTGGATTGGGGACAAGGCGGGGCAGGGCTTCTATAAGAAGCAGCGCGGCGCGGATGGCAAGGACGAGCGGCTGGTGCTGGACCTGAAGACGTTTGAGTACAGGCCCGCGCAGAAGGCGGCGCTGCCCGCGCTGGAGATGGCGAAGAATGCAGCGACGGTGGAGGAGCGTCTGCGGCTGCTGCTGGCGAACAATCCGGCGAAGGACAAGGCGGCGCGCTTTCTGTGGCCGCTGCTGGGCGCGGTGTGGAACTTCGCGGCGGAGCGGATTGGCGAGGCGGCGGACGATGCGCCATCGATCGATGCAGCGATGCGCGCGGGGTTCAACTGGGAGCTGGGACCGTTTGCGATGTGGGATGCGGTGGGCGTGCGCGCCAGCGTGGAGCGGATGCAGGCGCTTGGCATGCCGGTGTGCGCGGCGGCGCGGGCGCTGCTGGATGCGAAGTATGACCGCTGGTACGCGGCGGATGGGCCGCAGTGCTACAACCCGCGGACGAATGCATGGGAGACGCTGCCGGAGCGGCCGGGCCACGCGCGCGTGGCGGACTTCAAGCGTGCGCATGGCGTGGTGCGCGGGAACAGCGGGGCGTCGCTGGTGGACCTGGGCGACGGCATCGGTTGCATCGAGCTGCATGCGATGAAGAACGCGATTGGCGCGGATGTGGTGGCGGTGGTTTCGGCGGTGCTGAACGCGGCGTCGGACGCGGTGCGGGATTTTGCGGGGTTTGTGATCTCGGGCGACCGTGAGCACTTCAGCGTGGGGGCGAACCTGCTGCAACTGCTGCTGGTGGCGCAGGAGGGCGAGTGGGAGGAAGTGGATCTAGCGATTCGCGGCTTCCAGCAGATGACGCAGGCGATCAAGTTCTGTCCGCGGCCGGTGGTGGTGACGCCGTTTGGGATGACACTGGGCGGCGGCGCGGAGATGAGTCTGCACGCGGCGCGGCGGCAGCCTCATGCGGAGACGTATATGGGTCTGGTGGAGGCGGGCGTGGGGCTGATTCCTGGCGGCGGCGGCACGAAGGAGATGCTGCTGCGCGCGGTGGATGCGGCGCTGGCGCTGGCCGTGCCGGATCCCAAGGATCCGCTGTCGAAGTTTGCGCAGGGCGCGGAGATGGCGACGGCGCTGAAGCGCGCGCTGGAGACGATTGCGATGGCGAAGGTGTCGACGTCGGCGGCCGAGGCGCGGGGATTGGGGCTGCTGGCGGCGAGCGATCGCGTGACGCTGAACCGCGAGCGGCTTCTTCTCGACGCGAAGGAGCAGGCGCTGGCGCTGGCCGAGGCGGGCTACGCGCCTCCTGCGCAGCGGACACAGATTCCCGCGCCGGGGATGGGCGCGCTGGCGATGCTGGAGACGGGCATCTATCTGATGGGCGAGGCGGGCTTTGCGAGCGAGCACGACCAGAAGGTGGCGCGATGGACCGCGTATATCCTGTGCGGCGGGCGCGTGACGGCGGGCACGGCGGTGAGCGAGCCGTACCTGCTGGATTTGGAGCGTGAGGCGTTTCTGTCGCTGTGCGGGGAGCGGAAGACGCAGGAGCGGATTGCGTTTACGCTGAAGACGGGCAAGCCGTTGCGAAATTAGGGCTCGATGAAGCGAGCAGTGCAGATAGCGGAGATGGCGGTGCTGGTGGCGCTGTGCGCGACGCTGACGGCGGGCCAGAGCACGCCGCCCAATGTGGAGGCGCTGCCGCAGTTAAGCGAGAGCGGGCACATTGCCGTGGCGGGCCATATGCTGGCGTACCTGATTCACCGGCTGCCGGTGAGCTCGTTTCCGGAATTGCCGCAGGCGACGGCGGCGGTGCTGAGCCAGCGCGGCTGCATGATTCCACAAACGTATGAAGCGCACCGGCCGGAGAACGTGGTGCATGGCAGCCTGGAGCGGGCCGGGTCAACGGACTGGGCAGTGCTGTGTGCGACGCACGGCACGGTGACGCTGCTGGTATTTTTCGGGAGCGCGCCGGGCGCGGCGATGGAGCTCGCGTCAGCGCCGGAGACGGAACGGCTGCAGGCGCACGATCCAACGGGTGTTCTGGGGTTTAACTGGGGCATTGATCCGGCAACGCCGATGGATGTGCATGAGGCGCAGGCGGGCATGAGTCCGCGCCCTGCACGAGTGGACCACGACGCGCTGGCCGACTCAATTATCGAGCACCGCACGATCTATCACTTTTATCAAAAGAACACCTGGACGCTGCTGGATACGTCGGAGTAGCGCGACGGGGATTTGGGCCGCGGATGGGAAGAGGAGCTGGGATGCCGGAAGCAGTGATTGTGAGCGCGGTGCGGACGCCGGTGGGACGCGCGCCGAAGGGCGCCTTTGCGACGACGCGGCCGGACGACCTTGCGGCAGTTGCGTTGAGCGGGGCTTTGGAGCGCGTGCCGGGGCTGGATAAGAGCGAGATTGAGGATGTGATTCTGGGCTGCGCGCAGCCGGAGGGCGAGCAGGGCTGGAATGTGGCGCGGTATGCGGCGCTGCGGGCGCAGTTGCCGGTGGCGGTGCCGGGAGTGACAGTGAACCGGCTGTGCGCGTCGGGGCTGGAGGCGATTGCGCAGGCGGACATGCGGATTCGCGCGGGCGGCTGCCGTGTGGTGGTGGCGGGCGGCGCGGAGTCGATGAGTTTGATCCCGATGGGCGGGCTGAAGCCGAGCCCGAATCCCTGGCTGGCGGAGCACTATCCGGCGGCGCTGCTGACGATGGG
>JAKBHH010000017.1 GCA_021836865.1 Acidobacteriota bacterium
GGGCAACAGTCCAGGACCGATGATGCCCCAGTGAGGGATGAGAAATAGCTCCTGCCAGACATAAAGGCTGTACGAGATCACACCCAGAAACTTCAGATGCTTCCATTCAAGCAACTTTGAAGCGGCAAGTTTCTCGTTGGTGCTTGTGGACGCGATCATGGCGGCGATCAGAAGCGATTCCGAGAGGGTGATCAGTGCCTGGTCGCGGTAGTAATAGACAACCCATATGTAGGCCGGAAGAGCTATCCGGAAGATCCAACTGCTGTGCCGGCCCAGCCAGATGCGGGCCGCATCCTTCTCAAGCAATATCGCCAACGCACAGCCTATCAGTAGCGCATCGCAGCGGACCTCGGTGTGGGTCGCCAGCAAGGCCTGGTTGTAATGATTCCATTCCAGAAAGCGAAAGAGCGCGCACGATCCAATCCCAAGGACTGCGAGGCGAAGCGACCATGCCCGTCCAAAATAGGCAAGAATGGGCGGCCATACCAGATAGAATTGCTCCTCGATGGAAAGTGACCAGAAGTGAAGGGTAAGTGCGTTCGAATTGTTCTCGACCGGCGGAATATAGTTGCGCAGGAAGACAAGGCACGAGATCAAATCCTTGCCTATGAGGTGGAGGCCTGTCAGGTGGGTGATCAGGACCAGAAAAAGCAGATAGGTCCAGGCGCAAGGCATAAGTCGAAAGAATCGCCGCCCATAAAAGTGCCTGAGATCGATCCGTTCTTCTTTCAGCAGAAGCGAAGTGATCAGATAACCGCTCAGCACAAAAAAGATGGTGACGCCATGCGAACCAAGATTAAGCCAGCTATAACTTCCTATCGGCCGGTTACGAAGGCCCACCTGCAAATGCGTCAACAGCACGAGCAGGATTGCTATACCGCGCCATCCATCGAGAGTAGGAATCCGCTTCATCGAGTATCTGTTGAATAAGTAACCTTGCTTAGGGATCTAGGGCAGAGCCTGCATATTTGCGAGCGCTCCTCGTGTCATCAAAATACCATAGACCCGGCCGCGGGATTGGAGCCGCGACTTAAGCCGCACTGCAAGCCACCTTTCCGTGATGGACGGGCTGTTCTCAGGCGCAAGGTCGTGCGGCCATGTGGTCCAACGAATGGGAGCGCTGGCCTCGGCCAGGGTGCGCAATAAAGATGCGCCCTGCCTTGCCGATGTAGGGATTGAAGAGGCAGGCATGTCCGATCGCGTGGAGTTGATGGAAGCGGCGCTGGAAGGCCATCCGGAGGGCATTGCTCTGCTGAATGCGGCGGGCCGCGTGCTGTTCTGGAACCGTGCGGCGGAAGCGATGACCGGGTTTGCGGGGATTGAGATGGTGGCGCGGACCGTTCCCTGGGCGCTGGAGCCGCTGCTGCACGTGGAAGGAGCCGAGGACGAAGCCGGTCCGCAGGAAGAGTCGCGCGGATTGCGCGGAGCACTGGTGCACGGCCAGCACAAGCTGGGGCACGACCTGGCCGTTGCGCTGCGAAGGCTGATTCTGCGCGGCGGCATGGGCGAGCGCATCGGCACGGCCATCCTGTTTCATCCCGCCGAGTGTGTGGATGCGCTGCCGCATGGCGAGGCCGGCGGCAACTCCGCGATGGAGGAGACGCAGGCGAATCTGGAAGAGCGCGTGGAGGCGTTGCACGGAGAGTGTCTGCGTCGCGGCGCGCCGTTCGGTCTGCTGTGGATTACCGTGGATCAGGCGCACGAGCTGCGCAAGACGCATGGGGCACGGGCCTGCGAGGCAATGCTGGAGCGGATGGAGCGTACGCTGGCAGCAGGATTGCATCCGAGCGAGGAAATGGGCAGATGGGGCGAGGATGAGTTTCTGGTGCTGGCGCATGAGTCCGATACCGTGGCACTGGCTGCACGGGCGCAGGCGTTGGCCGGATTGGCACGGACCGCGGAATTCCGCTGGTGGGGAGACAGGGTTTCGCTCACGGTAAGCGTGGGCGCGGGCCAGGCGGGGCCAGCCGAGACGCTGGCGGAGCTGCTGGAGCGAGCCCAGGCCGCGATGCGCGCCAGCATTCATGCGGGGGGCAATCACGTAACGGCAGCGCCGGGGAGGCCGACATGTTTGCGATCGTAGGAATTCTGCTGGTCTTCGGCGCCGTGATCGGCGGCTTCCTGATGGAGAAGGGACATATCGAGGTCCTCATTCAACCGGCGGAGTTGCTGATTCTGGGTGGCGCGGCGATCGGAACGCTGCTGGTGGCCAATCCCATGCACATTCTGAAGGGGATTCTAGCCGGACTGAAGGGTGTGCTGGGCGGCTCGCCGTTTGGCAAGGCGCGCTACCTGAGCACGCTGAAGATGATGTACCAGTTCCTGAACAAGGTGCGCAAAGAGGGATTGCTGAGCGTGGAGATGGATGTGGAGAAGCCGGGCGAGAGCGCGATCTTCAAGAACTATCCCGAGTTTCTCAAGGATCATCACGCGCGGGATTTCGTGTGCGACACGCTGCGCATGGCCATTACCGGCGGCGTGGAGCCGTTCGACATGGACCAGATGATGGAGCTGGACATGGAGGTGCATCACCACGACGCGACCCAGCCGATTGGCGCGCTTTCAACGGTGGCCGATGCGCTGCCGGGTCTGGGCATTGTGGCCGCCGTGCTGGGCGTGGTCATTACCATGGGCGCGCTGGGCGGCCCTCCGGAGGAGATTGGCCACAAGGTGGCTGCGGCGCTGGTGGGCACGTTTCTCGGCATTCTGATGTGCTACGGCGTGGTGGGGCCGCTGAGCTCGAACATGGCGAAGACGGCCGAGGACCACAACAGCTACCTGCATGTGCTGCGAGTGCTGTTGCTCTCGTTCCTAAAGGGTTCCGCGCCTATGATTGCCATCGAGATGGGACGGCGCGCGATTCCCGCGCATGTGCGGCCAAGCTTTGACGAGATGGAGAAGGGCTGCAAGAACCACCCGGCAGCGGCCGAGCCGGCGGCGGCATGAAAGCTATGGGCATTGAAGGGAACAGGAGATGATGCCAGCGAGCAAGACGCAGCCCATCATCATCATTAAGAAAAGGGGTGGGCACGGCGGTCATCATGGCGGCGCGTGGAAGGTGGCGTATGCCGACTTCGTCACGGCGATGATGTCGCTGTTCATTGTGCTCTGGCTGATGAACTCAAGCGAGAAGATCAAGAAGGCCGTGGCTGGGTACTTCAACGATCCCAGAGGCACGGCGAGCATGATGGGCACGACGATGAGCGGCAACGGCATCACGGTGGAGCAGGTGAGGAAAGACGCGATGCAGAAGCTGAAGGAGAAGCTCGAAGCGGAGATCAAGGCCCGGAAGGATCTAGAGAAGCTTTCCAAGCAGATTGAGATTACGATCACGCCGGAGGGGCTGCGCATCGAATTGTTGGAGACAAAGAGCGGCACGTTCTATGAGAGCGGCAGTGCGCGTTTGAGCGAAAGCGGGCAGGAGTTGCTGGCGCTGCTGGCCACCGAACTGAAGACTCTGCCCAATGATCTGCTGATAGAGGGACACACGGATGCGACGCCATACTCGCAGGAGGCAAGCTACAGCAATTGGGAGCTTTCTGCCGACCGAGCCAATGCGGCGCGGCGTCTGATGCAGGCCGACGGCGTGCGCGGCGATCAGGTCACGCAGGTGCGCGGGTATGCCGACCAGATGCTGCGCGTGAGGAGCAACCCCTATGATCCGTCGAATCGGCGGATTTCGATTCTCGTGAAGAACCAGGCGGCGCCGCTGCCGGGTGTCAAATTCGCGCAGGCGGCGGACGGCGCCCCAGCCCCAGAATTGCCCGCCACGACGGCAAAGCCGCCAATGGCCACTGCCGCGCAGCAGATTGCGCAGGCTAAACCGTCGCCTGCCGCCGGTGGAATGCTGAACCGACTGCAGGGTATACTGCCCAGTCATCCAAAGTAGGCCGAGCATCCCCACAGGAGCGGGACTTGCCAGGTGGATGCGTGCATGGTGTACTCTGTAGAGAATTTAGAGAAAGCGTTTACTGGAGGCAGTGGATGGCTATCGTAGCCGGGGTCGATTTCGGCACACTGAGTGTGCGCGTGACGCTGGTGGACGCCGCAAAGGGCCCGATCGGAACCGCATCTGCGCAATACCCGCTGCACCGCAGGCGGGACGACCCCAATTTTGCCACGCAGGCACACGCTGACCAGATGAAGGCGCTGGCTGAGGCCACGCGTGAGGTGCTGCGCACTGCGGGCGTGGACGGTGAGACGGTGGCCGCGATCGCGCTCGACACCACGGGATCGAGCGTGATCCCTGTGGGCGAGGGGCTGGAACCGCTGGACGAATACTATCTCTGGTGCGATCATCGCGCCCACGCCGAGGCCGAAGAGATTACGGCCAAGGCCCATGAGACGCACCTGGAAGCGATCGAGTGGTGCGGCGGCGTCTACTCGCACGAGTGGGGCTTTGCCAAGCTGCTGCACTGGCTGCGCCACAACCCCGAGAAGCGCGACCGCTTTGTCACCGCGCTGGAACACTGCGACATGGTGGCGGCTACGCTGTGCGGCGTGAAGACGGTGAGCGCATTGAAGCGCAGCGTCTGCGCCATGGGGCACAAGTGGATGTGGAACCCCAAGTGGGGAGGGCTGCCGCCGGAAGAGTTTCTGGTGGCTGTGGACCCGCTGTTGAAGGGCGTGCGCGCCAGGATGGGCGGCGAATACCTGACCAGCGACCACCTGGCGGGACATCTCGCGCCGGAGTGGGCGGAGAAATTGGGGCTGCGCGCGGGCATTCCCATTCCAGTGGGCGCATTTGATGCGCACTGGGACGCGCTCGGATCGAACTGCCGCGAGGGCGATGTGGTGAACGTGGTGGGCACTTCCACGTGCATCATCGCCATGGCCAAAAAGACAGAGTTGGTGCCGGGCGTGTGCGGCGTGGTGCCGGGCAGTGTGCATCCCGCTTACACCGGCATCGAGGCCGGGCTGTCTGCGACGGGCGACATCTTTGAGGCGGTGGCCAAACGCGCCGGAACGACGGTGGCGGCGCTCTCTGAAGGGCTGGACGCTTACAAGGCTGGGCAGACGGGGCTGCTGCGCCTGAGTTGGGATAACGGCGACCGGACGGTGTTGGTGAATCCCGAGTTGGGCGGAGTGACGCTAGGATGGAACCTGGTGCACACGGCGCAGGATGAACTTTTTGCCGCCATTGAAGGAACGGCTTTTCACACGCGCATCATTCTGGAGCGCATGGCGGAGCATGGCGTGCGCGTGGACCGTGTGATCAATGCGGGCGGCGTGCCACAGAAGAGTGAAGTGCTGAATCGCGTCTACGCCAATGTGCTGAACAAGCCGGTGCTGGTCCCGGCGGGGATTCCCACGAGCCTGGGCTCGGGCATCATGGCGCTGCTGGCGGCTGGAGCATACAAGACGATTGAAGAGGCGCAGGCCGCGGTGTGCCTGCCGCTGCGCACTGTGGCGCCGGACGAAAAGGCAGCGGCCGTGTACGAACAGCTTTACCGGCACTATCGCGATGTGTATTTTGCGTTGGGGCTGCGGGAGGCGGCGCCGGTGGCGCTGGGGCGCGTGTTGCCGGAGCTGCGCAGGATCGCGGCCGAGGTGCGCAAGACGATGTAGCGCGCCACGCGCGTCACTGCTGCTGCTGCATCTGCTGCAAGTCGATCGCTTGCATGCGAGGCGCAGAAGGCTGCTGCGCGCGTTCAACAAGCACGCTCCAGTCGTCGGGAATGGGCAGCTTGCGATCGAGCGCCGGGGGCTGCTCGCTGGCCTCCACCTGCACGGCGACATAGAGCTCGCTGTCAGCGTTGCCGCGAAAGATGCCGTGCGTTGGCGGCACGTCGGCATAGTCGCGGCCCACCGCGGCACGGATGTGGCGATGATGCGCAATCAGGTTGTTGGTGGGGTCGAAGCCCACCCAGCCAAGGTGGGGAAGCAGCACATCCACCCAGGCGTGCGTGGCGTCGGGCGTTGAGCGGTCATGGTCCTCACGGCTGCGATACAGATAGCCGGAGACATAGCGGGCCGGAATGCCGACATGACGCAGAAGCGCGATCATGGTATGGGCGAAGTCCTGGCAAACGCCCTTGCCGCTGACAATGGCTTCATCGATGGGCGAATCGACACGCGTGGAGCGTGGCACATATTCGAAGTACTCGAAGAGCCTCTGGTTCAGTTCGCGCACCAGCATGAGGGGATCATCGCGGCGGGTTGCGCTCAATTGCGACGCGAGCAGCGTAAGCGCAGGAGTCTCGACGGCAAAGGTGCTTGGCAGCAGCATCTCCCGGTAGTCGCCCTCGTCGATCATTGCGTCCAGTGCATCCCAGGCATCGGGCGCAAGAAAGCCAGGCACATCCGGCAGTGTCTGGTGCTCCACAACGGATTCCGCCACGATCACGAGTTGCGTGTGTTCGCCGGGGATGTCGAAGTGTTGCACGTTGTTTCCCTGGTGATCGCGATAGCTGAAGACGCGGCAGCGGGGGCTGACGGAGAGCGAAAAGGTGAGGCAGTGCTGGCTGGCGTCGGAGCGCGGATTCATGCGCGTCTCCATGATACTTTCGCGGATGGGCGCCGAGTAGCGGAAGCGCGTGAGATGCCGGATGGAATAGAAATGCATGGTAGGACTCCGTCAGACAGCCAGCGCGGACTGGATGGAATAGTGGATGTAGTAGCTGTAAATCAGCTCGTGGATGTGCAGGCACTGGGCGCGGATGTTGTGCAGGAATCGCGCCGAGTCGCCGGCAAGGATTTCTCCGATGGAGGTGTAGTCGAGCATGGCGTGCAGGCGTCCAATGCCCGCCGTGAGTTCATCGGGAGGCCGGCGTGCGCCGGTGCGCTGAATCGAAGTGACGGCTTGGCGAATGCCGTCGACCGAGTAGCGAATGGCGTGCGGAAAGTCGCGATTCAGCAGCAGGAATTCGAGGATGCGATCCGGGGTGAGATCGGCGGTATAGACCTGGCAGTACGCTTCAAAGGCGGTGCAGCAGCGCAACAGGCCCACCTGCTCAAGATACTGGTAGCCGAAGTCTTCTCGTCCAGGGGCCTGGAAGAGATTGGGCTGAAAGACCTCAAGCAGCGTCGCTGTGGCGTAAGCGCGTTCAAGGTAGCGGCCCAGGCGGATGAAGTGCCACCCCTGCCCATGAATCATCGTCGTATCCGTGACGCCTTTGAATAGGTGAATGCCGTCGATAATGGTCACGAGCATATCGCTGATGTTGGAGTCTGACCGGGCGGCCGTGCGCGGCGCATGGATCTGGTGATAGAGGCGGTTGAGCCGTTGCCACTGCTCGGTCGAAATCTCTTCGCGCACCTGGCGAGCGTTCTCTCGTGCGGCGTTCACGGCATAGGTCACTGATGCGGGGTCGAGGCTGTCGAAGACAAGGGTCTGCGCCATCTGATCGAGGTCGCCGTTCCAGTCCAGTCCCTTTGGATCGCCGAGTGCTGCCACAAGGCGGCGCCACCGCGATTCAGCGCTGGCGCCGGCCGTGTCAAGCATCAGGCTCATGGTTACGTCGACCTGACGCGCAGTGTTCTCTGCCCGCTCCAGATAGCGGCTCATCCAGTAGAGGCTGTCGGCTACGCGCGAAAGCATCGTGCTACCCTCCCTGACCGTGCGGATCACTGCGACTCCAGAACCCATGTGTCCTTGCTGCCGCCGCCCTGCGAGGAGTTGACGACCAGCGAGCCCTTCTCAAGCGCCACGCGGGTCAGCCCTCCGGGCACGATATTGACTTTGTCGCCAAAGAGAATGTAGGGCCGCAGATCCACGTGGCGCGGCTCAAGATGATTGCCGATCAGACACGGTGCGCGTGAAAAATCCAGCGTGGGCTGCGCGATGTAATTGCGGGGATTGGCTTCAATCTGGTGGGCAAACTCCTCGCGTTGCCGCGCGGTGGAGTGCGGACCGATCAACATGCCGTAACCGCCGCTCTCGCCCACGGCCTTGACGACCAACTTGTCCAGGTTGCCCAGCACATGCTGCCGGTCCTTTTCCTCGGTGAGGAGAAACGTCTCGACGTTGGGCAGGATGGCGTCTTCGTCGAGGTAGTAGCGGATGATGCGCGGTACATAAGCGTAGAGCGCCTTGTCGTCTGCCAGGCCAGTGCCGAAGGCGTTGGTGACAGTGACGTTGCCGGCGCGGTAGGCGTTGAATAAGCCCGCGCATCCCAGCGAGGAGTCTCCGCGAAAAACCAGCGGATCGCTGAAGTCGTCGTCCACGCGGCGATAGATGACGTCCACGCGCTTCAGCCCGTCGGTGGTGCGCATGTAGACAATATTGTCGTGCGTGACAAGATCGCGGCCTTCAACCAGATCGATGCCCATCTGGCGCGCGAGATAGGTGTGTTCGTAATAGGCGGAGTTGAAGACTCCCGGCGTCAGCAGCACGATGTTGGGCTCCGGCCGGCCTTCCGGCGCAAGAGAGCGCAGGGTGGAGAGCAGCAACTGCGGATAATGTTCGATGGGTCGCACGCCGTAGCTCTGGAAGAGCTGCGGAAAGGTGCGCTTCATCACGCGCCGGTTGGCAAGCATGTAACTGACGCCGGACGGCACGCGCAGGTTGTCTTCCAGCACCACGAAATCGCCGTTGTCCATCCGCAGCAGATCAGAGCCCACGACGGCGATGTAGACATTGCGCGGCACCTGCAGGCCCCGCATCTGGCGCCGGTAGTGCTTGCAACTGTAGACCAGTTCGCGCGGGATCACGTGGTCGCTGAGGATTTTGGCATCCGAGTAAATGTCGCGAAGAAAAAGATTCAGCGCGGTAATGCGCTGCGTGAGGCCCCGCTCAATGTGATTCCATTCCTGCGCCGTGATCAGGCGCGGCAGCAAATCGTAGGGAAAGATGCGCTCGGTGCCTTCTTCGCGTCCGTAGACGGTGAAGGTGATGCCCTGGGTGAGGAAGGAGAGCTCCGCACTCTGTTTGCGGCGCAGCAACTCGTCCTGGGGCAGGCGGGCCAGCGTCTCTGCTAACGCCCGATAGTGCGGCCGCAGATCGCCGCCCGACTCGCGCATCTCATCGAAAGCACGGTCAAGCGGATAGTCTCCGAAAAGCGTTTCTACCTCCGCGGGATGGCCAGGGCTCATGCGGGTACGGCTTTCTTCGACTGCAAATTCAGGGATCTCTCAGCCCATGCGCGAGTCTCCTCGGGATGCGGCTCTCCCGATTCTACCCCCTGGGCATCGTCCGTCTCGCCCTGTCCATTTTTTCTAACACTCGCGGCATAAGGGCAGCATCAGGAATCGACGCGTCCCATGTGCGGGCCCCGCACAGGAAGGCGTCGCTTTTTGCCGCACATCGGCAGAGGCCTGCAAACGCCCGCACATCGTTCGCCAGCGGCGCATTCCGCGCGGATACTGTAACCTGAATTTTTCAGGAGAACCGTTGACTATGCCGATGCAGCGCGGGTTGTTGTTTCCAGCCACCGCTTTTTGTCTTGCCGCCTTTGCCTTTGCGTCTGCCATGGCGCAGAAGACGCCGATTCAGATCACAGCCGACCTGACCGATGCGCCGCGCAAGCTCTATCACGCGGAGATCGATCTGCCCGTACATGCCGGCCCTCTCACCCTAACCACACCGGAATGGATTCCCGGCGCGCACATGCCCGCCGGGCCTGCGGAGGACATCACCGGCGTAGTCTTCACCGTGAATGGCAAGCCGCTGCCGTGGCGACGCGACGATGTGGACCTCTACTCATTTCATCTCACCATTCCAGAAGGTGTGACGATGCTGCACGCGCACCTGGATTGCATCGTGACAGCGCGGGTCTCGCAGAAGATTGCGGTGCTGGAGTGGGAGAAACTGCTGATTTATCCCGCGCATATTCCGGTGCGCGAGATTCCCATTCAGCCTTCGCTGAAGGTGCCGGCGGGCTGGGGCGTGGGCACGGCGCTGACGCCGCTCGGCGCCGGACCCTATCCAGTGCCGGCCGCCGGCAGCATCACGCACTTTGCCGCGACCAACGTCGAGCAGTTGGAAGACTCGCCCATCATCGCCGGCGAGTATTTCCACGAGTACGCGCTGGCGCCGACGATCACGCCCAGGCATTATCTGGATGTAGTCTCGGACCAGCCCGAAGACTCAAAGCTGCGCCCGGCGTTTCTTGCCGAGGTCGGCAACCTGGTGCGTGAGGCCGATGCGCTGTATGCTTCGCACCACTACAACGTCTACCACTTCCTGCTCACGCTTTCCGACGTTGCCGGCGGCGAGGGCCTTGAACATGGCCAGTCCTCAGACAACGGCGTGGGCGAAAAGGGCTTTGCAGATCCCGTGCATCAACTGGCGGACGCGGATCTGCTCTCGCACGAGTTTACGCACTCGTGGAACGGCAAGTATCGCCGCCCCGTCGGCCTCTATCAGCCGGACTTTGCCACCCCGCAGCAGGGGGCAATGCTGTGGGTCTATGAGGGCATGACGGAGTATCTGGGCAATGTGCTCGCCGCGCGCTCGGGCCTGAAGACCCAGGAGCAGTATCGCGATGTGCTCGCCTTCACCGCGGCGACGCTGGACTACAGGCCGGGGCGCGACTGGAGGCCCACAGAAGACACTGCGGTCGCGGCAAGCATTCTGCGCGGTCGCAATCAGGCGTGGGCCAACTGGCGGCGCGGTCAGGACTACTATTTTGAGGGTGAGTTGTAGTGGCTCGATGCGGACACGCTCATCCGGCAGAGGACGAACAACAAAAAGTCGCTCGATGACTTTGAACATATCTTCCTGGCCAAGGGCGGCAACACGGGTCCGCTGATTGTGCCGTACACCTTTGACGAACTGGTGCAGGACCTGAACGCCGTGACGCCCTATGACTGGGCCACGTTCCTGCATGATCGCATCGACAACATCAACCCCCGCGCCGACCTCGCGGGTATTGATCAGGGCGGCTACAAGCTGGTGTACAAGGACCAGCCCAATGCAGCGGAGCGTACGATGTCGGCAGCCGGGGGCCGGAGCGGCGGCGGAGTGGAGTGCTGGTACTCGATTGGCCTTCGCGTGACCAAGGATGGAACCATCAGCGACGTGCGCTGGAACGGTCCTTCCGACAAGGCACAGCTCGCGCCCGGCGAAAAGATTCTGGCCGTGGATGGGCAGATCTTTTCCGCGGACCGGCTGCGGGAAGCGATTCGCGCTGCAAAAGGAACGAGCGAGCCGATCCATTTGATCGTGCAGGCGGATACCTACGTCTCCGCGGCGGAGATCGATTACCACGACGGCGAGCGCTATCCGGCGTTGGAGCGCGTAGATGGTTCGCCCGATTATCTGGACAAGATCACCGCGCCCCGAACGACGCCGGAAAAGGTCGACGAAGCAAAGTCGCCTGGGGACGAAGCCGCGCAATAGCGCACAACCAGCCGGAGTCGACCCTGCGGCGTGCGCCTTATGTCGCGGGGTTGACGCTCCAGCCCGGATCTTCACCCTGGGGCCTGCGCAGCATCGGCAGCAGCAGTGTCATCACCGCCAGCGCCGCGGGAATCGTCAGCATCCCCATGCGAAGGCTGCCGGTGTGGGAGGAAATCCAGCCGGCAAGCCAGGGCAGGACGGAGCCTCCAAAACCGGCAGTAGCCAGAATCCAGCGTGTGTCTGAACTATGCCGGGCGCGCGCGAAAAATGAGGCAATCACCAGCGGATAGATTGGCGCGAGAGCCGCGCCCAGCAGCAGCATGGCCGCGCTCTGGCTGGCGGTTGAGGGCAGCACAAAGAGCAGCAGTGCCGCAGCCAGCGCGGTGAGCACTGCAAGCCGGAAGACACGCGTGGGGTCTGCGCGCAACAGCAGCAGGGACGAAAGGCCGCGCGAGGCGAGAAACCCCAGGAAGTAAAACGAGGAAGCGGCCGCGGCATGCGCGGCCCCGGCGCCGGTGGAGCGCAGAATAAAGCTGGCCAGCCAGGTGACCGCTGCATTCTCAACGCCGACCTGCAGAAATGTTGCGAAGGCAAAGACCAGAATCAGACGCAGGTGTGCGGTGCGTGTCGATGCGTGCACGGTGCGCGGCGCTTCGGGAGCATCCTGCAGCAGCAGAGCACAGGCCAGTGACGCGGCAGCGGCCAACCCTGAAAGCAGCAGATAGGCGGCACGCTCGTCATGATGCTGCAGCACGCGCGCAGCCAGCAGTGGCGCCATAAGAGCCCCGGCGCTCCAACTGAAGTTCAGAAAGGTGAGCATCGGCGCGCAGCGCAGTGGAAAACTGCGGCCTACGAGCAGGTTCACGGCCGACATGGGAATGCCGTTGCTGATGCCGAGCAGAAAGAAGGCGAAGGGCATCAAGGGGCGCGTCGCGATCGTTATCCCCAGACAGCAGGCAGACATCAGCAGAAAGCTCAGCGCCAGGCTGCGGGTGTAGTTTCCGCGGCAGAAGATGGCGCCCAGCGTGGTGCCGGCAAAGTAGCAGAGAAACAGCAGGCCCGACTGGTGATCGCGCAGATGGAAGCGAAGGGCGATCGAGGGTAGCAGCGGTCCGCCAATTGCCTGGACGATCCCGGTGAGTGCGAACACCGGATGCAGCACAAGGAGAGTGCGCCGCGGAGAGGCTTCTGCGCCGGCCTGCATCGCTGGGTCAGCTCCGTTTTGCGCGCGCGCGTCGCGGGCCTGGCGGGCTTGTGGACTCGCGAATCACAAGCTCCGGATGAATCGGCACGATGTCTGGAAACGTTGCCTGTCCGCGAATGCGCTGCAGCAGAATGCGAGCCGCAACCTGGCCCATCTCCACCAGCGGCTGGCGAATGGTGGTGAGGCTGGGGTTGTGGAAAGATGCGCCCTGGATGTCGTCGAAGCCTACGACGGAGACATCCTTCGGCACGCGCAGTCCATGGTCCGCCAGCGCGCGGGTTGCTCCGATGGCGGAGATGTCGTTGTAGCAGACCAGGGCGGAGAAGTCGACGCCGCGCTCCAACAGCTCCTTGGCAGGCACATAACCGAGCTCCGGCGTAGAAGCCTTCAGGCGCAACTGCACCGTCAGCTCCGGCGGAACCGTTATCTTGAGCTCCCGCGCGACGGTCATCAGGCATTCCCAGCGGTCATCGGCGTCGGAGCTGTGGCTGCCGCCACGCATCATCGCGATGCGGCGATGGCCGAGCTGATGCAGATGGCGCAGGGCCAACTCCGCCGCTCGACGCTGATCGAGCACCACATTGGTCGCACCTTCAATTCTCTTATGGCCCGCCACCACGACCGTGGGCAGGTTGAAGCCCTTCTCCAGAATGGTGTCGATGAGGATGAAGCCCTCGACCGAGCGGTCCATCAGCAGCCGCGGATACTCCTCGATGAGGTCCGGCTTGCGGCGGTGGCTTACGGTCAGATAAAAATAGCCTTCTTCGATGAGGAACTCTTCAACGCCGGCCAGCACCTGGGTGGCGTAGCTGTCACTCAACTCCGGCACGAGCACACCGATGGTGAAGGTCTGCCGCTTGCGCAGCGAACGCGCATAAAAGCTGGGCCGGTAGTCAAATTTGGCCGCGGCCTCGATCACACGATTGCGTGTCTCCTGCGGTATCGATCGAACGCCCGGCGCGTTGTTCAGGACCAGAGAAATGGTCGCCGGTGAAAGATTCAGATATTCGCCCAGAACGCGCAGGCCGATAGGTTGACCGGGCTGCGGCTCCACGCCAGCTTTGATTCTCTTGGACATTCACTCCTGTTGTAACATCTTTGGGCAGACTGGCGTGACAGCGCCTGCGGCCAGCGCGCTTCACGAGCTGGAACGGCGGACGCGTTGCGGCACGCGGACCGGTCGTCAGAGACACGACCGCCCCCCGGTGAAGGATCGGGAGGCGGCGCGGGGTGTTGGGTTGGCCGGGTTACTCGGCGACAGCGGCTTCCGCCACAGGCTCGCCGGCCTCGGCAGCAACCAGCACCTTGACGTGCGCCGAGACTTCGCGGTGCAGCCGGATGGCTACGGTGTAATCGCCCACGCTCTTCAGCGGCTCAGCCAGCTGAATCTTGCGGCGATCCACTTCGAAGCCCCTGGCCGCCAGTTCCCCGGCGATATCGGCCGAAGTTACGGAGCCGAACAGATGGCCATGGTCGCCGGACTTGCGGGTGAAGCTGAGAGTGAGTGCCTCAAAGGCAGGCACCTGTTGCTCGGCTTGCGCCTTTTCCGCAGCAGAGCGGCGTGCGGCGGCGTGTTTCATCTGATCGATGACGGCCTTGTTGGCCAGGGTAGCCTGCAGCGCCAGCTTGCGGGGCAGCAGAAAGTTGCGACCGTAGCCGTCTGCGACCTTTACCACGTCTCCGCGGTGGCCCAGGTTGACTACGTCTTCCTTCAAAATCACTTCCATCGGAAATTCTCCAGTGTTCCAGGCGGTGCTTGCCGGCTTGCCATATTGGTTTAGACACCAACGGAAGCCATCGGTTGCCCCGCGCAACGTTCTTCAATCACATCCATCGTCTGGCCGCCAGCATAACCCGCTTTCTCCGTTCTGACCCTACAACAAATGGGCCAGTCCGGACGGATTTACCGGGGACCGCCGCCGGTTTAGTGGCGGGTGGCGAAGGGCAGCAGGGCGATGTTGCGGGCCTGCTTGATGGCGCGGGTGAGCCGACGCTGGTGCGTGGTGCAGACGCCGGTCAGGCGGCGGGGCACAATCTTGCCGCGCTCGGCCACAAATCCTTGCAGCAAACGCACATCGCGGTACGGAATCGCGTCAATCTTCTCGGTGCAGAACTTGCAGACCTTTTTGCGGCGGAAGAACTTGCCGCGTCCGCCGGGACCACCCGAGGGGCGGCCGCCGGGGCCTCCGCCAGGACGAGGTCCGCGCGGTGGCGCCCCTGAACCTGAACCTGAGCTCACGCTGGGGCCGGAATCCGCGCCGGAAGCGGCTTGCGGTGCTGCTGCGCCCGTCTCGGGCGCCTTGCCATTGGTTTCATCAGACATAGTGTTTCCTCATGACTCTCTTCGCGTTCTGCGCCCTGGGGGCACAGTGACACAGGATCGGGCCGGACCCGGCTCGCCGATGGATCAGGCAGCCGCGAGCGGCAATTCATAACAAGCCTTAAGCGCTGGCCTGAACGGGCTCGGGAGCCTCCGCAGCTGGAGCAGCGGAAGGAGCCGCAGCAGCCGGCTCGGCGCTGACCTTGCGGCGGGTTCCGCGCAGCGCCTTTACCTTGGCCAGGCGCTTCTCTTCCTCGTCGATGCGCACGGTGATGAACTTGATCACCGGCTCGGAGACGCGCAGGCGGCGCTCGAGTTCCAGCACGACCGCACCATTGGCCTCGATGGTCATCAGCACGTAGTTGCCGTCATTGAACTTGCGCACCATATAGGCCAGTTTGCGACGGCCCATCTTTTCGACGGTCTTGATCGCGCCCCCGCCATTGGTCACGGAAGTGGTGAAGCCGGCGATCAGCTTGTCCACATCCTCCTCGGCCGCATCGGGCCGAACGATAAACATTACCTCATACAAACGCGACATCCGGTTTCCTTTTCCGCTGGAGCCCACTTGCCCCAGCCGCTGCCGCCGGCAAATACCATAGCGGCCATTCCCTGTCAGCAGGTCTTCCTCCAGGTCCTCGGTCTTTCGTCCCTCGGTCCCCGCTCCTGCTGCCTACTCTTCCGCCGAGCCGTTTCGCTCACGGCGGTTGAACTCATTCATCGCGGCTGCCGGACCGGCTTCAATGATGCGCCGCGTGGCCGTAGCCGCTCGGTCCAACACTTCGTCCAGTACCGCCAACTCCCCCTTGCGCATGGGCGACAGCAGGTAATCCCTGCCGGGCCGTCTGCCGGAGGCTCTCGCCTCTGGAGGAAGATCCGGCCCCACGCCGATCCGCAGGCGCAGCCATTCCTGGCTGTTGAGGGCGCCGGTTACGCTGCGGGCTCCGTTGTGGCCGGCAGGCGAACCGCGCTCCCTGATCTTGAGGCTGCCGAACGTCAAGTCCAACTCGTCGTAAATCACAAGCAGGTCTTTGGCCGGGTCAGCCTCAAACTCCCGCACCAGAGCGGCCACTGCGGCTCCGCTCAGGTTCATAAAGGTCTCCGGCTTGGCCAGAACCACCTCGCGCCCTGCAATACGGCAGGTAGCGGTTGTGGCCCGGCAGCGCCGGTTCTGCACCACAACGCCCTCTTGCTGGGCGATGCGGTCAATCGCCATGAACCCCGCGTTATGCGGCGTCCACAGGTATTCGAGGCCCGGATTGCCCAGCCCCACCACCAAAAAGGGGCCGGGGCGTCCGCTTGAGCCGGAGCCCCCAGCAAGTGATTTTGGCTCGCTGGGGTGAACGGACTCGCTTGATTCCGCCAAGGCTTACTTCTTCGCCTCGGGCTTCTTGGCTGCAGCGTCTGCGTCGGTCTTGCCCTTCTTGGCCACTTCCGGCTCTGCCGTGGTGGGAGCAGCAGCGGCCTCAGCCTCCGGCGTAGCAGCCACCTCTTCGCGAATCGAGACCACGTGGGCCACGGTCGCGTCCTCGGCGTTCAGATACTCGATCTTGTCGGAGTGCGGCAGGTCGCTCACGCGCACCACCCCATGCAGGTTCAAACCGCTGACATCCACGTCGATGTGGCTGGGAATGTCGGCAGGCAGGCACTCGATTTCGACCTCGCGCAGCACCTGATCCAGGATGCCGCCGGCGGTCTTGACGCCCACCGGAATACCCAGCAGCTTGACGCGCACGCTCACACGCAGGGTCTTGTCCAGCGCAATCCGCTTCAGGTCAATGTGGATGAGCTGATCCTTGATCGGCTCGCGCTGCCAATCCACAATCATGGCCTTGGCCGAGGGATTGCCCGCAACCTCGACATCGAAAATTGTGTTGTGGCCGGTTTCGGAGAAAAGTATCCGGGAAATCTGCTTGGGGTCGACCTCAACGGCCACCGGCTCATGACCGGCGCCATACAGTACGGCAGGAATCTTGCCCGCGACACGTACACGGCGCGCGGCATTCTTGTTGAACTTGCCCACGCGGGGCTTGGCTACGACAACTTCAGGCATTCCGTCTCTCGTTTCTTGTTTTCGGGCACGGATTCAGTCCGCTCCCTTTGTTGGGGCCAGTCGTCCGATACCATTCCTGCGGACAGCCGGCCAGTGACAGCTACGAAAACAGCGAACTTACGCTGGTCTCCATGTGAATGCTCTCAATGGCCGCGCCCAGCAGGCCGGCAATGGAGAGCACCTTGATCTTGGACAGCTTCTGCGCCGCATCGCGTAAAGGAATCGTGTTGGTGACCACCACCTCTTCCAGACGCGAGTTGGCAATGCGGTCAATGGCCGGGCCGGAAAGCACCGCATGGCTGGCGCAGGCATACACCGCTGCCGCGCCGTTGGCATACAGCGCGTCCACGGTCTTCACCAGCGTGCCCGCGGTGTCAATAATGTCGTCGATGATAAGGCAGTTCTGGCCTTCCACATCACCCACCACGTTCATCACTTCGGCTACGTTGATGTCGGTGCGGCGTTTGTCCACAATGGCCAGCGGCGCGCCTACCTTTTGTGCGAAGAAGCGCGCCCGCTCCACGCCGCCCGCGTCGGGAGAAACCACGGTCAGGTTGGGCAGGTTCAACTCGCGGAAGTAGCTCACCAGCACCGGGCTGGCAAAAAGATGGTCCACGGGAATGTTGAAGAAACCCTGAATCTGCGCCGCGTGCAGGTCCACAAAGAGGGCGCGATTGGCCCCGGCGGTCGTGACCAGGTCGGCGATGAGCTTGGCACTGATGGCGACGCGGGGACGGTCCTTGCGATCCTGCCGGGCGTATCCGTAATAGGGCACCACCACGGTGATCCTTGCCGCCGAGGCGCGCTTGAGCGCGTCAATCATCACCAGCAACTCCACCAGGTGCTGATCGACCGGGTAGCAGGTGGGCTGGACGACGAAGACATCGACGCCGCGCACATTCTCCAGCAACTGGAAGTAGACCTCGCCGTCGGCAAAGCGCTGCAGCTTGGCCTCGCCCACCTTGACGCCGATGTGGGTGGCAATCTCGTCGGCCAGCGGCCGGTTGGCCGTGCCCGAAAAGAGCTTGAATCGCTTGTCCTCGGTAAGGCTGCGGGCCCGCTTGCGCTCGGTTGCCGGCTTGGCATCCTTCGCCTTCGAGGCCTCCGGCGAGATGGCCTTGCCTGCGTCCTTCTGCGCGTCGCTTGCGTCCTGCGGCTTGTCTTCCAACGTGATCGTCACTGTTCCCACTTCCATCGTCTTGCGCACCTCCAAGCTGGTTGGCTTTGGCTGTGTTCCCAGGGGTCTTCCCCTTAAACTCTGGCTGGGCGACTAGGATTCGAACCTAGACAAGTGCCTCCAAAGGGCACTGTCCTACCATTAGACGATCGCCCAACTTGGCGCATTTCCAGCCTGTGCTGAAAACCACCCTCGGCAGCCGCACGTGAGTCTCTCGCGCACTCCAGTGGACTGTCAACCTGCCTGCGGAAGGAGCATTTCGCTCCAATAGCCGGACCGGGGCAGGGTGCGCGTCAACAGGCTTTCTACGCCCGCATCGGCGAGCCGCTTCCGGGCCGCTTCCGCATCTCCGCGGGTCAGGTACAACCCGAAGAGCGCCGATCCGGACCCGGACAGCGAAGCATGGAGGGCTGCCTCCGGCGTGCCGGAAGCCGCAAGAAGGCGCTTGATCTCTGCAAGGGAAGGATGCTGGCGGAAGACGACACGTTCAAAGTCGTTCCGGATCCAGCTACTGATCCCGGTGCGGACAAGCGCGGACTCTTGAGGTCCGGCCAGGTCCTTTCCCACGGAAAGGACACCGGAGGAGCCTGCTCCCTGCCGACCTCCGGGGATTGCTCCCGCAAAGGCGCTGGCGTAGGCGCGGCTCAACTCATTCAGTTTAGCGGTACTGGCCTCCGCGGTCAAACCCTCTGCGACGCAAAGGGCGTCCCAGTCGCGAAAGGCCTGCGGCGTAGAGACGCCGACGGCAGGAGTGGCGACCACGCACCAGACCGGCTCGATTTCCGGCAACGGGAAAACATCCTGACCGCGGTCCAGACCGAGCACGGTGCCGCCGATCAAAAACAAGGGCACATCGGAGCCCACCTGGGCCGCGATCGCAAGGCGCTTTGCCGCCCAGCCCGCTTGCCCATCTCCCTTAATTCCTTCAGTTTGCAGCACACCTAGCTCGGCTTCCAGCCCCACCAGCGCCGCCGCGGCATTGGCCGAGCCCGCGCCCAGCCCGCCCTGCACCGGCAGGCGCTTTTCAATCTGGATCTCGACCTCAGCGGTGAGGCTAAGTGCCTGCAATGCAAGCTGCACCATCTTCCATGCCGTATTGCGGCCATCGGTCGGAACCCGCCGGTCATTTGAGGCCAGCCGAATCGCCGTCGACCCTGCTCGAAGCGCAGTAACCGTCACCAGGTCATAGAGTTCCAGCGTTTGGTAGACAGTGGCCAGGGCGTGGAATCCATCGGAGCGCGGCGCTCCGATGCCGAGCCCCAGGTTGATCTTGGCGTGCGAGCGAACCGTGGCAGACATATCGGACCATTGTAGAGCCGCGCTTGTGACTTCCTCCGGTTGCGCCGTCGGTCGCCGGCGTTTTTGCCGGAACAATGTGGCCTTCCCGGACGTACAATCCCTGTGTACGCCCCAGGGCACTTCCCCGTGCTGGGCCGGTCTGGCCCTGTGGGCAAGGGGGGACTCGATGCAGTCCATCCTCCAAACCGGCTCTGTGGTGTTGCTGGCTTTCGCCGCTTTGCCGGGGTGTGCCCAGCCCAGCGAAGCGCGGATGGACGTGGTGCACGGCAAGCCCTATGTGATGGTCATGGTCAACGGCAAGGGCCCGTTCCGGTTTGTGCTGGATACGGGAACGGGTGCCCAGGTACTGGTGACTGCGGCGCTGGCCAATCAGCTCCAAATGCCCGTGGTGGGCAAGGCCCGCCTGACGGACCCCAGCGGACAGGGCCCACAGCGAACCCCTGTGGTGCAGGTGGATTCCTTGAGCGTGGCGGGCATCGAGTTCACCCAGGTGCACGCCGTTCTGCATTCCCTTGCGGCCGAGGACATCAACTGCCAGGGCCTGTTGGGCTTTACGCTGTTTCGCGACTACCTGCTGACGATGGATTATCCGGGCCAGAAGATGACGCTGGTCTTAGGCGCTCTCAAGCCGGACGGCGAACGCAGGGTGCTGCCGATGCGCATCAAAGATGGCTTGCCCATCGTCACGCTGACACTGGGCGAACAGCACCTCGATGCTGAACTGGATTCCGGCGGCATCGGGCTCAGCCTGCCGGAGCATATCGCAGCGCGGCTCCGGTTCGACGCCGATCCCGAGGCCTTCGCCAACAGCGAGTCGCTCACCACGCGTTTCCAGATCAAGGCCGGCAAGCTGGGCTCCGATGTGCATGTGGGCCGCTACACGTTTGTGCATCCCTTTGTTGAAATCAACCCGGCGTTTCCCCTGGTGAACTTTGGCGCCAGCGCGATGCAGAACTTTGTCATCACCTTTGACCAGGTAAACCTGCTGGTTCGGCTGGATGCGCGCGAGAAGCTCCTCCATCTGAGCCCTCTGCCTACGCTGATGCGTCTGCAGAATGCGCCGCCTGTGAAACCGGTCGATGCGACACTGGTGCCGGTGGGCTAGCGCGAGGCGCCAAGGCGCGGCCGCTGGCTGTCCTCAGTTCGACAAGAGCGGCGCAAACAATAAGCCGTGGCATGTGGTTCCGAGAGGATCGCGCAGTTTTATGCAGGCCCTTCCGACAGGGACCAAGGCTTTTGTTGCGAGCAGTGTGTCGTCCGGGCCTGATCCGGCGGGTTGTGGCTGGACCTGCACTACGATGCGGAGTAGAGCCAGCGCGTTGATGTAGACAACCTACACCCAGTGCGAGTAGAGTGTCTACATCCATGCGCGAGAAGAACCACTATCGAAATCGGATCGAGCTGCTACAAGGCACACTAGACATGCTTATCCTTCAGACCCTGCAATGGGGCCCGCAGCACGGGTATGGCATTGTCCAGGCATTGCGTTTACGTTCCGGAGAAGTTCTTCAGGTGGAAACGGGATCGCTCTACCCCGCGCTGCATCGGCTGGAGCGGCAAGGCTGGGTGCGATCGGAGTGGAAGCAGTCCGAGAGCAAGCAAACGGCGCGCTACTACCGGATCACGGCCGCCGGGAAGAAGCGGCTCGCCGTCGATCTGAGTAAATGGGAGCGGATCGTGGATGCAATTGGTTCAATCATGCGCGGCAAGCCGGAGGAAAGTGAGACATGAGCCGGTTCTCGATTTTCGGCTTCGGACGGCGAAGGCGTGAGTTACAGGAAGAAATCGATGGTCATGTGCGGATGGCGATCGCAGAACGTGTGGACCGGGGCGAGACGGAGGAGGTGGCGCGTCAAGCCGTGATTCGTGAGTTCGGCAATGTGCTCTTGGTGCAGGATGTGACGCGCGAGACATGGGGATGGACCAGGCTGGAACAACTTGTTCAGGATTTTCACTACGCACTACGACAAATCCGTCGCTCGCCGATGTTCGCGGCGACGGTCGTGGGCACGCTAGGGCTTGGGATTGCGGCTCCGGCAGCGATGTTCACAGTCGTAGACCATGTGCTTTTGCAACCCACGCCCTATCGAGATGCCGGGCAGCTCGTAGCAATTCAGGAGACGAACGGCTCGTCGGCTTATACGTGGCCTTCTCCTTGGTTAGACATTGAAAGTTGGCAGGCCCAGAGTCGGTCGTTTAGCGAAATCGCCTTCTCAGCGAAATCAACCGGGCGCAATTTCATCACAGAACAGTCAGCGGCGGCAGAGGTCGACGGAGAGAGGATTAGTCCAAATCTTTTCAGCGTACTCGGTATACGACCTGTTTTGGGCCGTGGCTTCATTTCTGAAGCGCCGAGTCTCATTGCGGGCAAGAACGCCGGCATGATCGTGCTGAGCGACACCGTGTGGAGAGAGGTATTTGGCGGCGATCCCGGAATTCTCGGCAAGGTGGTGAGAGTTAATAGTGATTCCTACACCGTATCTGGGGTAATGCCACCCGGGTTCCGGTATCCGGAAGGCTCCGGCGTTACGCCCCAAGTCTGGTTTCCCATTCAGTTGGGGAGTGATGACGAGAGTCGTCACTTCAAAGCAATGCAATATACGGTGCTTGGGCGTCTGACGCACAATGCGACGATCGAGAGCGCAAGTGCGGAAATGGCACTGGTTCAAAAGCGCGTGGTGGCAGAATATACCGATCCCAATCTGCGCAAAGACCACAGCGTCGTCAGGATCGTACGCTACGCAGATCTGCTGGTGACCCACGACGTCCAGACCGCCTTGCTCGCTTTGCTGGGGGCGTCCGGGGTTCTATGGCTGATCGCCGTCGTGAACGCAACGAATCTGCTGCTCGCGCGCAGCACCGTGCGCCAGAGGGAGATTGCGATGCGCGGTGCGCTGGGCGCCAGCCGCTGGCGCGTGATGCAGCAGATGATTGTCGAGGGCATGACTCTCAGCGCGATGGCAGCAACTCTGGGTATTGGACTGGCGCTCGGGTCCGTCCGACTTTTGGCTATCGAACTGAGCCATACGCTTCCCGTTCCAGCACCGGCGACTCCGGACGGATGGATTGTGCTGGTCCTGGTCATGCTGACCGTGAGTTCTGCGCTGTTGTCAACGGCATGGCCTGCATTCCTGGCTGCGCGCGCTCCGATTGAAGTGGCGCTGAAGCGGGGCGGAGCCCAGTCAGGAACGAGCCGTGAACATCACCGTATCCGCGCTGTTCTGGTGGTGACGGAGATTGCAATGTCTATGACGCTTCTGGTGGTATGCGGGCTACTGCTACGGAGCATCTACTCCCTGCGGCACGTGCCGCTGGGATTTCGTACCGACCACATCCTTGTGGCAAATCTCAGCATTCCTTCGTATCGCTTTGCGGGGCAGAACATGACCGAGACCCTGTACCGCCCATTGTTGGAACGCGCTCAGCGTTTACACGGCGTCGAGAGCGCGGGGCTCATCAGCGAGGTGCCGCTCGGTAAAACATTCGTGCTTCATTTGGAAATGAAATTGAGCGATTCCACTATCATCGCCTTCCTGAAAGCCGTCAGTCCGGAAACGCAGAAGGTGTTTGGCTTCAAAATGGAAGCGGGGCGATTCTTCGGGCCGGAAGACACTGCGAATTCTGAGCCGGTGGTGGTCGTGAACGAGGCATTCGCGCGTCTCTACTCCCCGGACAAGCACAATCCCGCGGCAGTACTGGGAGCGCAGCTCAGCAAAAACTCGCCGCTGCGGATCATCGGCATTCTGGATGATGAGCGGCAAAAGACGGTTGCCGCCCCGGCCACGCCCGAGGTGGAGATTCCCATTCCGCAGCTGACGCCTGCGAGCGGCTTCTATCGTCCGATCGAGGGAATCGCGATGGATCTTGCCGTTCGAACCGATAAGCCCACGGCTGAGATGATTCCGGAACTGCGCGACGTCCTGCGCCAGGCGAGCCCGGAACTGAAGAATGCCACGATCACTACGATGGACCAGATTGTGGAGGACTCGTATGGCAGCCAACGACTGGCTGCTCATCTGCTGGAGATCTTCGGAGGATTGGCGCTACTTCTCTCCGTAGCGGGGCTGTACGGACTGCTGGCCTACCTGGTGACGCAGCGGACGCATGAAATGGGGGTGCGGATTGCGCTGGGAGCGCTGCGCGGCAATCTGCTGTGGTTGGTGATGCGGCAGGCCGGAGCCATGCTCCTCACGGGTGTGGCCGTGGGCGCCGGTCTGGCTCTGGTTGCGGGGCGACTCGTGCGGGGGTTCCTCTACGGTGTGAACGCGCATGATGGCTGGACGCTGGCTGCCGCAGTGATGTTCCTGTTCGCCAGCGGGATGGCGGCGGCGTATCTGCCGGCGCGTCGAGCTGCAAGCGTCAATCCGATGGAAGCATTGCGGGCGGAATGAAGAGCCAGGCCTGACCGAATCCTCCAAAGGCGAGCGGAAGATGATTTTTCGGGGTCAGAATGTTGCGGCCGTGCCGTGCAGGATAAGAGCTGTCAAGCCCCTTGCATGCAAGATATTTTCTAACGGGTTTATTTTTCTTTGATTTAGAAGACGCCTGAATTTGCAGATTATATATCCGGAATTTCTTACCCTTGAAGAGTAGCCAGATAACCAGCGGAAGTGCCGTGCCCGGCGAATGAGCTCGCCCTCCTTGTTGCTACGGAGGGCGCCGGGGCGTGGGATCGCTGCGCGTCTGCGCGGCGGCTTGCTGCCGAATGCCTGCCGGAACCACGGCCCCTCGCCTTCGGGCAAGCCGCCACACTCCCAGTCCGGAGCGGGTCCGCTACCATCCTGCACCGGACCAGAAAAGGAAACATCGCGATGGCAAACATTCTTGTCAACCTTGAAAAGGGAATTGAAATCGGCGCGGAGGACGCGCTGAAGTGGCTCACGGGAGCCAGCAAGGCGCTGCACGCCGCTCCTGCCGTGGTGGCGGCTTTGGCCACCCTGCTCGGCGCAGTGGAAAAGCCGCTGGGCGAACTTGCCGGCGCCGCTTCAAATCCGCTGAACATTGTTCTCGACGTTCAGACGGCGACTGATCTGAAGGCCGTCTGGCCCGAGGTCAAGCAGTTTCTGTCCAGCCTGGGTATCAAGCTCTAGGAAGCTGCGAGTCGGGCGGGCCGCGATCAAACCGGTCGCGGCCCCCCACGGCTTCTGTGCAAATGCGTAACCCGAACTGGCATGGGACGCGCGGCTGCGGCTATCTGGTAGCATCCTCTTCGGAGAAGTTTTCAGCATGGATGGCATGAACAGCGCGAGCCTCGGCGCTCGCCGGAATGAAGATATCGCTCTTGACCTGCTCAAGTTTGTCGCCGGGGTCACAGGCGTTGGCCGCACCGCCGTGCCTTCGACGGGCTTCAGCGGCACGGCCGCACCCAAGCCGGAGGAGCATGTGACCGAGTTGCTCCAGCTTTACAGCCGTTGCCTCAAGGCCGTGGAAGGCAAATAAGCTTGAGCGCAGGCAATCAGGCCGCTTTGCGCGTTGCCGTAGCCGGGGCCGGTGCCTTTGGCCGCAATCATCTCCGCGTTTATCGCGAGTTGGAGGCGGCGGGCGCGGGCGTGGCGCTGGTGGCCGCGGTGGAGCCGGATGCGGCCCGCGCGGCGGAGACGGCGGCGAAGTACGCGATGCCTGTCTTCTCCAGCGTAGATGATTTGCTGGCGGCGGATCTCAAGCTCCATGCGGTAACTGTCGCCGTACCTACCGTGCATCATCACGCCGTTTCTGCGCAGCTTCTGGAAGCGGGGCTCGATGTGCTCGTGGAGAAGCCGCTGGCTGCCACCCTGGCCGAGGCCGATGATCTGCTGGCGCTCGCCGCAAAGAGCGGACGCATCTTGCAGCCGGGGCACCTGGAGAGATTCAACCCTGCGGTTCTCGCCGTAGAACCGAAGCTGCACCGCCCCATGTTCTTTGAGGCGCATCGGCTCTCGGTGTTTACGCCGCGCGCGCTGGACGTGGATGTGGTGCTGGACCTGATGATCCACGACCTGGATATTGTGCTCAGCTTTGCGCACTCGCCCGTGCGCGAGGTTCGCGCCGTCGGTCTGCCCATTCTTTCGCCCAAAGTGGACATCGCCAACGTCCGCGTCGAGTTCGAGTCCGGCTGCGTGGCGAACTTTACCGCTTCGCGCGTCTCGACGGAGCGGGTGCGCAAGCTGCGCTTCTTTGAGCCGCGCCAGTACGTCTCCATCGACTATGCCCGCCGCGACGTGCTCGTCATCCGCATCGACGATCTCGCGGAAAGTTCAGTCTCGCCGCAGCTCGCTGCCGCGGCCGCTGAGTTTCTTTCGACCGGCACGCTCGATCCCGCAATCCTCCAGCGGCTTCTCGCGTCAGGGCAGATTCCCGCCGCACTGCTCGGGCAGATTATGGCGGCCCAGAAGGATCCAACTCGACTGCGGGAGATTGCGCAGACCCTGGCTGAACCGCCTGAAGGCCCCGCGCCGGGACTCCGCTTCGTCAAGCCCGAAGTCACGCCCGGCGAGCCTTTGCGTCTTGAGATTGAGTCGTTTCTGGATGCGGTACGCACCCGCCGCGCGCCCTCCGTCACGGGCCGGCAGGGCCGGGAGGCTCTTGCCCTCGCACTGGAGATCCAATCCTCGATGGCAGCACACGCGCAGCGCGCAGGCCTTGGCGATTTCTTCAGCCCTAACGCCTGAGGCGAGTCAGCCGATTTCGAGTTCGCGGTTCAGAAAGCCCACAACATACTTCCACACCAGGTAGTAGCCTGCAAGGACGCACAGGAACACCGGCGCAATGAGCGCGTAGGGCACTGTGCATGCGTGGAACCATGTCGCTCCATGCTCGCCGAGGTGCAGGACTCCCAGGCATGTGGCGACCAGTGCTCCCGACGGCAGCAGCAGGAAAGGCAGGATGGCGCCGTGCAGTCCTATGGGCAAATGCGTACGCGGATGCGAACCGAGCCACAGCATGTTCCACAGCGCCCAAAGCGTGGGTACCAGCGCCATGGGAAAGACCAGGCCGCGCTCGATGGGGACCGGAACCCGAAGCACCAGCCGGACGACGATGAACACAATGAGCATGAGAGGCAGTACCAACGTGGGCACAAACGCCCCCGCCAGGAAGGCGCGCAGGTAGGGATGGGTATTCATGGGAATCTCGCTTTCTGCGGGAGAACGGGCTCCGCGGTTCACAGGTAGTAGAGCAACACGGGAATCGCCGCCGGCACGAAGACGGCGAAGGCGGCCAGTCCCGCGGCAAGGGCCAGATCGAACCATGGCAGCGCGGCGGGCCGCGCTTCCATGCGGCGGAGGAATGCGGGCCAGAGGTCGCGTGCGGGCTCGTCATTCGCTGTGGGCGGCAGTGCCTGCTGGAGCAAGTGTTTGATGTTCTCTTCATCGTGTGTGTTCATGGTGTAATCCCCTGCTCTTGTAGATCCTTGCGAAGCAAACGTAGGGCGCGGAAGACGCGAAGTTTGACGGCTGCGACGGAGATGCCCAGCGCCTCGGCTACGTCTTTGTGCGGCAATTCCTCTACCACCGCTAGCACTGCCGCAACCCGCAGCTTGGGAGGCAGCCGCCCGAAGGCCAGCGTTGTCTTGCGGCGAATCTCCGCGGAAACGCCCGGATCGGCTGCGCGCGGATTGGCCAGATCGTCGGGTAACGCGTCCTCGGGCCGCTGTGTACGCAGCCAGTCCAGCGCCACGCGGGTTGCAATGCGGCGCGCCCAGGGCTCAAATCCACGCGCGGAATCAAAACGAGCGCGGGCCTTGTAGATGCGCCAGAGTGTCTCGACTGTCAAGTCTTCAGCGGCAGCGGGGTTGCGCACGATACGCACTACCCACCCGTAAACCGCACGTTGGTGAAGGCGGAAGAGAGCTTCGAAGGCGTCCACATTGCCTTTACGGAATTCATCGAGGAGGCTGCGCTCTTCGTTTGGCATCCGTGCTCCCCCTCTGTTTACCCTTACGGGCACCGGCGGAGAAAGGTTACACGCATCCAGCCGACAACGCATTGCGGAGCCCCTGCGGAAGGTCGCGCTGCGCAACCAAATATACAGGAGTAAAGCGATTTTTAAAGCGAGTTCTGCAGATGCTCCACTTGACAGCCGGCGCTGCCGGAATTAGCGTTGGCAAGCGGAAGACAAGAGAACGTTTTCCCGTCGTCTGCGCGCCGGGAAGAATCCAAATGTCCGAGAGGGTTGTGATGAAGAGCTTAGGATTGCGAATTGCAGCGGCCGGGTTGGCCTGTTGCGCAATGGTGGGAGCGGCCTGGGGACAGGACGCGCAGAAGCCTGCGTACCTTGACACCAACCTGCCGGCCGAACAGCGCGCCGCCGACCTGGTGCACAGGATGACGCTGGAAGAAAAAGCCAGCCAGCTGGTCAACCAGGCGCGGGCCATTCCCCGGTTGCATGTGCCGTCGTATGACTGGTGGAGCGAGTCGCTGCACGGCGTGGCTGTCGATGGCACGACGGAGTTCCCGGAGCCCATCGGCCTGGCCGCGACCTTCGATCCGGCTGCGATTCATCACATGGGGGTGGATATCAGCACCGAGGGGCGCATCAAGTACATGCAGGCGATGCGCGCACAGGGCCACAGCAATATCTTTCAGGGCCTCGACTTCTGGGCGCCTAACCTCAACATCTTCCGCGATCCCCGCTGGGGCCGCGGCCAGGAGACCTACGGCGAAGACCCCTTCCTCACCGGGCGCATGGCTGTTGCCTTCGTCACCGGCATGCAGGGCGATGACCCCCGCTACTACCGCGCCATCGCAACGCCCAAGCATTATGCGGTCCACAGCGGCCCCGAGCCCACGCGCCACAAAGCCAATGTGGACGTGAGCAAGCACGACGAACTGGATACCTACGAACCGGCCTTTCGCGCCGCGGTGACCGAGGGCAAGGCAGGCTCGGTGATGTGCGCCTATAACAGCATCAACGGCGAGCCGGCCTGCGCGAATGAGTTCCTTCTGCAGGATCAACTGCGCGGCAAGTGGGGTTTCCAGGGCTACGTGGTATCAGACTGCGGCGCGGTGATTGACATCTTCAGCGGCCACCACTACAAGCCCACGCAGGCGGAAGCCTCGGCCATCAGCCTGCAACGCGGCATGGACAACGAGTGCGCCGACTTCTTTGCCAAGGTGAAGGACGACCACGACTACAAGCCTTACCTCGATGCGGTGAAAGAAGGCTACCTGAAGGAGAGCGACATCGACACGGCCGTGACGCGCCTGTTCACTGCGCGCATGAAGCTGGGCCTCTTTGATCCTCCGGCGATGGTGCCCTATACGCACATCAACGAGGATGCGTTGAACAGCGCCGGCCACAAGGCTCTGGCGCTGCATCTTGCCAACGAGTCGATGGTGCTGTTGAAGAACGATGGCACGCTGCCGCTGAAGACGCAGGGCATCAAGATTGCGCTGATCGGCCCGCTGGCCAGGCAGACGAAGTTCCTGCTGGGCAACTACAACGGCATTCCTACGCATACGGTCTCGATTTTCGAGGGCATGCAGAACGAGTTTGCCAATGACACGATTCACTACGTGGAAGGCACACAGTTCCTGAGCAAGAGCGCGGAGCCTGTTCCCGCCGGCGCGCTGAAGGTGGATGGCAAGCCCGGCGTGAAGGCCACGTACACCGAGCGGCCTCCGATGGATCTGAGCGCGCTGACCGCCAAGCCGAAGGTGCTGGTCTCGCGTAACGAGACCGGCATTGACACTTCCGCGCAGGCACTGCCCACTGAAGTCGCGGGCAAGGGAGCGATCGCCATCCACTGGGAAGGCACGCTGACTGCGCCCGAGACGGCGGATTACAACCTTGGCCTGGAGGCCAACGGCTTCTTCCGCATCTCGCTGGACGGCAAGCCCGTGACCATGGAGTTCCGCGGCGACGAAGTTGCGACGAAACTCGGACTGGTTCATATGGAAAAGGGCAAGGCCTATCCCATCACAGTGGACTACGCGCAGCCTGATTCCCAGACGACGAGCGCGCGGCTGGTCTGGTCCAAGGTGGACCTGGCGCCGCAGCCCGAAGCGATTGAAGCGGCGAAGAGCTCCGACGTTGTCGTTGCGGTTGTCGGCATCACCAGCGAGCTGGAAGGCGAAGAGATGCAGGTGAAGCAGCCCGGATTCCTGGGCGGCGACCGTACCAGCATCGATCTGCCCAAGCCGGAAGAGGACCTGCTCGAGGCGCTGGCTGCAACGGGCAAGCCGCTCGTGGTGGTGCTGACCAACGGCAGTGCGCTCGGCGTGAACTGGGCCAACGACCACGCCAACGCGATTGTGGACGCGTGGTATCCGGGAGAGGAAGGCGGCGAGGCCGTTGCGCAGACTCTCTCCGGCTGGAACAACCCTGCTGGCCGTCTGCCGGTCACCTTCTACAAGGATGTGAACCAGCTGCCGCCGTTTGAAGACTACTCGATGAAGAACCGCACGTATCGGTACTTCACCGGCACGCCGCTTTATCCCTTCGGCTACGGGCTCAGTTACACCAAGTTTGCCTATAGCGGCCTCACGCTGCCCACGGCGCCGGTTCATGCGGGCGACGCGATGACGGCTGAGGTGACAGTGACCAACACCGGTGACCGCCCGGGCGACGAAGTGGCGCAGCTCTACCTGAGTTTCCCCAATGTGGCCGGCGCTCCACTGCGCGCTCTGCGTGCTTTCCAGCGTGTGCATCTGGAGCCCGGCGCATCAAAGAAGGTGAGCTTCTATCTCAAGCCGCGCGACCTGAGCATGGTGACGGAAGCGGGCGAGCCGGTGATTGCCGAGGGCGATTACTCCGTCGCCGTGGGCGGCGGACAACCGAACACAGCGGCGCCAACGGTTTCGGGAACCTTCAAGGTGAACGGAACGGTGACGCTGCCGGAATAGCTTTGAACGCAAAAGGGGCGTGGGGCTTGCAGCGCGAGCGTTGCCGGCCCCACGCAACTTTATCTCAACGCGCCCGCCGCGAGCCGCCATTCGGCTGAGCCAGCGGCGGAGACAAGACCCTGCAGTGCGCGTTGCCCAACAACGCCTGCAGCTTCTTCAGTTTGAGTCCTCATCTTCCGTTCCTTATGACCAAAGGCACAATTCATCGAGACAGATAAATTCTGTTCGGCCCGAGAGTATGCCATACTATATTCGAAGGATCGAATATTCAAATGGATCGGAAGGTGGCCATGCCAGACTCATTGCGCCGTTTTAAGGCCGACATCTTCCAGGCGCTTGCGCATCCTACGCGGATTGCAATTATCGAGCTGCTGGCGAACGGAGAACTCTCTGCCGGCGAGCTCATCGCAAAGCTAGGAATGGAGCAGGCAAATGTCTCTCAACATTTGGCAGTGCTCCGGACAAAGCAACTGGTCGTCAATCGCAAGGCAGGGAATCAGGTTTTCTATGCCGTTCGAGACCCCATCATCATTAAGGTTCTTGCTCTCATGCGGCGCTATTTCCAAAAGAATCTCAAGGGGGCATTGGAGCTGCTGAATGAGATAGATAACATGCCCGCTGATTCTGGCCGATGACAGCTTGCCCTGCGCTGAGATCGGTACCTGTTCATCTCCAACGGGTAAGCGAATCTATCTTTACTGGGCGATTATTTGAGGTGTTGGTTACAGAGTGCAATTGCAGTTTGGAGGCGACAGAGACTTGGTTTTGAGCGCTTACCATTGGATTTCCGCGCTGGCTGAAGCTCTGGCGGGCCATGAACTCCGCTTCATGCTCTGCATTGTCGCCGCGTGGATGATTCTAGGCCTTGCGGGCTTCCTGCGGCCCCACAGCATACGATTCGTTGCGCATCTGCTTTTTCCCGCAGGAGGAGTTCTGTGTCTTGGCGTCGCTGTCCTGGCGGGCTTGTACCTGGGCTCAGGGCGGGGGCCGCAGACTGCGATTCTTCCGCTCGGCCTCCCCGATCTGCCTTTCCACATTCGGTTGGATGTGTTGTCAGGGTTCTTTCTCTTGCTGCTGGGTGTGGCCGGCGCCGGCATTTCAACGTTCGCGGCGGGCTACTTCCGCTCGGGCGAGGGCACTGCGCCGGCATTGCTTGGTCTGCATTATCACCTGTTCCTCGCCAGCATGGCTTTGGTGATGCTTGCCGACGATGCGTACATGTTTATGGTTGCGTGGGAAACGATGGCCCTCACGTCCTATTTTCTTGTCACCTCCCATCATCGAATTCCCGAAATCCGCCGGGCCGGATTCTTGTACCTGCTCATGGCTCATGTTGGCGCTGTCTGCATCCTGCTCTGCTTTGGCGTTTTGCAGGGCGGAAGTTGGCAATTCACGTTCGATGCCATGCGCGGCGCTCCTCTTGCTCCGGTCTGGGCAACCACCGCGTTTCTGCTCGCCCTGTTGGGTTTTGGAGCCAAAGCCGGTCTTGTTCCCATGCATGTGTGGCTCCCGGAAGCGCACCCGGCAGCGCCATCGCCGGTCTCGGCAATGATGAGCGGAATCATGCTCAAAACCGCAATCTATGGATTGTTGCGGGTCAGCTTCGATCTGCTCAATGTCCGCTTCTGGCAGTGGGGCGCACTTTTGCTCGGGCTCGGGCTCTTCTCCGCATTGTTCGGTGCAATCTTCGCCGCCGTGCAGACCGACATGAAACGGTTGCTGGCATATTCGTCGATTGAAAATGTTGGACTGATTTTTACCGGTATCGGCCTTGCGGTCCTCTTTCAGACAAACAACATGCCGCTGTTTGCGGCGCTTGCGCTCACAGCCGCTTTGGTCCATTCCCTCAACCACTCGCTTTTCAAGAGCCTGCTTTTTCTTACGACCGGTTCAGTGCTCCACGCCACAAGACAGAGGAGTCTTGGAAAACTTGGCGGCCTGATCCGCCCCATGCCCTGGGTTGCAAGTCTGGCGCTGGTCGGCACACTGTCCATCGCCGGCCTGCCGCCGTTCAACGGCTTTATCTCGGAGTGGTTGTTGCTGCAGTCGTTTCTTTTCACCCCGCAGCTTCCCCACGCATTTCTCAACATGCTCATCCCGCTCGGAGCCGCGGCTCTTGCGCTTACAGCGGCTCTCGCAGCCTACGTGATGGTGAAGTTTTACGGTGTGATTTTTCTGGGTCAGCCGCGGGAAGGCTCACTGGAAAGCGCCCACGATGCTAATTGGCTGGAGCGCCTGGGTCTCGGCTGGCTCGCGTTTGGGTGCATCCTGATCGGCGCCGTGCCGCAACTCGCACTGAATGCGGTGGCACCGGTCACGGGCAAATTGCTGGGCGACTCTGTCAGGCCCAGTTCCACTGTCTGGTGGATAGCTCCGATTGCACAGCAACAGGCTTCCTATAGCGGACTGATTCTGCTTGCCGGAATTGTTGCGGTTGTGGCTGCAACCTTCGTGTTCGTTCGCCTGCTGGCCCACGGGCGCATGCGGCGCACCGCTCCCTGGGACTGCGGTTACCCGTGGCAGAACTCACGCATGCAGGATACGGCGGAGGGTTTTGGGCAACCAATCCGTCACATGTTCGGAGCGTTCTTTCGCATGGAGCGTCATTTGCCGTCAGCGGCCGACACTGCCCCGCGGTACAGGGTCTACATTGAAGATCGGCTTTGGCGGGGAATCTATCTGCCCATTGCCCGGGGCGTTCAAGGCCTCGCAGATGCAATCGGAGTCCTGCAACGTGGACGACTTGCGGTCTACCTGCTCTACAGCTTTCTTACCCTGCTTGGCTTACTGGTGTTCGTCTTATGAGAGCGATCAGCTTCGTTCGGCAGTTCCTCGAAGTCGTGCTGGCGATTGCGATCGCACCGTTGTTCACGGGATGGATTGCGCAATGCCGCGCCTGGCTGCAGAATCGTTCAGCGCCGTCGTTGCTGCAGCCGTATCGGATGCTGCGCAAGCTCTTCTTCAAAGATGTTGTGCTGGCGCAGAATGCCTCAGCGCTCTTTCGGGCAACTCCGTATGTGCTGTTTGGAACAATGGTGCTTGCGGCGGCGATTATTCCTTCGCTGGTCACCGATCTTCCCCTGGCGCGGGTGGCTGACTCGATTGCGCTCGTTGGACTTTTTGCAACAGCGCGTGTCTTCCTGTCGCTCGCGGCCATGGATATCGGCACGGCCTTCGGAACCCTCGGCGCGCGCCGGGAGATGATGATTGGCTTCCTTGCGGAACCCGCGCTCCTGATGGTGCTGTTCAACGCTTTCATGCTCTTTGGGAGCACATCGCTACCCAGTCTGGTAGACGGCTACCGCGCGCATCAGTCAGTTGTCGATCCAAGCGTAATCTTCGCGGCGGTCGCTTTCGTCATGGTGCTTTTGGCTGAAAACGCTCGAATCCCAATCGACAATCCATCCACTCATCTTGAGTTGACAATGATTCACGAAGCAATGCTGCTGGAGTATTCAGCACGTCACCTTGCGCTGGTCGAGTGGGCATCGAGCCTCAAGCTTTTCAATTATGCCTGTATCGGATTCGCATTGTTTCTTCCCTGGGGAATCGCCACACACGGCGCGGATGGCGGCTGGCCGTTGCTGGTTGCTATTGCCGCGTTGCTTGGAAAACTTGTAATCGCCGGCGCGGCGCTCGCGCTGATTGAATCGTTGTCGGCCAAGCTGCGAATCTTTCGCGCTCCCGAGTATCTCGCGATGGCTTTTCTGCTCGCAGTGCTCGGCTTGCTCGTTCATCTTTTGCTGGGGGCATAATCAAGATGCACCATTCTGAACTCATCGCCCAGCTGTTGAAGGTCATTGCCGCAGGACTGCTGCTCATCTCGTTTGCCATGCTCGCGAGTCGCCGTACGCAGCAATTGATCACGCTGTTCGCCTGGCAGGGCGCCATGCTCTTTGTCTCAACCTGCCTTGTGGCCTATAGCTCAGGCCTGACCGAGATGTATTACTCCGCAGGACTCACTCTGTTGCTGAAGGTCATTGCCCTGCCGTGGATTCTTCATCGCTTGATCCACCGGCTCGGGGCGCAATGGGACAGCGAGCAGCTAGTGAATGTGCCTACGACCATGATGGCAGGATTAGCGCTGGTGATCTTTGCCTTTGGATTAGCTCAACCGATAACTTCGATGGCCACAACCATCACGCGCCACACGCTGGGCATTGCTCTGGCTGTGATCCTGCTTGCCTTCCTGATGATGATTACCCGTCGCAAGGCGGTGACGCAGGTAATTGGCTTTCTTGCCATGGAGAATGGCCTGTTTTTCGCCGCCACCAGCGCAACGTATGGCATGCCGATGGTCATCGAGTTAGGGATTGCGCTCGATCTGCTCGTCGGTGTCTTTATCCTGGGTATCTTTTTCTTCCAGATTCGGGAGCAATTCGACAGTCTCGACCTGAGTAACCTGGAATCGCTCAAGGAGGACTGAATGGAAATACTCATGGTTCTAGGCTTGCCCCTTCTGGGAGCCGCTCTGCTGGCAGTCTTCGGCGCCCGCCGCTTTGCAGCCGAACTCAATGCAGGCATGAGCCTGGCCACTCTGATCGCCGCGTCCTTCCTTGTCCTGCGCGTCATCCGGCATGGACCCTTGCTCGCCGGCCATGAGCAATTCTTTGTCGATCCCTTCAATGTGTTCCTGGTCGCGCTGACGGCCTTCGTCGGCTTCACCACCGCGCTCTTCTCTCGCCCCTACATGCGGATCGAGGAGCATCATGGGCGTTTGAACCCGGGGCGACTTCGCCTCTATCACAGCATGTACCAGCTCTTCATGGCCGCGATGCTGCTCGCTCTTCTCACCAACAACATGGGCCTGCTCTGGGTGGCAATGGAAGCAGCTACGCTTTCGACAGTGCTGCTGGTCTCGCTCTATCGCACGCGGGCCAGCCTGGAAGCGGCCTGGAAGTATTTCATCCTGTGCGGCGTCGGTATTGCGCAGGCGCTGTTCGGCACGATTCTGCTGTATTTTGCCGCGGAGAAGGCTCTAGGGCGTCAAGGCATGACTGCGCTCTTGTGGACCCATCTCAATGCTGTAAAGGGCCAACTCGAGCCACGGGTTCTGGGGCTCGCGTTTGTCTTTCTTCTTGTTGGATACGGAACAAAGGTCGGGCTTGCGCCCCTGCACAACTGGCTTCCGGACGCACATGCCGAAGGCCCCACGCCTGTTTCCGCTGTACTTTCCGGACTCCTGCTGAATGTGGCGCTCTATGCGGTCATCCGTTGCAAAGTGCTTGTCGAAGGCTCAATCGGTCATATTCTTCCAGGCCGCATGTTGATGACCTTTGGGCTCCTTTCTGCTGTGCTCGGCGCCTTTTTTATCTGGAGACAGCGCGACATCAAGCGCCTCTTCGGCTATTCCTCAATTGAACATATGGGTATCATCACATTCGCTTTCGGTCTCGGCGGCCCGGTGGCCAATTTCGCCGCTCTGCTGCACATGACCGTTCATTCGCTGACAAAGTCGTCTATCTTCTTCACTGCGGGCCACGCGTCACAGACCGCCGGGACACAGCAAATGGACGGCATTCGCGGCCTGGTAGGCATCAGCCCAACCATTGGATGGGGACTTATGCTGGGTTCTCTTTCCATTCTTGGCATGCCGCCATTCGGCGTCTTCGCAAGCGAGTTTCTCATTCTGACAACGGCCATGCGAGAGCATCCGTGGACAACGCCATTCCTGCTGATTGCACTCGGAGTCGCTTTCGCCGGAATCTTCAGCCGCGTTCAACCGATGGTCTTTGGCGAGAGCGATGCGCCGCCCCTGCCGCACTCTCCCGCCCTGCTGCCGGTCTTCGTTCATCTGGGAATGGTGCTGCTGCTGGGAGTCTACATGCCCGCGGCACTCGCTGAGTGGTATCGCGCGGCAGCGCGGTTGATAGGGTGATACGTATGATGCATGAACCTGAAAGGTCCATTGGGAACTTACTGTCGAATCTGCCATGCAAGTCCAAGGTCGTCGGTGCTCTGGACTGGCACAGGGAGGCCGGGAATGTGCGCGCCGCCGGAGGGCAACTGTTGACTCTTTGGGGCGCGGACGATCGCGATCGCGACGGCAGTTTTCGCATCTTTGCCGCCTACCTCCTCGATGACGGGATCGAGGTCCTGGAACATGCGATGGGAAATGGTATAACTCCCACTTACCCCAGCCTTGCGGAACTGTTTCCCTGTGCCTTGCATATGGAGCGCGCGGTCTACGATCTGCTGGGGATAGCAAGCATGGAGCCCGATCATCGCGGCTGGTTGCGTCATGGGGGTTGGCCGCGGTCTGAGTTTCCTCTACGAAGGGATTTCGACGCAAGCCGGCAGTTTGCCATCGACTCGCAGCCATATCCGTTTGTCCAGGTAGAAGGCGACGGCGTCCACGAGATCGCCGTTGGGCCGGTTCACGCCGGCACCATCGAGCCTGGGCACTTTCGATTCTCAGTGGTCGGTGAAAAGGTTCTTCGCCTTGAAGAGCGCCTTGGCTATACGCATAAAGGTGTCTCGAAGCGATTTGAGCAGATGCAGCAAGCGGAAGGGCACCGCCTTGCAGCGCGTTTATCCGGCGATTCTGCGGTCGCTTTTTCATGGGCCTATTGTGCTGCGCTGGAGGCGATCACCCATACCGGCTGTCCTCCGCGAGCCGCCAACCTGCGCGCGCTTGCACTGGAGCACGAGCGACTCGCGAATCATCTGGGTGACCTGGGAGCGCTGGGCAATGACGCCGGATTTGCCTTTGGACTCACCCAATTCTCGCGCATGAAAGAGGACCTTCTTAGGTTGAATGTAGCCGCCTTTGGAGCACGCTATCTGCTTGACTTCGTCCAGCCGGGTGGAGTGGCAACGGAATTGCCCGAAGATACGCCTCGGCTACTTCTCGATCATTACCTGGTGCTGGAAGAGAGGGTTTCCGGTCTGCGCGTCATCTACGATAACCATGCAGGCCTCCAGGATCGCTTTCGCGAAGCGGGAACTCTGAGCCGGGAATCGGCGGTAAAACTCGGCGCAGTCGGCCTGGCCGGGCGCGCCTCCGGCGTTCCTCTCGACCTGCGCGTGCATCATCCATGGCCGCCCTACGACCGGATGAAGCCTAAGCTCGTAATGCAATCCACGGGCGATGTCGCGGCGCGCGTCTACCAGAGGTTTGACGAGGTATTCGAATCGCTTCGGCTCTGCCGCATGATCCTTGAGAACTCCGTTGCAGGGCCGATACAGGCAGATTGCCCGCTGGCTGAACCGGATCGCCTCGGACTCGGCCTGATCGAATCCTGGCGCGGTCCGGTGATCATCGCACTGGAAAGCGGCCCCGGCGGGACCATCCGCCGTTGCCATGCACACGATTCTTCATGGCAGAACTGGCCTCTGATCGAATACGCAATCCTCAGCAACATCGTGCCTGATTTTCCATTGATCAACAAATCCTTCAACCTGTCCTACAGCGGACATGACGGATGAGGCAAGCATGATTAACACGCTATCGCGCATGATACGCACGGGCATATTGACTGAGACCTTTCCGGCTCCGGCGTCCGCTTCGCCCGCCATGGATAGGCTGCAGAAGGATATGAGAAATATCCTGGGCCGTGCTCTCTGCATTCGCCATGTCGATGCCGGCTCCTGCAATGGATGCGAACTCGAGATTCATGCACTCAATAATCCCTACTACAACATCGAAGGCATCGGCATGAAATTCGTAGCGAGCCCCAGACATGCCGATCTTCTGCTCGTCACGGGTCCAGTCACCGCGAACATGGAAGAGGCATTGAAACGTACTTTGGATGCCATGCCGGACCCCAAACTCGTTGTCGCGGTGGGTGATTGCGGAGCTTGCGGCGGAGTGTTTGGGAAGAGCTACGCCAGCCGTGGTGCGGTTGCGAATGTCATTCCCGTGCAGCGAACGGTGGCCGGCTGTCCGCCCAGCCCCGTGGCAATCCTGGAGGCCATTCGGTCCGCAGTCATCGAAGCTTGATTTGCACTCGGCTACAGCGGAGGCAGCCGGTTGGCAAGGCGAAAGATTCCTTGGCGGTCCACGGACATCCATTGGACTGCTCGATTCTGCTCCGATCCGCAAGCCTCATGATCGTGCATAGCCGCTGCCCGGGAAGGGGCCGAGCGTGCGGGCTATCAAGTGGAAGGACTCGCGCCTACATCGTGGGCTCAGTGTGATATGCAGATATACACGAACGACGCGAAGGCCCTGGGATACCAATTGAGCCGCGACGTGTCGCATCCGACGGCGACCCAGCAAGAGGCAGCGGCAACACAAAAAATCGAGCCGCAATCGGGAACCGTACAGGTCGCGCAGGGCTTGAGCGTGGGCTGAGGAATGATCATCTGCGGCTTTGGTGGTCGTCCAGCTTGGCTTTCCACGAGGTCAGCTTGGTGCTTGTTGTAGCTCAGCAGTTGTCTAGTCCGTCGTGTATAGCCTGAGCCTGATCTTGACCCTTTCGCGGTGGATGACGGCGATCTGCCTGCCGTCAGGAGAGAGAGTTGCTGACGTATACGCGGGACCGTCAATGCGGGCCACAATCTGTTTCGAGTCCACGTCGAACAGGGCGATTCTGCTGTAGCCGAAAATAGCATCCAGATCGCCGTCTGTGTAGAAATGAGCGCCTACGCAAATCGCGAGAAAGCGTCTGGGTTCAATCGCGGATACTTCACCAGAACAGTTGCCGTCGTTCGGCGTCCACCGTTCCGACGAGACCGGCTCAGGAGAGCGGCCCACCTTGGAGCTTGTCAGGACTCCGTGCTTGTCGAAGTACCAAACATGATCATCGTCTACACGCCACGCCATGCGAGAGTAAGGAGAGGTCGAAATCCCGTATGTAGCAGCAACATTCGGGTAGGGGTCTTTCGGGGTACCCGAGCCCTGAATTGCTAGGTCAGCTCCGGGACCCGATAATTGTGCGGGTAATCCTTGATAGAAATCGCAGTGCTCTGTGGTGCCCAGAATAGAGCAGAGAGCGAAGTCGCTTTTAGCTGATCCTGTGGGAGAAGGAAAAACTGCGCAGACCTTATTCGCTGGGCATGCAAGGCTCTGCTCCACTTTGAGATTCGGTCTCATCAGATCGACCGTAACTCCGCGACCCACGAGTACAGCGCCAGCAGGCCCGCGCGCAAGCCTCACTGTGTCCGTGCTCTGGAGGACTTTTGCTTTTCCGTCTGTAGTGACGAAGACCAATTCGCTTAGACTTTTGCTTTTCTGCCGGTCCTGCGTTGTGCATGAGGCAATCAGCCAAACCACCAGGTTCTTATTATCGACCCATATCGCAGTGTTCGGAAAAAGCACCCAACTACCGTCACACCAGGTTGCCTTGGGTGCGAGCGGGCTCAGGTCCAATGTTTTGAACGGCGTGATGGCGGATGCAGTGCAATCTGCAAAGCAGACTGCAAGAGCTAACATGAAGAACACCTTCCTCATGGACGATAGTTTAGCGCGTCTTCCGCGAGGTCAGTTTGGCGGGCAGACTGCTTTGGACCGTGCGGCATTCGGAATCGGATCAATGGGCTATTGCTTCAGTTCTTCCCAGAAAGTTAGGGGCCTGACGAAGACGATGACCTCACCTGGAATCGGCGCTGCCGTCGCTTTGCCGCATGTATTCTCGCTAACAATGCCTTGCTCAAGAATCCTTTTCGTCGAAAACGTTGTGACGGCGAGCCAGGAATAGTTCGACCCATGGCGCTGGCAAAGGGCAAACGGGATGTGGACGCGGAAGTTATCGTTGTATTTCACTACCGGATTCGCGGCCCCAGCGTTGACGCCAGCATCGTTATCCGTAAGTCGAAACCAGGCGACACCTTCCTTGTCCGTCGGAATCGTCAACATAGAGACAATGTTGCCAATCCCAAGGTCGACCCATTTGTTTGCCATGGGTTGCCCATCACGTCCATTTACAAGCTTGATCTTGATTGTCTGGGCACCAAGGTGCAACTGAAGTGCAGCACAAGCAAGAAAAATGGAGAGAGCAGCTCTTCTGCACGCTGCGTAGATTCTTCCGCCAGTCACTTTACCCCTCGCTCCGACCGAAATTATATAAGCGAACGCCAGGAAATCGCCGTATGAGGAATTCGCTGCCGTGGAGTCTCTGACCTACTGTTGTGCAAATTTCCTCATGGCCGAGTGGTGAAGTTGGCAGCTACAGCAGACTTCGGGTCAGCCTTTTGTATGGTCTAATAGAGATATTGGCGGGTTGGCGGAACTGGCAGACGCAGAGGTCTCAAAAACCTCCGAGAGCAATCTCATATCGGTTCGATTCCGATACCCGCCACCATCTGGCATCTTCCCCAAAAATCCATCCGTGGCCAGGCTCTTGCGACTCGTTAGCTGTTGTGGCTAGACTCCTTCGCATGACCATATCGATTCCCCAGGTTGTCAAACTCACTGCCGCTCTGCTGCTCCCACTCGCTGCCGCTTCCAGCCAGGCGCAGGACTGGGCCAGAGCCCGGCTCGACGCATCCCCCCGCCACCACGAGTACGTTGCCCTTAAGCACGGCGGCCGCACCGTGCAGGCCTTTGTCGTGTACCCCGAGGTAAAAGACAAAGCCACCGTCGTCATTCTTATTCACGAGATATTCGGCCTCAGCGACTGGGCCAAGGAGATGGCTGACGAACTCGCGGGGCAAGGGTTTATTGTCGTTGCGCCGGATCTGCTTTCAGGCTTTGGTCCCAACGGCGGAGGGTCCAGCGCGTTTCCCAGCCAGGATGCCACGATCAAAGCCGTCTCCGGTCTTGATCCGGACGTCGTCAACGCCGATCTGGATGCGGCCGCCGACTACGGAAAGCATATTCCTGCGGCCAACGGCAAGATCGCTACGGTTGGGTTCTGCTGGGGCGGAAGCAAGTCATTCGCCTTCGCTGCTCACCGCAAAGATCTTTCCGCGTCCTTCGTTTTCTATGGACAGGGCCCCGCGGATGTTACTTCGATCACTGCTCCTGTTTACGGATTCTATGCCGGCAACGATGCTCGAATCGGCGCCACCATTCCGGACACGATTGCGGCCATGAAGAAAGCCGGTAAGACGTATGAGCCTGTGACCTACGATGGCGCCGGCCACGGCTTCATGCGTGCCGGAGAAGACCCTGCAAACACTGTCCCCGGCAACAAGACCGCCCGCGAGCAAGGCTTTGCTCGCCTTGTAAAGCTCCTCAACGGATTGCAAAACAAACCGACGGTGAGAAGCACAACGCACAACTACACGCTGGCCAAAAAGTCGACAGGTCCAGCCGTAACCTGCCATGACACCGGTGGGGCGTCCACGGCCGGAGCGACAATGTAGGCTCTTCCGCGGCTCCGGGCGTGTGCGGTCAACCCGCGTGCATGCTTCCTGTGCCGCCAGTTGTTCACTGCACAGCCTCACCAGCCGCATGTGCAATGCTTGTTCCGATCCGGCGTTCCACTGCCAGGCCGCTCCCAGCGTGAAGCACATCGAAATGGCGCCAGGCGTACTCCTCGCGGAGTTGTCAGGGTTCTTGTCTTTACGATTCTTAAATCATCGCGACAGCGGAGCGTCGGACGAGCGTTAACGCCGGCGCTCTCTTCCACTCCGGCTTGATCTCCTGTTCCACCGCGCGGTCCGGCACTCAATAAATTTGGGCCCGGATCCGACTATGCGCAATCCGATGATCTTCGGCCAAGGTGCCTCAGTGCCTCTTTGAGCCTCGATCGCAACGCCAGTTTGATGCGCAGATCGCCGAGCCACCTGGCTTCTCTTCTCCAGCGGAAACCAACGGCAGCATCAAGCAGCAAATCATCCGGCCCGACGTATCTGCGTTTCATAAGATGCGGGTCGTCCCTAAGGCAATTCAGGCCCTCACCCACGCCGAACGCGAGGTCGAACTCCGCTCGAACCAATTCGCGGACGGTATCACTGACGTGGCCGTAAGGATACGCGAACGAAACCACCGGCGCTCCAAGCAGGTTCGCCAGGTCACTCTTGCTTCCAGCAATCTCTGCCGCGCATTTGTCGGCAGGTAGTTGGGTCAAATCGGCATGAGTCCGACTGTGCGCTCCAAATTCGATTCCTTCTGCGGCCCAATACCGGATTTGCTCAGCGGTCATCAGTTGGAGAGTGCCGCGACCTTCGGCTTCGTCCCAGGTGTTGGTGCCGCCGATTCGTTCCGTCACAACGAAGACCGCCGCTCCGAATCCGTATCGCCGGAGGATTGGCAAGGCATATTCCGCGGTCTCTGCGTAGGCATCGTCAAAAGTAATCAGTATCGGCTTCCTGGGAAGCCCTGTGCCTTCTCTCCGCCAGCGAAGCCAATCTGAGGGTTTGATCCCGGTGTAACCCCAGCGCGCGAGCCATCGGATCTGCCGCTCAAATTGCCTGGGTGACACCGTCAACTCTCGAAAGGTGCCAGGATGTGACGGCCCGACGTGGTGATACATGAGTCCGGGGCAGAGAATGCCAAACTCTTGCTTCAGCGCTTTGCAGGAACCGGCAACTGACAAGGCGCTGCGCAGTTGTGCAATCCTGGCCGCAAGAGTGAACAAATGTACGCCCGCGCTGCGCAAAGGGTCACACCGGTAATACCACTTCTCCAGGCGCAGGGGCAGAGCCAGGAACCAGACGGGCGATACAGGAGAGCGCATCAATGCGCTCCTCAGCCATCTTTTCGCCGTACCTGTGGTTCCCAAGGTTGAGAGTGCTGAATACGGTCTGTACTCCGGATGTTTGCGGCTGGTGAGGATGTCACCGGCCCCCAATGCTCTAGCCTGAGTCCACAGGTACTGCCACGAAGATTTGTCATAGAGCTCGTAAGCTACAGCAGCCGGTTGATAGCGGAATGATGCTCCCATCTTCCACAATCGGAGCTTCAGTTCTAAATCCTCCGCTGCAAGAATCTTCTCGTCGAAGCCTCCGCTCCGTAGCAGCAAGTCCCTGGGCATGGAGCTATTCGCAATTGAAGGAGTTACGGTGATACCGGGTGGGATGGACTTGGGATCGTGCGCATCCATGACCGGCTCCATAGAAAGGTATACGGGATCAGTAAGCTCGGTAAGGTGCCGGACGACCGTCTTTGCGCTATCGGGAGCTGTACGGATGCGACCGTTTACGATACGCGCTTCAGGGAGTGAATGCGATGCGCAGTGCTGCCGGAGTAAATCCTTGGCACCGATGAGGTCGTCGTCCAGGAAGAGTATCAGGTCACCGGAAGCGGCCTGAATGCCCAGGTTGCGAGCAGAACTGGCGCCACGATGCGGCGATTGCAGCGCGCGAAAGGCGCAATGTGCCTTCCAGCCGCGCAACAGTTCGCTCGTGTCATCGGTCGATCCGTCGTCGACGACGATGATTTCAAAATCTTCGGCCGGAAGGTCCTGGTCCAGCAGCGCGGATAGGGAACGCTCAAGAACCGATCGGCGATTAAACGTAGGAATAACGACGGACAACTTGGTCATCTGGAGTCCTGTCTAGTCTGCAGGTTTCGTAAATGCGTAATGGACGTAAGGGGAAAAGTAAGTATCTACTCGCTCGTTCGAGAACCTTGAAAAGCCTTTCCTCTCAAGCAACCTCAAGCCAAAACTTTCCGTTTGCCGCACAACAAAGTCAGGCGATGCATAAAACAAATACTCGTCTTCTTCCAGGACATAGGCCCATTCCTTGAACGCCTTGGCGCTGTTGCGTAGTTTCCAACGCAAGCGGCCTCTGTAATAAGGAGAAATCCAATGAAGGGACTTGAGGTTATGCGACGAGTAAATGAAAGTGCCGCCTGGTTTCAAAACACGAGCGCACTCGCGCAGTGCGGCGGCTCTTTGCACGGCGGGATATGCGCAGTCAATTCCGTTAAACGAAATCAGGATATGGGCGAAAGAGGAATCTTCCTCCTCGATGTGGTCATAGCTCCCGACGTGCAGATCTAGATAAGGCAATCGCCTCCTGGCTATGTCAATGAAGATCTCGGAACGGTCGACGCCACGCACCTTCAGCCCCATCTCGTGCAACAGCAGGGTTGTTCTGCCCATTCCGCAGGCAAGATCCAGAATGCTTTCACCCGCTTTGTAGCATTTAGGGAATAGATACTCCTCTTCCGGATATAGCTTATAGACGGAGAATTCAGCGACTGCTCCGGCATTGTTATAAGACGCGAGATTCTTAGCCAATTCCGGAGGAATCTCTTCCGGCACACCGCACCTCTCTTCTAAAGGCATAGGTCCCTGCGGCGCTCTGGCCTTGCCTTTTCTACTGCCCATGCATTGGGTCTTCCATCGAGGTCACCTGATTTTGCGTCTGCGGACGCGCCTGCAACTTGAGATAGGCGAATGCGCATAAGGTCGAAATCCAGCGCGGATTCCATAGGAGTAATCGGTACGTCCTATGGAAGCCCGTGGCCCACTTCAGCTTATAGGATTCCTCTCCACTCAGAAAATCGTACTCAGTGAAGCCGCGAGAAAATCCATAATCGATAAAGGCGGGAAGGAGCATGGTGCCTGGAGACAACCGCGCAAACTCGTGGTCGTATGCGCCTTGATAGCTCCAGAGTTTCCTGCCGCAACGAAAAACAAGTTCCCAGCCGAGCAATCGCTCCCGCATCTCCATCACGCCGACAGCCAGCCATCCGCGCTGCCCCAGCGTCCTGAACAGGGATGAAAATGCTTCCGGGTAGCGGCCGAGAAACGGAGAGGTCAACTTGCCGCCAACGCGCTTCTGCGCCTCAATGGAAATCATCTTCTGAAGCAGGCCGGGCTCCTCATGCGGCCGCTCGACAATCCGCACACGCAAATCCTCTGCGGCCATTCCTTTCAGGCGAGTTTCCATCCTCCGGAAGGTGCCACGCGTTCGACTTGACCTGCGATTGAGTATCTCGGAGAATGGGCCGTCGATCGTCATATACGGGCATCGGTCTCTCTCTGAATAAAGACGATGCGCCAATCCGGCAAGCCGCAAAGCGCCCTCGATCCGCCGTATCCCCTCCGGCGTGGCATGTAATTGCCTGAGATCAACAATGTCCCACTCCTTGCTTTTCCGCGCCAGAAGATCTATGACAGCCCGGGTTTGGTCCGCAGGTTCTGCTCCCAGGACAAGCTCGTTATAGTCTGCGTAAGGTGTCACGAACTCCAACTTGCGTAGGCGCAAGCCGAATTGGGAAGTAACTACGCGCATGAACGGAGCGATGCCTGTGACTTTTCCGTCCTGCCGCAGGACGAGTACGTACGGCTGAAAGCGGCGGCGCTGATGCGTTTCGACAAGTTCCAAGGCCCAGGTCCGGAACCAAGCAAATGTAGTGAACACATTCGGGAAAGCCGCGGCTTCGCTGAGCCGGTTCCAGTCAGCCTCAATCCCGAGAAGCTCCGCTTCGGACTCGCAGGTATCGATGGAATAGGGAACAGCAGGCTTGCCTCCGAAGGAATCGGAGGTCGGACAGGCCTGTATCTCATAGCCATCAGGCTGCATGTGCATCATTTCCTGTGATGAACCCCGGCGAAGGAAGTCGGAAGCGGCGCGAACTGTTCTGTTATCCACTCCAGACGCGGCGCTAAGGCGCCTGGCCATTCTTCGGAATGGATCCCGCGAGGTTGGATCAAAGCCCATTCCAACTCTAAAGCCGTCTGCCTGGAACGTACTTTGATATCTCGCCAGGTAAGGAAGTACAGCAGCTCGCGATGCCGCCGCAGTGCTCTCAGACGAAGGCCCCAGGAGGACTCTGCGCCCCGGATCATCGCGCTGGTAGCGGAGCCCGCATGATGCGATTGTGATGAAGATGTCATGCTCGACTTGTGTGGGACGGGTTATCTCGACGGAGTTCCGGTACAGGATAGCAGGAAGGACAACGCCAGCAACCACATGGACTCGGCCGCGGCAGGCGTTCCATTTGGAGCTGTCGCAACTTGCGCGCCTGGCCGAGTTTGCATGGTGTCTCCAGCGATCATCGCGGGTTTGCGGTTCTGACAGGCACTGCCCGCTGCGCAACCGGGCGCATCTTTCTCCCGGCGGTAAAGGTCCGCACCCCTGTTGAAGAGAATGCACGATGATCGGCAGGGTGGACTCGCGAAGGACCTTGAAATCGTCAGAGGCCAAAAGCTGCTCGTTGTTGCCCTGACGGGGAACCTCCCTCCAGTCAAATCTGGACCGAGCTCTCGCTCAAACGGACTTCATCCATGCAAAGGAAGTCGAGCATTGAAGTATGGACAGGGTGAGCCCGTTACCGGGAAAAATTCTCAAGCTGGGCCCGCCAAAGAATCTTCTGCACAAACGGAGGATGCTGAATGGGAATGAAAACCGACGGACGGAAGTTGCGGCGGGTCATGTCAGGTGTTGCGAGCGAGGAAGAATCCATCTGGAGTGCTCCGGGCCTGCCACGTGTAGGGGAAAGAATTCATGCGACTGATTTTTCCAGTTAAGACTCGGCTCGCTCATCGATACGCCACGCCGCGACCAGCCATCAGACTATGCGGAGCGATGTGCGCCGCGACCCGGAAGTCTGTCGTAGAGTTCAACAGTTCGACGCGCCATGAGATCGGTGGAGAAGTGCGTCTGGGCACGTCTCCACCCTTCGGCCCCCATCAGCGCCCACCGCTGACGGTCGTTCGCTGCCTCCGTGATGCACCGAACCAGCGCGTCCGTATCACCAGGAGGAAAAAGCCTTCCCGTCATTCCATCGACGACCAGCTCGCAAAGACCGCCGACCCGGCTTGCCACAACCGGCCGGCCCGCCGCCATCGCTTCGAGCACGGAAAGTCCGAAGCCTTCTTCAAGAGACGGCATCACCAGAAGATCCCACGATGCCAAGAGCTTCTTCACGTCTGCGTCCCAGCCAAGAAAGCGCACCCGCTCGCTCACACCAAGGCTCAAGACGAGCGCTCGCAGCGAAGATTCCGATGGGCCGGAGCCGGCAATCTCGGTCTGAACATCAATACCTTTCGCCGCAAGGAGGGCAGTGGCTCTGATCAGGGCTTCGATATTCTTCAGCGGAACCAGCCGGGCGAGAGCTCCCAGCCTGAGCGGCCCGGCCTGGGGCGCAGCAGCGGGGGGTTGAGAACCCGTCTCGATGCCCGCATAGATGACTTCAGTCCGATATCCACGGACGCAATCGGCTACGGCATGGGAACACGCGATGACAGCATCCGGCGCGGGAAAGTTCAACTCTGATGCCTGTACCCCATTGGCCTCGTTGATCCGGCCGTGCAAATGCTGCACAACAGAGCCCACGCCGGCAAAGCGGCATACCGCCCGAACCACCCCTCCCCCGTGATGCAGGTGAGCGATCTCCGCTCGGTGTCTCCGAAGCCATCGCCACATTTGCCATGCGCCTGACAGATCGCTGCGCTTGCCTGTCCATGCAATCGAACTCGACGGAATGCCCGCATCCCTCACGGTCGTCATCAACGGCCCGTCTTCAAGGAAGAGCACAGAAATCTCGTATCCCAAGGGGCGGAGATGTCTCGCCAGCTCCATGACGATTCGGCAGATTCCAGTACATTCCGGGAGGGCACTTTTCACAATGTGGACGCAGGTTCGCAATGGAGTCCCCTCCGCAAACGGGGTGCAGGTGTCATCGGACGCAGCCTCTCTGCTGGCCGTCTACCTTCCCCGATGGCAGTGAAAAGGCACACAGATATTGCCTGTGGCGCTCGCTCTCGCGGTTGTTGTGCCGATAGTAGCCGCACGGGATTGGTTCGCCCCATCCTTCGTGCCGCGTCGGGCGTCAGTTTAGCAGACGACGCGATTGCCAATTCAAAACACCCGAATTCGCGTGGAGGTTGGTCTCGCCGGGCAAGGTTGGGCGCCGGGGGCTGTCCGATCTCCGCGCTTATTCGGAGCAGGCGCGATACCAGCCGACAGGCCGCTTTCTGGACCCCCTTGAGAAACTTGGAACTTGCAAGGCGGCCAGACCTGCAGATCGCAAATGCTGCTCGACTGCTCAAGCGCGGGCCGCGCATTCCCGCCGAGCCTGCGCTTCGCTTCATTCCTTCTGCAGGCGCGCCAGCACCACGACAATCGCCAGCGCGGCGAGCACGCAGCCCAGCGCGAACAGGAAAGCGCTGGGGTAGCCGTATATTCCAATAAGCGTGCCCGCGGTAGGGCCCACGAGGAAGAATGAAACGTCTGAAAAGCCCGTGTACACGCCCAGCGCCGTGCCGCGATTGAACTCCGGCACTCGCTTCACCGCCTCCACGCCCAGCGAGGGGAAGACCAGCGAGAAGCCGAACCCCGTCAACGCCGCCGCAGCAAAGGCCGTCCACGGCGAGCCGGCTCGCCACAGCAACAGCACGCCGGCGGATTCGATCGACAGGCAGGTGATGCCGACCGGAAAGCCGCCAAAACGGTTAATCGTATTGATAAATGCAAGTCGGGCCACGATGAAGGCGACCCCGAACGAGGTCAGACATAATGCTGCGCCGTCCCAATGGCGGTTGGCGTAGAACAGCGTGACGAAGGTGGCCAGTACGCTGTAACCTACGCCGCCCAGCGCCAGTCCCATGCCGTGAGGCGTCACGCGCACGAGCACATCGCGGAAGGGCAGGTGCTCGCCCGGCGTTACCGGTGCCGGCGCTTTGAGGCTGGCCATCAGCAGGCTCGCTCCGCACACGGCGATCGTCAACAGTCCGATTGCGCCAAGGCCCCAATGTTGCTCCAGCACCACGCCCAGCGGAGCTCCCAGCGCCAGCGCGCCATAAGTGCTGATGCCGTTAAAGGAGATGACCTTGGCGGTGTGCTCCTGCCCCGCGCTCGTGATGCCCCACAACGTTGCGCCCGTTGAGCCCAGGCTTTCGCCGGTGCCCAGTGCCAACCGGCTTGCCAACAGGATACCGAGGCTGAGCCAGGAGGGTTGGCGATGCAGCAGCGCCGCCAGCAATAGCAGCCCGCCGCTCAGTGTGCAGGCAGCCATGCCCCACTGCACTGAGACCTTTGCACCCGAGTGGTCTGAGATGCGCCCCGCCCACGGCCGGCTGATGAACGTGGCAATGTATTGCACGCTGATGACCAGGCCCGCCAGTGCGGCGCTGTAGCCCAGCCGCAGATGTACATAGGGCGGCAATATCGCCAGCGGCAGGCCGATGGACAGATAGCAAATGAAGGTAAACGAGGTGAAGGTCAGAATCTGCCGAGTGCTGCCGTTCGGCGCGTCCAGCGCCGTGGCGGATGAGCTGTCGATAGCAGAATTCTCCATGCGTGGCGTTACGGAACCGGCAGAGATGTGCGGTTACGTCCAGTATAACGGAGGCATTGCGCACCCGAGAGAGGCGGAACCTCTCGCATCGGAGTCGTTCCGCAGCGCAAGTGGCCGCCGCGGGTTTGCGGACTCCCATTCCGGTTCGCGCCCAACCATCCATCGGCTGGTCCCGGGGTGAACCCTTCAGCCTGCCGGGTCACTCACTGCCGGCGGCTCCGCAGGCGCCTGGGAGCCGCCCGCGCTGCGGTCTCGCCAGATCTGCAGCAGTGTCTCGGTGACGCTGAAAGCAATCGGCCCCAGAATCAGGCCACTCACTCCAAACAGCACCACCCCGCCCAGCATCGCCAGAAAGATGGGCGCAGAGTGCAGTTGCAGCCGCGACCCCACCAGAATTGGATAGAGCACATTGTCCAGCGTGCTGATCACCAGCGACCCTGCGCCGAGCAGAATCAACGCCTGCACCCAATGATGAATCGCAAACAGATACCCCACCACGGGTAGCCACACCACAAACGCGCCCACGGCTGGAACCAGCGCAAACAGCATGGTCAAGGCACCCAGCAGCGTGGCCGCGCCCACGCCCAGCAGCGCATAGGCAATCCCCGCGAGCAAGCCCTGCAGCGCCGCCACGGCAAAGCGGCCCAGCACCAGCGCCCGCACTGCCAGCTCCACGCGCGTCAGCAAAAAGTCCGTTTCATCCGCACGCAGAGGAATCATGCGCCGCGTCGCCGCCAGGGCCGCATCGCTGTCGCGATAGAGAAAAAACAGCAGGAACAGCATCACGATCACCTGCGTGAAGGCGGAGATCGACTTGCCCAGCACCGACGCCACCTGACCCGCCACCTCGCCTGCGGCTCTCTGCGTCGCCACGTCCATGTCCACGTTGTCCATCACGTATTTGAGCCCGCCGCTCAGCGCAGGATGGCTGGCCACAAACAGCCGCAGGTTTGCCTCCGATGCGCCGGTCTGCGCGTTCCGCATCAATATCAGCACATGGTTGCCCGCGCTCAGCATCACCATCATGGAAGGAACCACAATGCTGAGTGACACCAGGATCAGCGTCACCGTCGCGGCCAGTGTGGGCCGCCGAAGCCGCGCCGCAATCCAGCGATACACGGGCTGGGTCACAATGGCCAGCACCACCGCCCACGTCATCCCCGCAACAAACGGCGCCACGATCCAAAGGCATACCCCTACGGCGCCAGTCGAAACCAGGAAGAGCGTCAAGCCACCCCAATCAACCCTGCC
>JAKBHH010000099.1 GCA_021836865.1 Acidobacteriota bacterium
CAAAGATACGGGCGCAGAATAGACCGTCGCGCTCCGGCTTGAAGGTGCGGTAGTTGATGGTTTCCGGTTTGGTCACCTCGCCATGCGACCAGCTCCGGATCTTCTCCGGCGAGGCAAGCATGATGCGAATAGCGTCAAAATCGGTAATCGGACCGGTGAGTTCAAACGGGTTTGAACGGAACAAGGCGACCCTCCTTGGCGGGCCTCTCGGCAGCGCGCCGCGGCGTTTTCCCGGGATTGCTTTGGAGTCCTTCCTTCCCGGGTAGCGGTAGTTACCGCTTTCAAGAAGGACTCAGAAAAACTCATCTCGAACTGCGTGCACCCCAGGTCCGGAATCCGAAACCTGGGGCACCCTGAGCTTTAGTCGGCCACAGCCGCCACTTCCGGCGCAGGCACCTTCCGCACATGGTCGGCGCGCTTGATCAGCTCGACATCCAGGCACAGCGACTGCAGTTCGCGGATCAATACGTTGAACGACTCTGGCACGCCCGGCTCCATCGCCGTCTCGCCCTTCACAATGGCCTCATAAATCTTGGTACGGCCATACACGTCGTCGGATTTTGCAGTCAGCAACTCCTGCAGGATGTAGGCCGCGCCGTAGGCTTCGAGCGCCCAGACTTCCATCTCGCCGAAACGCTGGCCGCCGAACTGCGCCTTGCCGCCCAGCGGCTGCTGGGTAATCAGCGAGTACGGCCCGATGGAACGCGCATGAATCTTGTCATCCACCAGGTGCGAGAGCTTCAGCATGTAGATGTAGCCCACCGTGACCGGCTGCTCGAACTGCTCGCCGGTCATGCCGTCAAAGAGCGCCGTCTTGCCGGACGAAGGCAGCCCCGCCGAGGCCAGCAGCGCCTTGATCTCATCTTCCTTGGCGCCGTCAAAGACCGCGGTACCAAACCAGATGCCGTGCTCCATGCCGGCAGCAACGCGCAGCAGCATCTCGTCGTCGAGCTCGAGCAACTGGCGCAGCGTAGCGGTTCCGGCAAACTCCCGCTTCACCGCTTCGCGGATGAAGTTGGCGTCGCTGTTGCTGTGCACCAGTGCCGCAACCTTCTGGCCCAGCACATGTGCCGCCCAACCCAGATGCGTCTCCAGAATCTGGCCCACGTTCATACGCGAAGGCACGCCGAGCGGGTTGAGAACGATCTCGACCGGGGTGCCGTCGGGCAGATACGGCATGTCTTCTTCAGGAAGAATGCGCGCAATCACGCCCTTGTTGCCGTGGCGGCCGGCCATCTTGTCGCCGACTGAAAGCTTGCGCTTCATAGCAACATAGACCTTGACCATCTTGATGACACCCGGCGGCAGTTCATCGCCCTTCTGCAGCTTGGCCACCTTCTCATTGGTGATCTTGCGCAGCACTTCAATCTGACGCGAGGTCATCTCCTCAATCTCATCGATCTGCTCGTTGACGCGAGGATCCTTGTCGGCGTAGCGGATGCGCTTGAGATTCTTGGTGGAGATGCGCTCGATAGTCTCGCGGTCCAGTATTGCGCCCTTGGTCAGCAGGCGCTTGTTAGTCCGTTCGTCGTGCAGGTCGGCCAGCACTTCCTTGGCGCCCAGAATGCCTTCCAGACGCTTGAGGCGCTCATCGGTCAAAATGCGGATTTCGTCGCCCAGGTTCTTTTCGAGCTTGGAGATATATTCGGCCTCGATCTGCTTGGCGCGCTCGTCCTTCTCCTGGCCCTTGCGGCTGAAGATGCGTACGTCGACCACCGTGCCCTCGATGCCCGGAGGGCAGGTGAGCGAAGCGTCGCGCACGTCGCCGGCCTTTTCACCGAAAATGGCGCGCAGCAGCTTTTCCTCTGGTGTGAGCTGGGTTTCGCCCTTGGGCGTCACTTTGCCCACCAGAATGTCGCCGTGCCCGATCTGGGCGCCGATGCGGATCACGCCGCTCTCGTCCAGATCGCGCAGCGCATGTTCGCTGACGTTGGGAATGTCCCGTGTGATCTCTTCCGGTCCCAGCTTGGTGTCGCGCGCTTCGATTTCGAACTCCTCGATATGCACCGAAGTGTAGTAGTCCTCACGCACCAGCTTTTCGCTGATGAGGATGGCGTCCTCGAAGTTGTATCCGCGCCAGGGCATGAAGGCCACCAGCACGTTGCGGCCCAGCGCCAGCTCGCCCTGTTCGGTGCAGGGTCCATCGGCGATGACCTGACCCTTGATCACCCGCTCGCCCTCGCGCACCACCGGCTTCTGGTTAATGCACGTGTTCTGGTTCGAGCGCTTGAACTTGATCAACGTGTAAATGTCTGAACCCACCTCACGCGAGAGCTGCGTGGGATGATGCTCGCCCTCGACACGCACGATGATGCGCTCGGAGTCGACCGAGTCCACGATGCCGTTGCGCTTGGCAAGAATCACGGCGCCGGAATCGCGCGCGGTGACGCCTTCCATGCCTGTACCGACCAGCGGCGCCTCTGCCACCAGCAGCGGCACGGACTGGCGCTGCATGTTGGCGCCCATCAGCGCGCGGTTGGCGTCGTCGTGTTCGAGGAACGGCACCAGTGACGCGGCCACCGAAACAAGCTGCTTCGGCGAAACGTCGATGTAGTCCACCTCGTCGCGGTTCACCAGCACAAAGTTGCCCTGGCGGCGCGCATTCACAAGGTCTTCGGTGATGCGGCCGTTCTCGTCGAACTCGATGTTGGCCTGCGCGATCGTGTGCTTGTCCTCTTCCCAGGCAGAAAGATAGAAGCTGAATGGCATGTGATCGATCGGCCGCTTGCCCGCCTTCCTGAGCTGCGCGTTGAGCCGCAGTGCTTCTTCCTTCTCGATGTGGTCGCCCACGCGCAGGCCGCTTTCGCCGGCGTTGGTAATCTCCACAAAGTCGAGGATGCGCGAGTCCTTCACCTTGCGGTAAGGCGACTCGATGAAGCCGTACTCGTTGATGCGCGCAAAGCAGCTTAGCGAGCTGATGAGGCCGATGTTCGGACCTTCCGGCGTCTCAATCGGGCAGATGCGGCCGTAGTGCGTCGGATGCACGTCTCGGACTTCAAAGCCCGCGCGTTCGCGGCTCAAACCGCCCGGCCCAAGGGCCGAGAGACGCCGCTTGTGCGTGATCTCGGAGAGCGGATTGGTCTGGTCCATGAACTGCGAAAGCTGCGAGGAGCCGAAGAACTCGCGAATGGCCGCCATCACCGGTTTCGCGTTGATCAGGTCGTGCGGCATCGCCGTGTTGAGCTCCTGATAGACGCTCATCTTTTCCTTGATGGCGCGCTCCATGCGCACCAGGCCGATGCGAAACTGATTTTCCATCAGCTCGCCTACCGCGCGCACACGGCGGTTGCCCAGGTGGTCGATGTCGTCCACCATGCCGATATTCTTGCGCAGCTTGAGCAGGTAGCGGATGGTCGCGTAGAAATCCTCCGGCGTCAGCGTGCGGTGATCGAGATGCGTGGCGTCCTGGTTCTCATAGAGCTTGATGTTGAACTTCAACCGGCCCACGCGCGAGAAGTCGTACTTGCGCGCGTCGAAGAACATGCCCTCGAACAGAGCCGTGGCCGTGTCCAGCGTCGGCGGATCGCCCGGCCGCAGCTTGCGGTAGATCTCGATCAGCGCCTCTTCCGGCTTGCGCACGGAGTCGCGCTTGAGGGTGTTGGTGATGATGTTGCCCACGTCGTCGCGCTCGGGGAAGAAAACCTCGAAGCTCGATGCGGCGCTCGACAGCACCTTGTGCAGGCGGTCGGCGGTCAGCTCAACATTGGCCTCGACGACCACTTCGCCGGTAGCCAGATCGACCACGTCGGCCGCGGTCAGCGCGCCGTCGAGCTCCGCGGCTTCCACCTCAATCTTTTCGATACCCGCGGCGCGGATGGCCTTGAGCGCGTGCGCGGTAATCTTGCGGCCCGAGTGTGCAATCTCCTCGCCCTTGTGCGACACGGCATGGGCCGGCTTGGCGCCCTGCAGGTGCGTGCCCTTCTGCGCATCCTGCGTGACGGCCCAGTGCAGCTTGCCATCGGCAACGTGGATACGGTCAACCGTGTAGAAGGTCTTCAGGATCTCTTCGTCCGAGCGCAGACCCAGGGCGCGCAGGAAGATGGTGCCCAGGAACTTGCGCTTGCGGTCGATGCGGACATAGAGGGTGTTCTTCTGGTCGTACTCGAACTCGACCCAGGAGCCGCGATAGGGAATGATCTTGCCCAGGAAATAGGTGCGGTTGTTGGCCGTCTCAAAGAAGACGCCGGGCGAGCGATGCAGCTGCGAGACGATCACGCGCTCGGTCCCGTTGACGATGAAGGTGCCGTTCGGCGTCATCAGCGGAATATCGCCGAAGAAGACTTCCTGCTCCTTGATGTCGCGGATCGTTTTGTTGCCGGTCTCCGGATCCTTATCGAAGATGGTAAGGCGCACCGTGACCTTGAGCGGCGCGGAGAAGGTCATGCCGCGCTCTTCGCACTCCTGCTGGTCATACTTCAACTGCAGGCCCACCGGGTCGCCGCACTTGTTGCAGAAGTCGGGCGTGTTCTTGTTATAGGTGCCGCATTTGTGGCAGAGCACCTCGCCGGGGTGGAAGGGGTCCGTAATGACCATGGCGCCGCAAGTCACGCAGGCGGTGCGCAGGTGATGCAGCCCTTTCAAGTGGCCGCACTTGCACTCCCAGTTGCCGATCGAGAAGTCCACAAAGTCCAACTGCGAAATGCCGCGAAAATCCGTGATCGGGAAAACGGAGACGAACACTGACTGCAGGCCCGAGTCGTCGCGCTCATTGGGCAGCTTGTCCATCTGCAGGAAACGCTCGTAGGAGCGCCGCTGCACTTCGATCAGGTTGGGAATCTGCGTTGCGGTGGGAATCTTGGAAAAATCGAGCCGGCTGCGAATCGCGCGCTTCTCGTTGGGCATGCTTCACTCCTGGAGCTCTTCTGTCCGGCGCCTCCCCATGCGGGTCGCGCCAGGCCGGCGCCCGAGTCTGGAGGCGCCAGCGAATTACGGTAAGAAAACGAATCGTCCAGACTGGCGCATCTCTTCACGCCAATCCCGCCCGGGCACATCAGCAGCCCTGGGCAAGGCTGCCATCACCCCGGAAAATCCACACCAGGCGGGCTCCCTGAGAAGAGTCGTGCGGAAAAGTGATTGCCGGGCGTTGCCCCTTGCCGGGCTCTTGCGCTAGACTGCGCACAACTGGGAGGAAGCAGACGCGTTCAGCAAGATTGACCTCTTGCCCACGCGCATGACGCGGATTGCCTTTAGGAGGAAATCAATCCGCTGCGGCAGAGAGACACGAAAAGCCCGCGAGGACGCAATGCCTCACGAGCGCGGCCTACGGCCTGTGCTCCCAACCGAATTCTTCTGCCCTGCTCTCGCCGATCCCAAAGCTCGCTTCTGCGCTGCCCGCCAGCCACTCATCCATGCGCCAAGGGGAATCCTGCCTATCCCTTTGGCTCGTAGGCACTTACTTCTCGTCCGCTACCCGCCGCCAGATTGCAAAAAACTGTTCCAGCCCAGCGAACGACCGTGTGCCCCACCGCTCATCTCAAGACGCGTCACCCAACCCGCGCCCATTCTGCCTGAAACTGGAATGGACCAAAAGGACGCGCAACGTTTATCGTAGCGCGTCCCGGTCAGACTTGCAACTTCCGTGCTACTTGATTTCGATGGTGGCGACGCCTTCAAACTTCTTCTTGATGGCCTCGGCCTCATCCTTGGTCGCGCTTTCCTTCAGCGCCTTGGGAGCGCCATCGACCAGATCCTTGGCTTCCTTCAGGCCGAGCGAGGTAACTTCGCGCACTGCCTTGATGGTGTTGATCTTGTTCGCTCCGGCATCCTTCAAGATGACCTGGAACTCGGTCTTCTCTTCGGCCGCCGGAGCCGCCGCGCCCGCTGCGCCGCCGGCAACTGCTACCGGGGCCGCCGCTGCCGCCGAAACGCCAAGCCGCTCTTCCAGCTTCTTTACCAGAGCCGCCGCTTCCAGCAGGCTCAGGCTTACAATCTGCTCTTCCAACTGTGCGAGATCCGCCATTTTCCTTCTCCAATCAAAAACATTTTGAATTTGATAACCCGGCCGCAAACACAACCTGGAAGTTTCCGATGCGCTCAGACTCGCGCCCTTCCAACCCGCTTTCCGGCCTAAACTCTTGAAAGGCCAGCCTTTATCGACCTTCAGGCCGCGCCGGCAAACTTTTCCTTCTCTACGCCCTGGCCCAGCACCACGGCCAGATCGCGGCCCGTGGCATTGATGACCGTGGCCAGCCGCTGCGCCGGCGCATTGATAAGGAAGAGCAGCTTCGCAAAGACCTCTTCCCTGCCCGGCATGGTGGCCAGCGCCTTAACCTCTTCCACCGTCAGCAGCTTGCCGTCCACAATGCCCAGCTTGAACTGGAACTCCGCGTTCTCGCCCACCCACTTGGCAAAGCCCTTGGCCAGCGCCACCGGGTCACCGGAGGTAAAAGCCACGGCGCTGACGCCCTTCAGGCCCTTCAGCGCGGACTCCACCTGCGTGCCCTGGCTGGAGATCGCGGCCAGCTTGTTTTTCACCACGCGGTATTTGCCGCCCGCCTCGCGGACAGCCTTGCGCAGCGCAAAATCCTGCGCCACGGTCAGCTTGGCAAACGTGCCGATAATTGCCGTTGTCGAGGTCTCCAGCTCCTTGGCCAGCAACTGGACCTTCTCTGTCTTTCTGCTTCTTGAAATCGCCATCTTCCTGCTCCCTCAGCGGGTCGCGCCTGCCTCGGCGCTCTCGGTTTGAATCCTGACCTGAAGTCCAATCACCGGTTTAGTGCTTGCCGGCGGCATCCGCAACCGCGGAATCAAGCGGTACGCCGGGGCCCATCGTCGAGCTGAGCGTGACGCTCTTGATGTACTTTCCCTTGGCCGCCGAAGGCTTGGCGCGCACAATCGAAGAAATTACGGTCGTGGCGTTGTCGATCAGCTTCTCAGGCGGAAAACTCAACTTGCCCACCGGCACATGCACCAAGCTGGTCTTGTCGGCGCGGAACTCCACCTTGCCGGCCTTGATCTCCTTGACCGCCGCGGCCACATCCAGGGTCACCGTTCCGGTCTTGGGGTTCGGCATCAGACCCTTGGGACCGAGTACCTTGCCCAGACGGCCCACCACCTTCATCATGTCGGGCGTCGCAATCAACGCATCGAAAGCGGTCCAGTTTTCCTTCTGGATCTTCTCGACCATCTCCTCGCCGCCCACAAAGTCGGCGCCCGCTTCCTGGGCTTCCTTCTGGCGGTCACCCGTGGCGATCACAGCCACGGTCTTGGTCTTGCCCAGCCCGTGCGGCAGCACCACGGTGCCGCGCACCATCTGGTCGGCGTGGCGCGTGTCCACGCCCAAACGCATGGTCAGATCTACGGTCTCATCAAACTTGGCGTACTTGACCTGCTTGAGCAGGCTCACGGCCTCGGGCAGCGGATAGGCTTCCTTGGTAACAGCCGCGCGCGCCTTCGCAATATTCTTGCTGACTTTTGCCATTCTTCCCTCGTCTCCCACCGCACTTGCCAGCCCCTTAGCGGGGAACCTGGAGGCGCTTGCCGTACAGCAACCAGAATGGCTGCCAACCCGGCACCTGCCTCGAACAGGCCCAAAAGCCGTGGTGCTATTGACGGTCCGGGTACTGCTCCGGACACATCTAAGGATCATATCGAAGTGGCGAGCGGATTGCAAGCGGCACACGGGCGCATTGACCGGTCGCACCCGCAGGCCCATGGCGGTGATGGTGGCCACATCCGCCAACTCGCCGCGAATTCTATGATTACAGGCCATGGAAAACCCCGGCAACCCGAAGGAATCCGCCGCAGAATCAAATGCGCAGCTAGAGATTTCAGTCCCCACTGCGCTCGAGTTGCAGCGCCTGAACCTGGCAGTTCTGATAGACATTCGGCAGAAATTTGAGTTGGAGATCCAGGGAGAGATTCCCGGCGCCAGCTTCCTGCCCTTGTTCCAATTCAAGAAGATGCTGGGACACAATCTCAGCCCGTTGGAGCAGGACGCGCTGGACGCGGATGAGCCGGAACTACGCGATATTCAGCAGTTTCTGGCAATGATTAACCAGATGCACCACTCCAAGGAGATGATCCTGATCTGCGTCTGCAACAGCGGCAACCGCAGCCTGAGCGCCGCGCGGCTCCTCCGTCTGCTCGGCTATGAGAATTCCTTTTCCCTCGCCGGCGGCTTTCGCGCGCTCAGTGAAGTTTGGTCAAGTCCGCAGGCCCTTGACCGTGCCTCACGGCCTGCCGGGCATTAGGTGCGGCCCCATGAGCGCACGGTGACCGGCCATCTGCACCGGCGTGGTGCAGAGCTCCAGAACTCCTGCGGCGAAACTTCACATTGTGACAATCTTTTTTGCTTTTGTCGCACATCTTCCCGCCAAACCCCATGCATCTTATGAGTGCGATTCATTTGTTGAAGTCAATGGACCGGCTTAGAAGCCGATCCCAGAATGTGTGGAGGGAGCACGTTTCATGAGAAAGCTAGGCATGATTTTAGGGTTGGCCGTCACCACCATGGCCATGGCCGCAACCGCATTTCCTGAGGACGCAACCAATTCCGGCGCAGGACAAGCGGTTATCACCGTCATCCCTAAAAAAGGTCGGGAGCGCGTGACGAACATTCAAATTCAGGACCTTCAGCTGAAGATCAATGGCAAAGAAACAAAGGTTGCCAGTTGGATTCCGCTGCGGGGCGCCAATGATGACACGGAGTTGGTGGTCCTGATTGACAGTTCTGCCCGCAACAGCCTCGGACAGCAAATTCAGGATATAGGGAACTTCATCAAGAGCGTCCCGGCGTCCACAAAGCTTGCGCTCGCTTATATGGACAACGGTCAGGCTCTGCTGAGCGGCCCATTATCCACCAATCACTCGCTCGCGCTGGATCATCTGCATCTGCCGGGTGGTCTGCCGGGGTCGAGCGGCGGCCCGTATTTCAGCCTTTCCGATCTGGCCCACCGGTGGCCGTCGAACGATCCCCTGGCACGGCGCGTCGTGGTGATGGTGACGGACGGAGTCGACATCTACAACCCGCGCTTTGACCCGCAGGATCCCTATATTCTTGCGGCGATCACCGATTCGATCCGCGCCAGACTGCTCGTTTATTCGATCTACTGGCATGACATGGGCCGGTTCGATAACACGCAGTATTTCTCTGACTCCGGGCAAAGCCTGCTGGCCGAGGTCACTCAGGCCACGGGCGGCGACAGCTACTGGATGGGTACAGGCGAGCCGGTCTCCTTCCAGCCGTTCTTTGAAGACCTGAGCTGGCGGTTGCAGAACCAGTACCGGCTCAACTTCTTCACGGAGCTGAAGGACAAGCCGGAGATCAAGAGCATGAACTTGAAAGTCGGTGGGGCAGCCATCAAGGTGTACGCACCGCAACAGGTGTATGTAACGCCTGCGCAAGCCCAGTAAAAGGCTCGCACTTGTCCGCCGACGGGCGACGATTGGAAGGCCCGTTGACAGGACGCAACCTCAACCACCTGCAGCTGCACGCCTGAGTGAAGGCCGTGCCGTTGCAGGTGGTTTGTTCATGGAGCAGAGCCCGCGCCTTCAATGCGAATTTGCCGCGGGTGGGGGATTGTCGGCCTTGCCGCTTGTCTCGGGGCTGCCGATATGGTCGGCAAGCATCGCTCCGGAGAAACTGTCGGTAAAGCTCGCGTCAATCTCCGGCAGCATGGTGGCGTTCCAGGCGAACCACTCGGCCACCAGCCGGTCGTAGACATCCTTCTCGCGCTCTTTCAAATTGGCCCTCTCCATGGGGTCTTCCACCACATTGAAGAGAAACGTGTTGTCGAGGATCTTCAGGAACTTCATGTCGCCGTCGCGCACGGCGCGTTGCGCATTGCCCTTGTAGCGCCAGAAGAGCTTGCGCGGGACGGGCGCGCCTTTGCCCACCAGCATAGGCAGCAGGTTGAGGCCATCGGAGGGATAAGCCGGGTCGGGCGCGGCGCCCGCGGCGGCAAGGAGCGTGGGCAGCCAATCCATGCTGATGCCCACCTGGTTGGTAGTCTGCGCCACCGGGATATGCTTCGGCCAGGAGATGATCGCGGGGATGCGCAGTCCGCCTTCCAGCAGCTCCGTCTTTCTGCCGGTGAAGGGCCAGGTATCGGCATAGCGCTCACCGCCGTTGTCACTGGTAAAAATGACGATGGTGTTTTCCGCGATGCCATTGGCATGGAGCGCCTGGACGACGCGTCCCACCTGCAAATCCAGCTCCTCAATCATGCGCTCGTAGGTCTTCTGTGAACCGCCGTCGAAGTCGAAGTGGCTATGGCCGGCGAGGCGTTTTGATTCGGCCTCGTCGCCGGGAGCCTCCCACGGCCAGTGCGGAGCATTGAAGTGGAGGCTCAGCAGGAATGGCTTGCCTGCCTTTGCGTATCCATTCACCACATCGACGGCGTGACTGCCAAGCAGATCAGTGAGGTAGCCAGCGTCGTGGATCCTTACGTCGCCGTCCCACAAGCTATCCGCGTGGTCATAGTAATCGCAGGCGCCGCCGCGGAAACCGTAAAAGTGGTCATAGCCGCTCTGCAGCGGACCGTATTTGGGCAGCAGGCCCAGGTGCCACTTGCCCACCAGCGTGGTGCCGTAACCTGCCTTTCTCAGCAGCGACGGCAGCGTGGGGTGATCCGGCGGCAGGCCGGTATCGCGACCCGCAAGCGGCTCGTCGAGCCCTATATCCAAACGATCCTGGTAGCGGCCGGTGATCAGTGCGGTGCGGGTGGCCGAGCAGACGGCCGAGTTGGCGTAGGCCTGCAGAAAACGCGTGCCCCGCGCCGCCAGAGCGTCTATGTTGGGGGTGCTGAGGTCAGGACGGCCATAGCAGGAGACGTCCGCATAGCCCAAATCGTCCGCCAGAATGAAAACGATGTTGGGTGGATCGGAGACCGGCTGCGCGAAGAGGCTCTCTACGCCAGTGGCCAGCGCGGCCACGCCAAAGGCAGCTCCGCGCAGCACACTGCGGCGCGTGAAATCGCCGGAAGCTTCCATCGTGAAACTCCTTGCACTGGAGGCAGGTCTTGTCTTCGTCCCGATTCGGAAGGAGTAAAGAGCCGGGGTCTGCCCTTCCCATCGGAACTCTAACAAAGCCCGATGCACCGGTCTACTGAAGTCTCAGACCGTCGACAGGGACTTCCCCCGGAAAGCCCTTTTGTGTCATGCTGTCTCGCATGGGAAGCAAAGACAAAGGCAAGAAGGAAGTCAAGAAGGCACCCAAACCAAAGCCGAAACCTGAACCGGGGCATCGGCGCGAAGTGTTTACGCCTGCTCCGCCAAAGTAGGAACCACTGGAGCCGCCCGGTCTGTGAAGGATCGGGCGGCTTTGCCCTTTCAGTGGGCTGCGGGGAGGTCGAGTCGCTGCACGGCGGTGGCCGGATCCGGAACGGCGGCTTCGTGCGCTACGATGCGCCAGCCTGCAGGGGTTCGGCGAGCCACGACGAGATTCACGCCCTTGGCCTTTTGGCCGGCGTTCGTGGACTCGTAGCGGTCGACAACGTAGATTAGGTCCGGCACACATCCAACAGACAGGATCCGAATGGAGTCGATGTGAAAGTGGGCATCGACGCCGCGCTGCACATAGGCCTGGATTTGCGCGCGCCCGTGCACGACGCCGGTCACATAGTGCTGGGTGAGGTAATCCGCGTCGTCAGCGTAGAGAGCTGCAACCCGGGCTGCGTCGCCGGCGTTATAGGCTGCCTTCCAGATGTCGATCATTTGCTGCGCCGTCTGGATCGCTTCAGGGCTGGAGCAGGAGCTTGCATCGGGAACCACGCCGGACGTTACGGCAGTCTGCTGCCCAAGAGCTGCAAGGCCGCCAAGAATCACCGAGAGAGTGAACAGGCGTTTCATCGCACCACCTCGTGCAAACCGTTGCGAGAGACGTGACGATCTATTCTACGTCGGTTCAGAGGGATGGATCAGAAAGAGCAAGCCCTCCCCGGCCGGGAGGGCTTGCCTGTTGAAAACGCGCGGAGCTACGCGACGACTTCAATGCCCATGGAGCGGGCTGTGCCCTTGATGCTCTTAACGGCCGCGTCAACGGAGGCGGCGTTGAGGTCGGGCATCTTCTGGGTGGCAATCTCGCGCACCTGCGCTTCCGTCACCTTGCCGACCTTGTCCTTGTTGGGCGTTCCCGCGCCTTTGGCGATACCGGCTGCTTTCTTGAGCAGCACGGCCGCGGGCGGCGTCTTGGTGACGAAGGTAAAACTGCGGTCGGCGTAGACGGTGATGACAACCGGGATGATGAGTCCGGCCATCTCCTTGTTCTGCGTGCGGGCGTTGAACTGCTTGCAGAACTCCATGATGTTGACCTGCGCCTGACCAAGCGCGGGGCCTACGGGCGGAGCCGGCGTGGCCTTCGCGGCCTCAATCTGCAGCTTGACGTATGTGGATACTTTCTTCGGAGGTGCCATGGGTTCCTTCGGAACCAGCCTCTAGCTCCTAGCTTCTAGCTTTCGGCCGGTCATTTCCTTATGCGAATTTTGGTGTTGCGCTCTGGCGTTCACCTGCAACCGGACTCCGCTAGGAGGATGATCCGGCTAGAAGCTGGAAGCTAGTAGCTAGAAGCTGCAACTACTCAATCTTTTCGACCTTGCCGAACTCGAGTTCGACCGGGGTGGAACGTCCGAAGATGGTCACCATGACCTTGAGCGTTTCGCGATCTTCGTTGATCTCATCCACCACGCCGTTGAAGTTGGCAAAGGGCCCGTCCGTGATACGGACTTGCTCGTTCTTCTCAAACTTGATCTTCATCCGCGGCTTGTCTTTGGCGGTCTCAGAGCGGAAGAGAATGGAGCTGACTTCCTCCTCGGAGAGTGCGACCGGCTTGTCGCCCGTGCCCAGAAAGCCCGTGACCTTGGGCGTGTCCTTCAGGACGTGCCACAACTCGTTGTCGAGCTCCATCTCCACCAGCACGTAGCCGGGCAAGAAGACGCGCTCGACGGTACGCTTTTTGCCGTTGAAGATCTCCGTCACCGGTTCGGTGGGGATCATCACCCGCCCCACTCTGTCCTTCAGCCCGAAAGCTTGCACGCGGCTCTCGATAGACTCGCGCACTTTGCGCTCGAAGCCCGAGTAGGCATGCAGGATGTACCACTTGAAGCGCTCGTTGCGCTCCGGCTGGGGCTGCTCGGCGGGTTGTTCCAATTCTTCTGCCATTCTGCTCTCGATTCGCGGGTGCGCCACGTTATTGCCCGCCGCCCAGACGGGTGAGTATGTCGTGCAAGGCCCGGTTGAAGAAGAAATCCACCGCAAAGAAGAAGAACCCGAAGAGGAAGACCGTAATGATCACCACGGATGTGGTGGCCTGTACTTCCTTCCACGAAGGCGCCACAACCTTGCGCATCTCCGCGCGCACGTCCGTCAAAAAGCGCGTCATATTATTCCACATGCCCACCGCTCCCTCTGACACATTCGATAACGCACCCGGCTCCTGCAACTTGGCGGAACGCTGATCGCCCTTTTCGATTGCTGCCTTGCTGGCCATACTTCCAATCCTTCGCTCAAGGCGGCTGTGCCCGGAGCATCCTTCACTGATCTGGCAGGGGCGGAGGGATTCGAACCCCCAAGTTCGGTTTTGGAGACCGACAGTTTAACCGTTGAGCTTACGCCCCTAGAACAGCTACTAGCTTCTAGCCTCTAGTAGCTGCCTTACTTCGATTCCTTGTGCGGCTGGTGCTTGCGGCAGCGGTTACAGAACTTAGAGAACTCGAGGCGGCCCGTGGTCGTCTTCTTGTTCTTCGTCGTCGAGTAATTCCGCTCCTTGCACGCCGTACACTGCAACGTCACAATCTCACGCATTTTCAATCCTTTACCAGATTTCAGTTGTCAGAGGTCGGCAATCCGTCTTGCCGATCCCTTGCCCCCTGCTCTCTTACTTGATGATTTCCGAGATGGTTCCGGCGCCCACCGTGCGGCCGCCCTCGCGGATCGCAAACCGCAGGCCCTTCTCCATCGCCACCGGAGTGATCAGTTCCACCTGAAGCTGCACGTTGTCGCCCGGCATCACCATCTCCGTGCCCTCCGGCAACTCCGCCACACCCGTCACATCCGTCGTGCGGAAGTAGAACTGAGGACGATACCCCTTGAAGAACGGAGTATGACGGCCGCCCTCTTCCTTGCTCAGCACATAAACCTCACCCTTGAAGTTCGTGTGCGGCGTGATCGACCCGGTCTTCGCCAGCACCATCCCACGCTCCACATCTTCCTTGGGTATGCCGCGCAGAAGAAGGCCCG
>JAKBHH010000018.1 GCA_021836865.1 Acidobacteriota bacterium
ATGTGGCGATGACCTGCCACCGATAAGGTGGCCCAACTCAACCGGGGCCGCGTTAGCGACCCCGCTCAAGCCGCTTCGAGCGGCTCACAAAACGAAGCCCCCGGCTCTGCCGGGGGTAATCTCACTTGCCCATGGGGAAGTTGGGCCACTCAACTCACCACCCCGATCGGGTATCGCGATCAAAGTGGGCACCGCTTCTAGGCGCGCAGCAGGACGGCTTCCTCCCCGTGAAACTGGGCCATAGTGATCTGGGCGTGGATATGGAGCGGGAAGGGAAGTTGACGGGAGTGATTCTGAAAACTTATTGGTCATCAGAAAGAATGGTTGGACAGTGTGAGGTTGCGTCGAGGAAGCTGAAGAAAGCGCTCAGGTTGAGACTCAGAAGACTATGCCCTACTTCCCCAAGGATCAAAACGATGGACCTGCAAATCATGGGCTCAAGCGTCATGTTCCGCATTGGCAGGGCATCTTGGTGCTGGCTCTTCTGCTCGCAGGTCTCCTGATCTCTATCCTTGTCGTCCGGCTTATTGATCCGCGAAGCATGAGAGGCGGCATTGGGCTGACTCATGCCCTGATTGCTATGCCGAGCTGGGGAGGTGAGACGGTATGACAGCAGATCGCGGGATTTCGCGCATCGCATATCCTCTCGTCCGCGCGCATGCCTACGCCGCGTTTGCAGGGCTGTTTCTCTCTGCCTTGTTTGGCCTTCTGGTATCGATCAAATTCCATGCTCCGGCTTTTCTCGGCGGTCACGGTTGGGAGACATGGGGACGCCTGCGATATGACCATACGCAGGGCATTCTCTACGCATGGCTGGGCAACGCCTTTATTGCGTTTCTCTATTACGCTGTGCCTCTGCTGACGCAACGATCGGTGACTAGCGTCCGCCTCGGCTGGATAATGTTCTGGACCTGGAATGGTGTTGCGGTTCTGGGTGGCTGGAGTCTTGTACTGGCCGGTTCAAGCCAGCCGCTCGAGTGGGCTGAGTTTCCCCTTGCAATTGCAGCTGTGATTGAATTGGCGCTGCTGCTGCTGATCGTTCAGTTTTGTATCCCTTTCTGGAAGTGCGGAGGCTCGGAGCTTTACGTCGCAGGCTGGTATCTGCTGGGAGGCATCACCTTCACTGCGCTCGCCTATCCGGTTGGGAACCTGTTACCTCATATTCTTCCAGGGGCGATGGGAGCGGCATTCAGCGGCTTATGGATTCACGACGCGGTTGGCATCTTTGTTACGCCCTTTGCCACTGCAATTGCATACTTTGTGATTCCTGTGGTGACAAGGAAGCCGATCTATAGCCACTTCTACTCGATGATCGGCTTCTGGCTCCTGTTTCTGGTCTATCCACTGAACGGGATTCATCATTATGTCTACTCGTCGCTGCCCATGAGCGCGCAGCACGCCTCAGAGGTTGCGTCCATCTATCAGGGCATCGACGTCATTATCGTGGTCGCTAACCTGCTGCTTTCGATCGCTTTGGCTGCGGATGATTCGCTTGTCCGCGACATTCCTCTTCGCTTTGTGTGGACCAGCGTGGTTCTCTACCTTGTCGTAAGCATTCAAGGCTCGGTGCAGGCGGTTATGGCTTTCAACAGCTTCATCCACTTTACGGATTGGGTCATTGGTCACTCTCATCTCGCCATGATTGGCTTTGCCTCCTTTGCGGCAATGGGCGCGCTTGCGCACATCTGGCATTCGGTGCCTGGTGCGCGGCAAAGCAGGCGTGCGCTTGCCTGGTCGTACTGGCTGCTGGTGATTGGTCTTGCGCTAATGGTGGTGGACCTGACGGGCGCGGGTCTTGTGCAGGCAAGCATGTGGCGAGAACATCTGCTCTGGATGGATTCTGTGCGGGCATCGCGACCGTATTGGATTTTTCGAACTGCGGATGGATGTCTGCTTCTAACAGGCTTTTTGCTTTTTGTTGTAAGTTTTTTTGTCGGCGAGGCGGCCGGTGAGGCTCCTGCCCGCTACTCAGTTGGCCCGCCGGAACAATGCATTCCAGAGGCGCGAAAGACTGATAAGTGGATCAGTACCGCCTATGGCGCAACTTTTGGCGCAGGGCTGGTCTTCTTCTTCATTTCGTTTATTGCTCTTGGTGTGATCCCCGCGCTCAATCTGCGTCGAGCGATCAGGCGTACCACGCCGCCCGGAGCGCAACTGACTTTGACGGAACAGGAATTGCACGGCCAGCAGATATACGCGCGCAATGGTTGCGCTTACTGTCATACGGAACAGGTGCGTTTTACCGCGGCGGATGAATGGCGTTTTGGGCCTCCAACAGAGGCGTGGGAAACACAGAATCAGTATCCGCAGATGTGGGGCACGCGTCGCATTGGTCCAGATCTTGCGCGCGAGGCTGGCCGTCGCCCACGTGACTGGCAACTCGTGCATCTCTACAATCCGCGCTACATGGTTCCGGACTCGGTCATGCCTGGATACCCATGGTTGTTTGATGGCTCAGCCGAGCGTCCATCAGAAGATGCACGGGATTTGGCTGCTTATCTCAGCACTCTAGGTCGGGCTGCACTGGAAGCAGCAGCTTCGAATACCGCTGGACGGGCATCTGCGAATAGAGTGCCGAGGGTGCCTGTCGATCTGGCCGCCAAGGGCTCTGCGGAAGGAAGAGCAGTCTTTCTGGAGAATTGTGCTGGATGTCATGGAACAGATGGACGAGCACAATCGCCGGGCGGACGAGCGTTGCGACCGGTTGCCTTCAATCTGGTTGATTTTCGTCTCGCCCCCGATGCGCTGTGGCGGGCCTTAGAAATCGGCGTCGCGGGTAGCGCGATGCCGGGTTGGAGCGACCTGTCCGGCGATGAGTTCCGGACTGTTGCCCAGTATGCGCTCTCGCTGAGCAGCACCCCTGAGCCTGACTCCGGTGCAACGTGGGCGCCCAAGCCCACGCTCGTCGCTGCGGGAGAACGCGTCTACGTCGTGCATTGTGCGCGTTGCCACGGAGGCAGCGGTGACGGCAACGGCCCCGATGCAGCAAGCTACCGGCCACCTCCAGCCAATTTCCAACAGATGCTGGTGTCGTTCCGCGGCGGTGAAGAGGTAATTCGCCACGGAGTTCCCGGCAGCGGAATGCCCGCATGGCCCTTGCTGACGCCGGCGGAAATTCAGGCGGTGACCTTCTACATGCGGTCGTTTTACAAGGGGCCCGCAGAGCTCCGCGATACGGAGAAATCAGCGCGATCTGCAGAGATGGAGGCCATGCCGTGATTGCCTGGCTCGTTGGGATCATCACCTTCGTGCTAGCGCTTTTCATCTTTTGGCGAGCGCGCTCAGCCGCATATCGTGTGCGCAGCGAAGCGCCCAAGTTCCGCTTCCTGGAGAACCTGGGAATCAGGCCTCCCGCGTCTGACCGGTCAGAGACAGACCCCAACCCCAAGGAGAATCCAGATGAACCATCTCACTCGTAGATCATTGTTATCCGGAGCAGCCGCTCTTGGACTGACTGCCGGTGCAGGCGCCGTTGCAGAGGGCCAACTGGTCTGGAAGTCCACTGACTGGAAGCTTGCAGATTTTCATGCGCTTGTCAGCAACCCGGCCCGCGTCAAGCAGGTCTACGATGTGGTGCAGATTGGCGGCGGGCGGTTCCTGAACAACGTGAAGAATTCGCTGAATGGGCTCGAATTTGGCTTTGGCGTGCCCAGCCGGCAGATCAAGATTGCCGTGGCAATGCATGGCCCTGCCAACATGCTCAACTGCGACGACTTTATATGGAGCAAATACGAGATTGGCGCGTGGCTCAATGTCACCGACCCTGAAACGGGCAAGCCTGCGGTTCGCAATCTCTTTCTCAATAGCTCGAAGGCGGCGGGCAAGGGCTACTCCTCCCCGGATCCAAATAGCGAAGACTCGATGTACCAGGACACGAGCATGCAGGCCCTTCGAGCCAGGGGCGTGCAGTTCATGTGCTGCCACACGGCCACGGAAGAGCAGGCTCGTATGCTAGTCCGCACACGCAAGCTCACGCAGACCCCTGAAGACGTGGTGAAGGAAGTGTTGCAGCACACGGTGGAGGGCACACTGGTCGTCGCGTCCATGGTGGCTGCCATCGCTTTGCTGCAGACAGAGGGTCACTACACCTACATTACGGTCTAAGGCCGCAAAGGAGACCTCGCATGAAGACTCGTATTCTACTGCTCAGTGTGATCTGCGCTGTCGGTTCTACCGGCCGCGCATTCGCGCAGAGCAGCCCGCCGTGGAGCCAGCAACAGAATGATCCGGCTCCGGACAAGGGCTTCGTCTTCCACGTCCCCGATGTGGACAATGTGCCGGATCTGCATGGCAATCCCTGTAGTGCCAAGTTGGTTCTGTTCATCGGCGGCAACCAGTTCTTTGCGCTGCCGCAGCTGATCGCCGCCTTCGAGGTCCAGCACTCGGAACTCAAGGGGCAGATCTTTTATGAGACGCTGCCACCCGGCATCCTGCGCAAACAGATGGCTGCTGGGAACGCCATCACGCTCGGCAACCTGACGGTGCAGGTGCAGCCTGATGTCTACGAGGCAGGCACGCGCGCACTGCATTCGATGGAGCAGGCCGGAGAAGTGAGTGGCGTCGTAACCTACGCAACCAACACGTTGGAGATCATGGTTCCCAAAGGCAACCCGCAAGCGATTCATTCACTGCTTGACCTGGGTCGCGCGGGCATACGACTCTCAATGCCCAACCCGAAGTGGGAGGGCGTGGGGAATCAGATCATGAGCTCTCTGCGGAAGGCCGGTGGAGATGCTCTGGTGAAGGCGATCTATGAAACAAAGGTGCAAAACGGACAGACAGTATTGACTGAGATTCATCATCGCCAGACACCGATGCGCATCTTGAAGGGCGAGGCGGATGCGGGTGTCACCTGGGCCTCCGAAGTTCGCTTTCAACATAGTATTGGTAATCCGATTGAAGGCGTAGCGATTCCCGATGCCCAGAACATGACTGCCTCCTATGCAGGCGGAGTGGTGAAGGGAGCGCCTCATGCCGCCGCCGCCGCACAATGGCTCCTGTTTCTGCAGAGCGCAGAGGCGCAGTCCATCTACCGTAAGTACGGATTTCGTTCGATGACAGACGAAGCAAATTAGGAGCACTTAGTATGAGTAACAAGCGAACCTTAGTATCGAATGCCTGTATAGGGATCATCAGAGTTGGGATTTTAGCCGCAGCCATTGCAGGCTGTTCCAGCAAGCATGTGACGCCAGCCTCGCAGCAGGCCGTGCGCATGCAGCCCAGTTCGGCACCCAAGCAGGATGCTGAACAGGTGCGCAAGGGCAGACTGCTTTTTGATCAAACACCGAAGTACGCTTTTCACTACGTTGGAAACCAACTCGCATGCGCCGACTGCCATACTCAGAGCGGAACCGCGGACTACGCGGCACCCCTGATCGATGTGGCAGGACTCTTTCCCATGTTCAGCAAACGGGCGGGGCGGGAGATCACCCTCAAAGATCGCATTGATGAGTGCTTTGTGCGCAGCGAGGCAGGAAGGCCGTTGCCCGAGAATAGTCCAGAGATGCTTGCCCTTGTTGCCTATATTCAGTCACTTTCACGGGGCGGGATGAACGGAAAGTCCTATGCAAAGCGTGGCCTGGTTAACCTGCCCGCGCTCAAAGGAGATGTTGCCCGCGGCAGATCTGTTTATGTTCAGGCACAGTGCACGATCTGTCACGGAAGTAACGGTGCCGGTGTCCCTCCCGTCATGCCTCCGTTGTGGGGATCCAGCTCATTCAACGATGGCGCAGGCATGAATAATCAAGAGAAGATGGCGGCCTATGTCTATCAGAACATGCCGCAGAATCATCCCCGGTCGCTCACGGCGCAGCAGGCCTATGACGTGGCTGCCTATATCCACTCCAAGCCCAGGCCGAAGTTCAACCAGGCTTACAGGAGCTTCTAGTGAAGTGATGGAATTGGCCCGGCTCAACTGCGTGGCGGGCAGCGTTTGACCGCCACGCGGTGGTTCCTGGCTGTGTCGGACTGTTCTGTCAGCGGGCAGGGACGCAGCTACTGGGAATAGCAGATGAAATGTCCCCATCGACGACACTGCACACGGAAACGCCATCCAGCAAGCTAATGTCTCGGAGACGAAGAATCCTGCTGTCGCAGGCTTGAATTCGAGCGGTGTTGCGGAAGGTTCCGGCATGTGCACGTGGGCACATGGAGGCCTTTCATGCATTGCGATTGACTCCGTTGAATTACGCGTATGGGCGTTCCAGCCACGGGTACGACCTTCAAGCGGGAGTAGTCAAAGCAATGCGTCTCTTCAAATCAGTTCATCGAAATTACACCTTGCTGCATTGCAATGGAGACCGCTTCTGTTCTGTCGGCCGCTTCCAGCTTCTCCAGGATGTGGCTTACATGATTCCGCACCGTAATTTGGCTAATTAAAAGAACGCGGCCAATCTCCTTATTGGTGAGCCCCTTGGAAAGCATCGTCAGGATTTCCTTTTCCCGCTGACTGAGCCCTTTGCGCCCTTTTCGCTCCGCAATGCGAAGCGCGATGCTTGCCGGGAAGTGAGTTTGTCCGTTGGCTACGGCGCGAATGGCGCCCACAATCTCGGCACGGGTGGCATCCTTCATCAGATACCCGTGCGCGCCGGCGGTGGCGGCCCGGTATATCTCCTCTTCATAGTCGAAGCTGGAGAGGATGAGCACCTTAGGAGGAGATGCTCTCCCCAGAATCGCCGGCAGCACATCCAGTCCGGATTTCTTCGGCATGCGGAGATCGAGTAGCACAACATCTACTGGATGCTGATCAAGAAGTGCCAGTGCTGCATCGGCGCCATCGACTCCGCCTGCCAAATAAAACCCTGGCTCCTTCTTCAGCAGGGTTGCCAATCCGGCGCGCACGATCGGGTGATCGTCCACAATCAGGATTCGAATCGGCGGCTCTTCACAATGCTTTTCCATGCTGCGAGTACCTCCACATTCCCCTGCGCATTGTTTGCCACCACCACGAAGAGAGCATGGTCTGAGGCAACATGGCCCGCACGGCCACCGATGTCCCATGTCCGCGCGAACTACGAATTCTGAAACTTGCGGCGATGCCATCGGCCCGGCGTTTCATCCCGCGAATGCCGAATCCGGAGCATTCGTCCTGCGGGGAAAAGCCCTCGCCATCATCGCGGATAGTGAGCTTTACCGAATGTCTTCCACACACCAGACGCAGCTGAATGGTTCGCGGGCGTCCGTGCCTGACTGCGTTCGCAATGGCTTCCTGACCAATGCGGAAGAGGGTGTCTCCAATCCTCAGAGGAATCTGTTTCGCATCTCCCCGCACGAAAACCCGGACGGCAATCGGACCTCCCTTGATGATCGTCAATGCCGCCTGTTCCAGAGCTTTTGCCAGGCCGATTTGCTCCAGATGTCCGGGTCGGAGGGCGGCGATGTTGCGCCTGGCTTCCATGTGCCCGAATCGTACCAGGTCAACCGTCGATTCCAGTTGTGCCCGCATAACACTGCCGGGCTGGGCCTCTTCACAGAGTGTTTCCAGCTGAAAACCCAATCCGGCGAAGCTTTGCGCCAGAGTATCGTGCATCTCATGGGCCAGCCGCTCTCGCTCTTCGATCACTGCACGCAAGCGCGAGCGCTTGAAAGAGACGTAGAGCAATTGCAGGGCGAACGAAAGGGTAAGGATTCCAAAGATCAACTCGACGACATGTTGCGCACTCCACCATGGGGGCGGCGCCACAACCTGAGCATCTTCGACCGAGCGCATGAGCAGAGCAAACGGTATCTCATCATGAGTGAAGGCACTGTCAGTTACGCAAATTCCGCGAAGCCGGAGGCGGCTTCCAATTTCAAAGCCATGCGGCTCTTCGGCGGGACTCGGGTTTTCTGCAGTCGCCAAAAAGGACTGGTTGCCCTCGGTCAATCTGAGCACTACGGATTTCTCACGAGAGCCCTGTTGGGAAACCAACCTCCCTTCGGTTTCAATGAACTGCGCATCGAATGCTCCGGTAGCCGCCTGGGACGCGGTGACGGCAACGGGCGGTACGGGGGTATGTGACCACAGCAACCTTACGCTGGCGTTACGCAGCACAGAACTGAAGTCATGCAGATCGGCATCGCCGCTGGCCTCGACTGCATCGCCGATCTGGATGGGTCTGCTTGTGCGCGCTTGCGGGATAGCGATGCCGCCTGACGAGTCTTGGATATAGAGGATCGGCGACACGAGCGTGACCACGCCATGGATGGTGACATGGGAAGGTATGTTGGGCGCGAGGAGGCGCAGGTTTGCAATGGGTAACGCATGCAAATCGGTCCTATAATCACGCAGTTCGCGCTGAATCGGCGCGGTGTCGCGCTGATATTCCGCAAGATCTGTAAGAGCGGGCACAAGTGGGGGTTCATTGGGACCGGCGGGAATCTGACGCCCGATGATGGCCAGCAATTCGCTCTCTGATGCCGGTCTTAACTCCACGTTGCGCCATACAGCGCCCGTTGAATAGGATTGCAGCCCAAATCTTCCATTCTGGATGCAATGCGGATCGTGCACCGACACAATGGTTGTGGAACCGTCTTGAGCGGTCGCTTGGGCGGCAATCGTGCATTCGTAAGCGATGACCTTCAGGTGATACCAGGTGCTGGTGTAAACGCCGGAATGAACAGGGGCCGCGCGAAACTCATGCCAACCGTAGTCTGCTCGGCCCAGGATCAGCGTATCGTCAAGATCGCGCAGACCCGCAAAGTATCCGTGATAGGAGTCCACGCCCACTTCTTCCTGCGTCGCTCGAATCACGAAGCCGGCATCGCCCGTCTCGCTGAGCAATTGAATGTCGGCCTCCACCGTGTAGTTATGCCAGTGCGTGTTGCCGTTCATCAGCTTGGCGCCGCGATCGTCGGCGATGTTCTGCATCGTCCCATTCACAACCTGCCATGTGCCGCCGAACGCCTGCCATCCACCCTGATGCACGTGGCTATTTGCATCACCGGCAAAGTCATCATGGAAATAAGGCTCGCGCTGGGTCCAGCCGGCATAGGCAAGCCAGGCCACCGCGCCGGCGCTGAAGAGCACGAGCGCGGTGGTTGCCGTCCACAAGAGCCATACCCTTGACTGCCTTTGCATCAATGCCGCAACCTCATGACTTGAACCAAGCCAGGTCGAGGATCTCTTTTAGCGCGTCGGAGTCAATGTTCTCGCGCGTAACCAGGAGCGGTTCAACGACGACATATCCCTGTCTGGCTGCTCCGTTCAACTCGCTGTCCATCAGCTCCATGGCGGCACGGCCCATTTGGTTTGTGTTCTGGACAACGACCGAGTCGATCTGCCCCGTGCGGATCGGCGCGAGGATGTTCTGATCAAAGCCCACCAGGCGGGTCGTTAATGTTCGATTGAATTCCGTCAGCGCATAGAAGGCGCCACGGGTCGAGGCCTCAGTTAATGCGACGATCGCGCCCACAGGAGGGCCCTCAACAAGTAGCTTCTCCGCGACCTGCTGTTCCTGTGACACGGTGGGCAAGGCCAGGCTGCGAAACACGACCTGTATGCCGGGATACTCGTCGGCCAGCGTTGTCTCAAGGCTTCGCGCGCGCTCGGCGGTACTGGTCAATTGCTTGCTGATCCCCAGGATTGCAACCGAACCGTGGCCTTTCAGCAGCATGCCGATCCGGCGCGCGGCCAACTGCCCGCCCCGCTGTTCGTCATTCACCACATAGGCAAGATTTTTTCCCGGAGCAAGCCCGAGGTCGGTACCGACGACTACGACCGGTGTGCCGCCCTGCAGGGCGTTATGCACAGAGGTGCGCAAGGGCAAAGCCTCTACGGGAGAAATGATGACTCCACTGACGCCACGCTTGAGCACTTGTGCGAGGATTTCAATCTGGCCCTGTACGTCATCCTCGCGCATTGGGGCATTCCAGTAAACGTTTAAGCCGTAGTTGCCAGCCGCACGTTCAACGCCCGTATGCTCGGCCTCCCAAAGCCACGTGCCGGATGTCCTCGGGATCACGGCGATGGTAGGCGACGTTGTCTTGCAACCGGTCATCACGAATCCAGCCAGGCAGAGTCCGACGGAAAAGCAGGCCGAGGTCGTCCGCCTCCAATTCACAGGAGCCATGTATAAGATTCTTCGATTCATTCGCTTACTGCGTTTTCCTACATTCTACGCGGCTCTGCCCTGGAGCCACGCCGCTGGAATGTCCACCATGGTACACCTGCACCATATGCAGCGCATACGCCCTCCTCTAGTATTGGCGTGCCTTCAGAACTGGTTTCAAGACATACCGCAATCCACCGGGCGCACTCAGAGCGAGTGGAAGAGGTTACCGCTGAAGCAACGCGGCGCGGCCGGCAGAGTAAACGCTTGCTGACGCCGTCGATCAGCACAAAGAGGCCGCAGCGTACACATCCTGTGTTGCGCCTGTAGGCCCCCAGCATGTCATCGCCAGGAGGAGACAGTGAGCATGCAATTAAGTTTTAACACCCCGGCGCTTCGCTTGGAGCCACGCGCAACCGGTGGGAGGGGAATACGGTCAATCCTTTGCGGCTTGATGTGCGCCGCCTTGGCATTGGTGACCCTCCCGTGCCTTGCGCAATACAGCGCTAATATTCAGGGGACCGTGCAGGACCCAAGCGGCGCGGGAGTCAATGGGGCGCATTTGCATCTCATCAACCAGAAGACCGGCCAGAGTTCGGCCGCACTCTCGGACGCTTCGGGGACCTATCGCTTCATCAGCCTTGCACCCGGACAATATCAACTGGAAGCGCAAGCAACGGGTTTCGGAAAGACCAGCATTGCTCTTACGCTTGAAACCAACCAGACTCTTGCGGTTCCGGTGACGCTGACGATTGCGTCGGCTAACACGACCATTGCAGTCACAGGCCAGCCTCCTGTTCTGGATACCGCCGAAAGTCGTAATCAGTTGACGATCGAATCGGATGAGGTTGCTACCCTGCCACTTGCCGGCCGCAGCATGATCTCACTTGTCACCATGGCGCCGGGCATAACTGGGCTGGGCATTGTGGCCGGCGGCTCACCGGGATCGGCGCCGGATAACTTCTCAACTGAAACACAGGTTGATTCCAGCGCCAACGGCCAGGGAGCGGTCGGTAACCTGTATATCGTCGATGGTCTCGATGTAACCAGCGCCATCCGGCCGGGCGTGTTGAACCTGACCCCAAACCCGGATTCTGTGCAGGAGACCAGTATCCAGGTGAATACGTACACCGTGGACTACGGTCGTGCCAGTTCCCTTCAGATGGCGATGACGACAAAGGCCGGCGGAGACAGATTCCACGGAAGCGCCAGCGACTACTTCAATAATCAGCAACTGTGGACACACTCGCAGTTCAACGGAGGAGTCGCATTCGCTCCATTCCACAGCAACAACATGTCTGGAACGATTGGCGGCCCGATCATCCCCCATCATCAGGCATTCTTCTTCTTCGCCATTGAACCGCTGCGGGAAGCAAGTTCGACAGGCAATGCGCTTGTCTCGTTTGAGGACCCACAGTTTACGGCCTGGGCGAAGTCGAACTATCCAAACTCTCTGGGCACAAGCATCCTGTCAAACTACCCGGCAAAAGCCACGAATCCGACCGTCTCCCAGACGGCTGCCCAGTACTTTGGCGCAAACAATTGCGACAACACGGCGACAGGAGGAAGCAACACCGGCAACGGCGTCCCGTGCGCTCTTCCAGTTTTCGATAACGGTCTGTTCAATGCGACAAGCTTCCGCAATGGCATGCAGTGGAACGCACGCATCGACAAGAACTTCACCAACGACCGCATTTATGGAAACATCTATCGGACGACTCTGAGCACGGGCGGCCCAGCGTTGCGACCGGCATTCACCACCACTTCGAATTACTACACCTGGGCTTGGCAGGCTAACGAGACCCATACCTTTTCGCCCAACACCCTTAATGAGGCCATCGTGGGAGGGATGCGCGTGGAAGGCATCTCGCCCTCCTCGGGGGACTTCAAAGTCCCAGTCGTCAATGTTCAGGGGTTAGGGACGGGCTTCGGAGACGGCTTTGCTCTGGGAGATTTCATCCAGCATAACTATCACTGGCGGGATGTGCTCACACATATTCATGGCGCACATACGCTGAAGGCCGGCATTGAGGGATGGATGGGCGACGACGTCGAGCTGTTCCAGGGCCCGTACGACCTCCCGACCTTCTATTTCACCAGCATGCTCAACCTGGTGCAGGACGCTCCGTACAACGAAACAGGGGTGATGTACAACCCGGTTACCGGCCAGCATGTGGAATGGAACTGGAATGCAGCGAGTCGCACTTACGGGATGTTTGTGGAAGATACCTGGAAGGCTCGCAAGAACCTAACACTGAATTACGGCGTTCGCTGGGACGACTTTGGTAATCCGTACTCGCGCAGCCCGCTTACCATCTTCGGAAACTTCTACCAGGGCCCTGGCGCAACGATCAACGAGCAGATTGCCAACGGCTTCGTGCGGCAAACAACCCATGCGCTCAACCATTCCATCACGGATATTTTCAGTCCGCGGGTGGGCGTGGCCTGGGACATCGCAGGAAACAGCCAATGGGTACTGCATGGCGGCACCGGAATCTTCCACAATTGGCCGACCATGGCCAATGTGCAGGAACAGTACCGCGGCAACCCACCTGGGCCGATTAACCCAACATTCTACGCTGGTACTGCGCATGCGCCCGTGTGGGGATTGGGCACTACGAATACACCGCCATTCGGGTATACCTATCCCACACTTACTCCGGCGCCGCTGAATGCCCAAGGTGGCATTACCGGATTGCAGTTTGGGATTGGAGCGATCGATCCCAATCTGAAAACGCCGATCACTTACATCTACTCTGCTCAATTGGAGCATCCGCTCACTCACACCTTCGTGGCCAGCGTCGGCTACTCCGGAGCACGCGCAACGCGTCAACTCTCTGGCGGCGGACAGGTTTACAACGTGAGCTACGGCGTCGACATCAACAGTTATCCGGGCGATCTGATCATCAACCATAAGACCGTCCCCACGCGCCTCAACCAGAGCTTTGGCGCCATCTACGACACGCGGAACGACAGGCGCTCCACCTTCAATGCCTTTATTGCCGATTTGCGGGGGCGGTTTGCCGGCACAGGATTTGTCGATCTCTCCTACACGCGCTCCGTGTCAAAGGACGACACCCAGGTCTATCCAACTTGGACGAATCCAGGGCAATACTTTGCGCACTCTAACTGGGACTCGCCGAACAGGCTGTCTGCGACCTTCAACTACAACCTGCACGGAATGAATCACGGTGCTGGATTTCTGGGCCGCACTACAGGCGGTTGGGGCGTGAGCGGAACGGTTGTTTCACAGTCCGGCTACCCGTTTACTGTGGCCAACTATAACCCGTTTAGCCCGATCTGTGCCACGATGCCCTGTGCTCCCGGTGCTCCCTGGATTGGTAACAGCGGAGGCGACTTCAACGCCGACGGAGATAACTACGACTACCCCAATGTTTCGTCATACAGCATCCCCAACAGCAGAAAGAGCTGGCTGAAGGGCGTGTTTGCGGGCAACCCGAACCAGGTCGCATCGCCCGCTTTTGGGACCGGCGAAGGCACTGAACAGTACAACGGATTCCGCGGGCCAAGCTTCTTTGAGACCAATGCCACGCTCTTAAAAGACACCAAAATTAAGGAGAGTGTGAATGCGCAGTTTCGTGTTGACTTTTTCAATCTCTTCCACAACTCCAACCTGCAGAATCCCGATGTCAACATGACGGACGGCAACTTCGGGCGATCAACGTCACAGTACGAGCCGCGCTGGATTCAGCTTGGTGCAAACGTAAGCTTTTAGAAGCCGCAGGAATTCGATGTGTTTTCCTCGCGCTTCCACCTGAGCAGTGGAGCGGCTGACAAGAATGCCGCTCCACTCCTTTTCCTAAGCCGCATTCATAAAGATTCTTATTCCTTCACCGGCGAGACACGATGAAAAAGGTTACTCGGAGACGATTTTTCTCTCTTGGGGCGGCGGCATCCGGAGCCGCCCTTGCTCATAACTCTTTGGCAATGGCTTCCCCACGGGCCGCAGCCAGTGTTCCGTCCGTCGCCATTGCCCCGGCCATTCGCACCTTCGGCTATAGCCAGATAGAGTTGCTCGAGGGCCCTATGCGCCAGCAGTTTGATACCAACCACCAGTTCTTTCTGGAGCTCGACGACGACAGGCTCCTCAAGCCGTTTCGCCAGCGTGCCGGCTTGAAGGCGCCTGGCGAAGATATGGGAGGTTGGTACGACAACGACCCGGCCTTCAATGGAACGGGCAGCTTTCACGGCTTTATCCCAGGTCATAGCTTCGGTCAATATCTCTCCGGTCTGGCCCGTGCTTATGCGGTCACCGGGTCAAAACCTACCCAGGAAAAGATACAACGACTTGTTCAACAGTTTGCGCCCACCGTCTGCTCGCGCTTCTATAACGACTACCACTTGCCCGCGTACACATATGACAAAACGAGCTGCGGACTAATCGATGCGTATCGTTTAGCCGGTGATACGAGCGCGCTTGCTATCCATGCCGCGGCTACCGAGGCTGTCGTGCCGCATCTTCCCGAGAAGGCTCTGTCGCGCAAGGAGCAGTGCGCACGTCCGCACAAGGATCCAGCCTACTGCTGGGATGAAACATACACCTTGCCCGAGAACCTCCTTCTCGCATACCGCCTGAGGGGCAGCCCGCGCTATCGTGAACTGGCAATCCGATTTACCGAGGACGACCTTTACTTCGATCCGCTGGCGCGCGGCGAAAATGTCCTGCCCGGAGAACATGCCTACAGTCATGTGAACGCCTTCAGCTCTGCCATGCAGGTTTACCTGGTCATGGGCAGCCAGAAACATCTTCGTGCCGCCCAAAATGGCTTTGGGTTTTTGCGCTCGACGCAAAGCTTTGCCACGGGCGGATGGGGGCCTGACGAGTTGTTTCGTCCGCCGGGAAGCGGTGAGATCGGCGCCAGCCTCAGCAAGTCTCATGCGGGCTTTGAGACTCCATGCGGCGCATACGCCCACTTCAAGATTGGACGCTATTTGCTTTCAGCGACCGGCGACAGCCGCTACGGCGATAGCATGGAGAGCGTTCTCTACAACACAATCCTCGGTGCGAAACCTCTGAAGGAAGATGGCTCGAGCTTTTACTACTCCGACTACAATATGCAGGCGCACAAGAGTTACCATCCAGACAAGTGGCCCTGCTGTTCGGGAACCTTTCCGCAGATTACGGCAGATTACGGCATCAGCTCCTACTTCCATGACGCGGACGGCATCTATGTCAATCTCTATGTTCCCTCGCGGTTAAGATGGAGCCAGCATGGCGCGAGCTTATCGCTGACGCAGCGCACTGAATATCCTCATGCCGCGCATACTGAGCTTGAGGTGCAGGCTGATCGCGATACGGCCTTTGCCATGCGTCTGCGTATTCCTGCATGGGCCGGTCCAAAGACTTCTCTTTCCATCAATGGCCAACGCGTGAATGCGGAACTGGCCCCCGGACGCTTTGCCGCCGTTTCCAGGACATGGAAAAATGGTGATCGCATTGCTCTTGAGTTCGATATTCCACTCAGCCTGCAGACGGTCGATCTTCAACACGCACGCCTTGTGGCGCTCGCGCACGGCTCGCTTGCGCTGTTTGCGATTCAGCCATCCGCTGCTCCTGTCACCCGCGCCAGCCTCCTCAGTGCCCGGCAATTGTCCAACGGTTCACTCGACTGGGAGACGACGGCCGATGCCAGAAAACTGGCGTTCAAACCGTTTCAAGCGATCGGAGCTGAGCAATATCGGCTTTATCAGGAGGTGCTTGCGTGAATGCGTCGTTGGAGCGACGATGGATTGGAGGGAGTCACTTCCAGTCCTTCCGGAAGTGAGGGGGATTTCGCTTATGCGCAGCGCCTGCGGAACGGCGGTGATCATGACGCTGGTAGTTGCTGCCTGTTTTCTGGGTCGGATATTTCCCTTTGCTCTAGCGCAGGAGCATCCGGTTTCGATCAATGAGGTGGTCGACGCCCTCAGAACAGGCAGAAGTGCTGATGCGCTCCATTTATGCGGCGAGTTGCTGCGCTCTGATCCACAATCCTACAAGGTCTGGACACTTCGAGCGATGGCTCTGGAGCAATCGAGCCAGCCCAAAGAGGCGCTCACCGCATACCAGCATGCTCTCAACTTAACACCGGACTATCTGCCGGCTCTGGAAGGCGCAGCACAGCTCAGCTACAAGGCGCAGTCTCCGCAGGCCATTCCGCTGCTTCGGAAAATCATTCTCGTTCAACCGGCAAACCCCACGGCACATGCGATGCTCGGGGCTCTTGAGTATCGCCAGCGCGATTATGGTCAAGCTGCGCAGGACTTCGCGGAAGCGGAGCAGGTACTCGACTCCCAGCCCGCCGCACTGCTGGATTATGCGATCTGTCTTGCACGTCTGAACCGGATCGCGGATTCGATAGCGCACTTTCGGGAGCTGTTGAATCTTCGGCCAGGAGATACAGCTGCGCGCTACGATCTGGCGCTGGTTCAGTGGCATTCGCAGGCCAGTGCCGATGCCTTAGCCACGCTCCAGCCCATGCTGGCTGCAGAGAAGACCGATTCTCGGGTTCTGCGCCTTGCGGCCGCGATTCACGAGGCGAACAACGAGACTCCCCAAGCGGTCGAGCTTCTTCGCAAGGCCATCGCGGATGATCCTAACGAAGTGGCCAACTACGTTGAATTCGCTACTCTGTCATTTACGCACGGCTCGTATTCCGTTGGTATTGACATAGTGAACCTGGGCTTGAAGAAGCTGCCGAACTCTGCCGCACTTTACATGGCGCGCGGTGTTCTCTTTGGCCAGAACGGCGACTTTGAAAAGGCCATGAACGACTTTGAGCGTGCTCACAAGCTTGATCCAAACCACACCATGGCCGCTACGGCGGAAGGAATCGCGCAGTCGCAGCGTCATGATCACGAGGCCGCTCTCAAGAACTTCCGACGTCAGGTGCGGGAGCATCCAAAGGATGCATATGGGTACTACCTGCTCGCCGAAGCGCTCTCATGGTCTCCCCCGGAGGCCAATCCGGCCGATTCGCAAAAGAGCGTGGGAGAAGCAATTGCCGCGGCAAAGGAGGCAACGGAGCTGGACTCGCATCTGGTGCAGGCATACGATTTGCTCGGGTCACTTTACCTGCAAACTGACCAGCGCGAGCTTGCGATCAAAGCGTGCCGGATTGCTCTGGATGACGATCCGAAGGATCAGCAGGCACTTTACACTCTTATTTTGTCGCTCCGCAAGACGGGCGGAAAGCCGGAGCTCAACGCCTTGGTGAAGAGGTTGACCGACCTTCGCAAGGCGGAGGGGGACGAAAACACGCGCAAGTTCCGCTACGGGCAGTTAGTTGAGGAGCCCTGAAGGGGACTGCCTGAATTAGTCTCTCCGCTTGCCGCGAACGCAGGAGCGCTTTGCTGAGAACTCATTCGTGTTTCAGGCAGTCGCCGCTTGCGCTATTGAATTTGGTACGAAGTCATGAACCATGAGAGGAGTTCAAAGATGAAGAGCACACTTTCTCGTCGAACATTTATCGCCTCCGCCGCAGCCTCGATGATTCCATCGGCTGTGGGGCACGCGGCGCTCAGGGGCGGCGGAATGTTCATACCCACCGCTGACGAGCCGCAACCGGCCGCCGCGCCGAGCACGTCATGGAAGGACGCCGGCGTGATCGACCTGACCCGTTCACCCTTTGCCAAGCTGAAGACTGTACCGGTTCGTGCGGTCACTATTCAGGAAGGCTTCTGGTCAAAGCGACGCAATACGAATGTGAGTTCCAGCATTCCAACCATGCATGATGAGTTGGTGGCGCATGGACGCATGGACAACTTTTTGCGGTTGACCGGCGAGTCCTCCGCGCCGCAGAAGGGACCGGTCTATTCTGACTCGGATATTTACAAATGGACCGAAGCAGTTGGCTTCACCCTGCAGACAGCAGACCAGCCGGAGCTACGCAAGACAGCCGATACCATGATTCGCGAGGTCGTTGCTGTTCAGGAAGCGGGCGGTTATCTGAACACCTACTACGTCGGAGACAGGAAGCCGTTGAGGATGTTATATCCGACCCAGGAGACAGGACACGAGTTATATAACATGGGCCACATGCTTCAAGCCGCGGTGGCGTACTACCGGGCCACGGGAGACCCTACATTGCTCAATGCCGGCATGCGTTTCATCGATCAATTCCTGCTTCCAAATTACGGGCCGGGAAAGGATCAGAAGGGAATCGTTGCAGGACATCCAGAGATCGAGATGTCGTTGGTCGAGCTTTATCGGACCACAGGCAAGCGGGAGTACGTGGATCTTGCCGGCTACATCCTCCACGGGGATGACAGAATACCCTTGACCGAACGGCAGATCACGTACATGTTCTGCGGGATTCCCTTCACCTCGCGGACGAAGCTGGAAGGCCACGCGGTTCGAGCGATGTATGCATGCTGCGGAGCCGCAGACTACTACCTTGAAACCGGTGACCCGAGCTATTGGAAGACCTTGAATGCGTTGTGGGAAGACCTGACTGCGCATCAGTTGTATGTCACGGGTGGGGTAGGTGCGCGCGAGGCCGGCGAAGCATTTGGGGATGCCTACGAATTACCGAATGCACGGGCGTACGGCGAAAGCTGTGCTGCGATCGGCAATATGATGTGGAACTGGCGCATGCTTGCGGCCTCCGGAGAGGCGCGGTTCGCGGATGTTATGGAGCGCGCACTGTACAACGGTATTAACTCCGGAATGTCTCTGGACGGCACGACGTATTGCTACCGGAATCCGTTAGCATTTGATCCTTCAGGTGACTCAAGCGACCGGCACACACCGGAGGGTAAAATCCGTAATCCGTGGTATGACACGACCTGCTGTCCTCCCAATCTGGAAAGAACGTTTGCGTCTCTTCCCGGCTACTTCTACAGCACCAGCTCCGATGGCGTCTATGTGCACCTATATGACAACTCGGAGATGAACTGGCACCTGCCAGATGGTATCGGTTTGAAGATTAAGCAAGAGACTAACTACCCGTGGGATGGCGATGTCAAGATAGCAATCAGTCCGTCGACGCCAAGCGAGTTTGTCGTCTACGTTCGCATTCCTGGCTGGTCGGCGCAAAGTGTCGTCAAGGTTAATGGGGAACAGATAGACGGCGCGCAGTCCGGGAACTATCTCGCGATTCGTCGCCATTGGTCTGCGAACGACGTTATCGAGTTAAGCTTCGACATGACAACACAACTTCTCAGGGCGAATCCTGCAGTCAGCGAAGATCGGGGCAGAGTTGCATTTCAGCGCGGGCCTGTGGTGTTCTGCATGGAACAGCTGGACCAGGGCAATCTGGAGCACGAAATGAACCTGGCTGGCTACGCAGTAAAGCTGGATGCGCGAACGGCCTCACAATTCGAACCGAACCTCTTGAATGGCGTGATGGTGCTTGAGCATCCGGGGGCGATCACTCAGGTGCTGACGGATCCAGGACTCTATTACTCCGCCGACAAGACCATTAGGGAGCGGGAGATTCCTATAAGGGTGAAGTTGATTCCGTACTACGCCTGGGCGAATCGTGCTCCGGCTTCCATGCAGGTCTGGATCCCCTACGATGAAGGGTAAAGAGTTTCCGCAAGAGCTTTAATATCAAGTTAGCCCAACTTCCGCAGAAGTAGTTCAGAACGGAGTTATTTGTTGACGTTGGAGATGCTTTTTCCGCAGTCGGTGGCGGGGAGAGCTCTTTGTTTTCAGGGGCGGATTTTCGAGGATGCCGGTGAAGGCCGCGGAAGTGGCGTGTAGTGAAGACCTACCCTCTTGCGCGGGGAGAGCAGATCGGCGAGATTGGCGTCATGTATGTGCGGCGCTGCTACCGAGCCAAGGACGGGAAGCGGCACGCCTATTGGGCATTGGTGGAGAGCTATCGCACGGCGCGCGGTCCGCGCGCAGCGCGTGGTGGCCTATCTTGGCGAACTGGATGAGCGGGGTCGAGTCGGAGTGCAACAAGCGGTCCAGCCGGGCCGCCCGGCCCAGGCGGAACTATTCCGGCCGTCGCGCAGTCCGGAGTGGGTCGAAGTAGATATTCAGGGTGTGCGGGTAGAACGCAGTCGTCAGTTTGGCGGCTGTTGGCTGGGGCTGGCGCTGCTTCGCCAACTCGGTGTTCCCCAGTTGCTCGATGAGTTGTTGCCGCCAGGGCGTGAAGGAATCAGTTGGAGCGTGATGGCGCAGATTCTGGTGCTGGGCCGTATGGTGGATGCTTCCAGCGAGTTGCGGCTGGCCGAGCACACCTATGAAGCCAGCGCCTTGGCCGAGTTATTGGGTGTGCCGGCTGAGAAGATCAACGACGACCGTCTCTATCGGAGCCTGGACCGCTTGTTGCCGCACAAGGCGGCTCTTGAGAAGCATCTTCACCAGCGTCTGGGAGAGCTGTTTCAGCTCGACTACGATTTGCTGCTCTACGACGTGACCAGCACCTACTTTGAAGGCCAGGCCGCGGCCAACCCGCAGGCGCAGCGCGGCTACTCGCGGGACCATCGCCCCGACTGCAAACAGGTCAACATCGCCATGGTGGTGAGCCGGAGTGGTCTTCCCCTGGGATACGAAGTGTTCGCCGGCAACCGCAGCGATGTGACGACCGTCGAAGAGATGGTTGCGGCGATGGAGCAGAAGTACGGCCGGGCCAACCGCATCTGGGTGATGGACCGCGGCATGGTCTCAGAGGACAATGTCGAGTTCCTCAAAAAAGGTGGACGGCGCTACATCCTCGGCACGCCCCGCGGTATGCTGCGCAAGTTCGAATCGCAGTTGCTCGATGAGAGCTGGAGTGAAGTTCACGCCGGCCTGGAAGTGAAGTTGTGCGTGGCGCCCGATGGCGAAGAGGTATTCATCCTCTGCCGCAGCGCCGAGCGGCGTCTGAAAGAGGCTGCCATGCATGCTCGCTTCGAGCAACGCATCGAACAGAAGCTCGGACAGATGGCCGCCAGCTGCCGTGCGCGCAAGCAGGACCCGCTGCTGGTGGCGCAACGGCCGCGCCGCAGGTCTATTTCATGTGCGCATCCAAACCGACGCGCGCGGCGCGGCCCACCTGGAGTGGAGCAAGCGCGACGACTGGCGTGATTGGGCTCGCCTCAGTGAGGGATGTTATCTGCTGCGCAGCAACGTGACCGACTGGAGCGGCGAGGATCTGTGGCGCGCCTACATGCAACTGACCGAGGCCGAAGCCGCGTTTCGCATCCACAAGAGCGATCTGGTGTTGCGTCCGGTCTGGCACCATCTTGAGCGTCGCGTACAGGCCCACATCCTGGTTTGCTTTCTCACCTACGCGCTCTGGAAAACGTTGGGCCGTTGGTGCCACGACGCGGGCCTCGGAGACGAACCACGCAAAATCTTCGCTGAAATCCAGCAGATCCGCTTGGTCGACCTGGTGCTGCCCACACGATCCGGCATCTCAATCCGCAAACGCTGTGTGAGCCGACCCACCGAACACCAGGCCATCCTGCTCCAGCGGCTCGGACTCGAACTTCCCACCGCGATCGACTTTGCAGATATGTAGTGAAGACTTCGCTATACCCGCATTGCAAACAAATAACTTACCACCGCAACTGCGGAAGTTGGGTTAACGCGCGATGAAACAGGCCGTGGAAATGCCGGTCTTATGGGAAGCGCGGAAAACGATACAGCCGTTTCCCGCCCTTCCCACAAGACCTTGAAAATCGATCAAGCCGATTTTCACATTTCCACAGCCACGACGACTAACTGAATAATCTTTTCACTTAAAAACCGGAAAAACCTGTCCAAACATCCGGGACCACCTCACGCCAAGCTGGTTCCGTTCAATCGACGACCCACTTTAGAGCCCACGATAGGGGATCTTTCGCCTGCAGGCGATGGGTGGGGCCAGGCCTCGACGAGCCTGGAAATTCAAATGTTCATGGCTGTGCGCGAGAATCTCCGAGTATCCTCGATCAAAGTCGACCATAGCGCGATTTATTCTTCAATAGCTTATAGAATCAATGCGAATCAACGCGAACTTTCTGGCAGGTCATATCACTTACCGATGCAGAAGATTAGAATACGTCCGGATACCGCATAAACGCCAGTGTTTATGCGGTATCCAGCGTTTCGTCTAAAGCCGCGTGCACTTCCTGGAGACTTACTGGAGACTAGAACTGCCGCTCCGGGACAAGGGCCTCCACGGGGATCATCCCACACGATTTCTTCGATCCGCTTTGCATCCATATGTCGACGTATTTGACTTTGCAGTCGCGATCTCCGCCTTCGGCCAATCGGTGCTTTTCGAAGGGAGATCCGCTACTAAGCCTGCCTGAGCGACACCCGGACATGCAATGGTACAGACTAGACGTAACGGCTCACGGCTCGCCAAAATCCCACCAGCCTCCCCAGGAGCTTCCATCCCAGGTATTGGTCCAGATGTGTCCATCAGCGCCTCTGACGAAAATGTCGACGTAGTTGCTGACGCGGTCATACACTGCCGGGTCCGACACTGCTCCCGGGGGTGGACCGCCGAGGTTGGTCCAATTGGCGTCCCATGTGCCATTGTTCCAGTACTTCAAGTACACGTTTCGGTCGCGTCCGATTTCGACAAGGGTCAGGTTGGCGCTCCCCCAGGAGGCAAGTGCGGGCGCGGAAGCATTGCCGGGAGGAACCGCGCCAAAGTTCCACCAGCCACCCCAGGAACTTCCGTTCCAGGTGTCTGTCCACAAATTTCCGTCAGAGCCCTCCACGAAGAGATCGGTGTAGTTGGTAATTCTGGAGTAGGCTGCAGGCCCACTGGCTGCGCCCACGCTGATGGTGCCGGGGCCCAATTCCCATCCGTTCCAACCTGCAGGCGTCCAGTAGTTCTCCCAAACGTTGTGATCGAGTCCCACGCTATACAACGAGATCCGATCGCCACCCCAGGTGGAAACGCCGGCTCGCGAACCAGCGACGGGCCCCCCTGTGGTGTAGCCGCTTGGAGCAGGACCTCCGAGACTCTGCCAGGACGACCAGCTGCTTCCATTCCAATACTGAGTCCAGATTGCATCGTCTGTGGGCAGGTACACGTCGATGTAGTTGGTTGTGCGGGAGACCTCCGCCGGGCCAGCGGCTGCACCATTGGGCGGATAGCCACCGACTTGTTGCCAGGGGCTCCAACCCGCCTCGGAGCTCCAGTATCTTTCCCAGACGGCGTTGTTCGCACCAATCGTGTGAACCGTTAAGCGGTCGGTTCCCCACGAAGACACTGAAGGTGCAGTGAATTGATTCCCAGGGTCACCCGAGGGCAGAGGCCGGTAGGTTCCCAACGCGTAAGGCTGCCCAAAGACCGGGTTCCCATTTGCATCCCAGGACGCCTGTTGCGCTTCGAGCCTTCTGTCTTCGCCGGTAAAGTCGATTGTCGTTGTTGTTTTCACGTGGTAAACAACCCAATCCTGCGTTCCATCGGGAGATTGGAACCAGAGGCAGGAACCCGGCCCGTAGGCTCCTACAGAATCATTTCGGCTGATCACGCATCCTGGGTACTTTGTCCACGATGACATCTGGTTCAAATCTGAAGACGTGCTTGCGGTTTGCATGCCCACGCAATAATCGGGTGACTCATACCCGCCAGCGGAAAACAGCATGTAGACGTTGTTCCCGTGGACAACAATCGATCCGCCCTCGTTGATGCAGTTTCCACCGCCACACTCCCACCCGGATGTCGCCGGCTGGGCGATGACATTCCACGAGCCGGAGATCGTTACCGGATCACTGAATTGTGCTGCGTAGATGCACCATTTGCACCCTACCTGAGAACCACTCCCGGCATCGGTAAAGAGCATGTACAGCTGGCTGCCAACCTGGATTGGCCACTCGGCATATCCGACCAATCCTGTTGGAACGGGCAGTCTTCCGAGAAAGGTATATGCGCTCTGTGGATCATCAGTCGCACTTTCATAGGCAAAGCCGCCTACGCTGTCCGCGCAGTATTGATACCAGTGGTTGTTCCAATGGAAGATGTAGAAGCAGCTGCTCGCGCCGATGCCGCTGCCAGCGGGCGGAGTGGCCAAAACCGGATCACTGGAGCTGGCCATGCCGGCGAGACTGCTTGTGATGTGCACCCGGTCAGAGTTCATGCTGTCATTCACATACAGGTAATACATGCCCCCATAGGTCATCATCATGGGATCGGCCTGAGAGCCAAGGACCAGTGGAGAGCGATATTGGCTGGTCGCCTGGGCAGGGGCTTTCAGGATCGGTACGACGAGCAGAAAGCAGATTGCAATCCAGGTCCAGCACACCCGGCTCAACTGAGCTTCCCGTTCGCGGCGATGGAATGACTCGTAGCGATTCCTTATTTGCACAAATATCTCCTTCTGTCAGACCAGTGCAAGTCCATTGATCCGGAGACCTATGGGTCGTCAGTCTGTGCAAGAACGTCTGATGCTTTTTGTGATTTGGCCCTCAGCGGCGCTGCAAGAGGATCGTGCTCGGCGTGCAAACAAGGCGCACGCATTGATTGCGGAGGAATATAGCAAACACCTTGCAGAATCGGCGTGGTCCAGATGAAACGGATCAGGATGGTCCAGAAGAACTACGCAGGAAGCATAGCTTTGCCCAGAGCGCGGAGACTGATCCGCGCTCGAGGAGCGGCATCGCACAAAATTCCCGACAGAGAAATTAACGCGCACTCCGCCCCAGGCATTGCCGAGGGCACGCCTACCGTCGAGGCAGATGGCGCTCAGCTACGTAGGGTCGGGAATGCGGTGATCCGCAATTTGGCTGCAGCATAAGGGATGAGCGTAAGAGTCTCTGCGGATGCGTCGCTGGTGATCGGGCTCTCAGGGAGTGGATCCGCAGCACCGTCTACTGCGCGCCACGCATTCACCTGGCGGCCCTTTAAGCTTAGCCGCACAGCAGCATCCGCGCGGGAAAAGGGGACAGCCCCAACTTCCGATTCAATAACGTCAATCGACCTGGCCGGGTCAGACGGGTTGATTTCCAGCGCGTAGTTCCATGCGGTGCGCGGAAACACCTGCCAATCGGCAGTCATGCCGCGATCGCGCAGCTTCACCCAGTCCTCGCCAATTCCCAGGGAGAAAACAACAGGGCCGCGTTCGATCGCCGCCGAGTTGTGGAACCATCGGCTAACGCGCGGTTTCAAGGGAAGAAGCAGTTCCACACGATCACCTTGTTTCCAGGTGCGCTCCACAATGCTGAAGGAGCCGGAATCCGGCGCAGGTTCAGCCTTGCCATTCACGCGGATTGTGGCGCCAGCTGCCCACCCCGGGATGCGCAAGTGCAACGGGAAACGCACCGGAGATCCGGGATTCACGGTCAGCAGTATCCGGCCGTGGAATGGGTAATCCGTCTCTTCTACAACCTGAACCGCAACACCATTGAGCTTCGTATTCAGGGTGCAGGGCGCGTAAACCGCGGCGGCCAGCCCATCCAGCCCGTGCGGACCGGATGCGGGCGCCAGCAGGAAGAGGCTCGTGACAAGTTTGGGCCAGCCTTGGTGGAAGTTAGCTGTGCAGCACCCGAAATTCGGCTCGAGGCCAAACAGGTTCGACTCAGGGCCATCGGTGACCCACGGCTTGTGGTGCAGGCTGCACTCCACCTGATTGGATTCCTGGTTGTACTGGTGCGCCCACATGGCGTCGTCAAAGGTGCCTGGCAGCGCATTGAAAGCGACCTTTTCAAGACGATCGGCAAGCACCGGATCACCCACGATTGCCAGCGCCTGCTCAAGCGAGAACATGGTCTCCACCACGGTGCAGAGCTCGGATCCCTGTGAGGGATCGAGGCCGGCAAGGTGTTCATCGCAGGAGAACATACCATTCGGCATTCCGTGGTAGCGATCCAGCGCGGCCAGCATCTTGACCACAGCGCTGCGGTCTGTGGCTGATCCAGAAACCAGGGACCACACCGGCCCGGTCTTAATCGCCTGGCCGTTATTCACACCGTGAGTGGCAAGCGCCAGATCGGTCAACCCATTATTCTTGTCGAGCTTGAGTAACTCAGCTGTGATCTTTCCCGTGAACTTGAAGTCTTCGTACTGGGCTATCCAGTCGTAGCCCTGCGCGTGCAGCAGTCGCGACAGATCAAGAAGGTATGCGGCGCCAGTGCGGTCGTAAAGCCAGATGACGCTGAGGAGTTCGTCTTGCCAGCGGAATCGGCCCCAGCCGCGCAGGGGGCGCTGCGGCAGTTCGCTGAGCTGATAGCGGAAGTATCGATCAAGCGCCGGGATAACGCGCGGGTCGGACGTGAACTCCTGATACTGAGTCAGGGCCTTGAGCATGACGATGCGTGGCCACCAGTCATTGTTAGAAGAAGGGCCGAGCATTCCGCTGGCCGCCTGATGCTCAAGCGTCCAGTCAATATACTTTTGCGCCTTGAGCTTGAGGCGCGAGTCGTTCAGCAGCCAGGCCAGTGGAACAAGGCCGTCCACGTAATAGGGCCCGCGCTCCCAGCTCTCGCCCTTGCCGCCTAGCCAGCCGGACTCCGGGCCCACATCGCTCCACACTTCGTCCAGGTGACCACTCAAGCCACTTGCCTGGATCCGAAGTTGCCTGCGCAGCCAGCCCTGGGGCTGGATAGTACCCAGCGGGAGGAACGAAAAGGCGCCTGGATGCAGCGGCGCTCGATGCTGGACAGCCACTGGAGTCTCGCTAGTTGCGGCACTGGCCTGGGTGGGATCGAAGATCATCTGGCTTGCTGGAAGTGACGACGCCAAGCTGAGAAGACCGGCCTGCCGCAAAAATTTGCGGCGTGTGGAATGCGATGTGAATCGTTGAGACATGGCGACGTCCTGTTCGTGTATGAATCCTTTTATGCTATCCACGCCTCAAGCGATCCGCATGGTTCATATGACCTAGGAATGGGAGTTTCTATCGCGCAGATCGGCCAACCGGTTACCCAATCATCTCTCGGTCAGTTGCTTCATCAACTCGATCTCCCGTTGCCGATAGGGCTTGCCATCCTCATAAAAAAGATCGTGGAACCATATCGTGGGAGGCTCAAGAACGTATGGCCGCTGCCATGAATCCCATGGCAGATAGGTCTGGCTGCGTCCCTTGACCAAGCCCCAGTTGATGGCGGCCACGCGATACTTCTTTGCCAGGGGAAGAATCGTGTCGATAGTGCTGCCGGCGCCTCGCGCCATGTACTCCGTACAGAGCAAGGGACGATGGAACTGCTGCAGTTCGTGAATGCGCTCTTCGAAACCTTCCGGCCATTCATAGTCGTGGAAGGAGAGGACGTCTGACAGTTCGATCTGCTCGCGTGCCATCGGAGGCATCTTCTCCAATGAAGTCCAATCCCCCTGCCACACGCCGCTGGTGAGCGGTTGTGCTGGATGCACTGCACGCGCCCAGGCAAACACCTGGGGCAGTAGCCCCAGAACAAGTTCCGTTTTGTTCTTGGGTTCGCGCGAGCCGTAGGAGGAGCTATTCGTATTATCAGGCTCATTCCACACATCCCACGCCAGGATGCGGGGATCGTTGGCGAAGGCACCCACCACTCCCTGCACATATGATTTCAATTCCAGATATGTGGCGGGGTTCTCGAGAATGGCGCTGCCCGGCGCCTGCACCCATCCGGAGTTGTGCACGCCCGGAATCGGTGGATGCTGGGGGCCGGAGTGCGGATCAGGATCCCAGCAAGAGTCGAACAGGACAAAGATAGGGCGAATATGATGTCGGGACGCGATGGCCAAGTACTGATCCATACGCACTCGGAACCCCTTGGGATCTTCTTCCCAGAGAAGATTGTGCAGGAAGACGCGCATCGTGTTCATGCCTGCATCTTCCGCCCATCCCATTTCGCGGTCGATATCCGACGGGTTGAAAGTGGCAGCCTGCCACATCTCCAATTCATTAATGGCATCCGAGGGCAGGTAGTTCGCGCCCACCAGCCATGGTTCCTGTGCATACCATTGATTGGCGCGATCCTCAGACCATCTCGGCTCCTGCGCGTAAACCTTGGAACAGTATCCAAGAACCTGTGCGCAAGCAAGAACGGCGCATACCAACTGCAGCTTGTTGATGGATCGTTTCAGCTTCATCTACGCCTCTGGTGGGCGGGTGTTGTGACACTTGCAGACCATCTCATTCACCGCGTCTCCGATTGCATTGCCTGAACATTGTCATTCAGAAGAAAACGTTTCTTCTTCGCGGTATTGCTTCCGTTGCTTGCACGCAGCTGCAGCAGCCGCTTCAGGAGTCCAGGTACCTGCGCCTTCTGGTCCGTCGTACGAAGCGCGACAATCGAGTGATAGATAGCTTGCTGATCGTTTGGATCAATGGCCAAGGCAGACCGGCTCTGCTGAATCGCGTCATCGATCCGTCCGCTTTCAAAATAGATGTTGCCGAGCAGATCGCGCGCCGCGACCAGGTGAGGATCCAGCTGTACCGCTCGCCTGGCCGCTGCAACTTCCTCGGCGTATTCAGCGGTTCCCTGGGCTGAACCTTTTTGCGCCAGTGCCTCCGCAAGAAGGTACTGCGCGTAGGCCTCATTGGGATGCGCTTTGGCAGCCGCTCGAAAGGAGGCGATCGCCTTTGCGGAGTCATGTTGCTGGGACTCGACCAATCCCTCGGCCACTCCGAGGAAGGAGAGCTTCGGATCGATCTGACCTGCCTTGGCGAAATCTTCCGAAGCTTGCGAAAACTCCCCCAGTTGTGTCAACAGAATCCCCCGGACCAGGTAGAGCTTCGGCTCATTGGGCAACTGCTTGAGGCCGAAATTGAGAATGTCCACACCCACCTGGGGAGAGGCGTGATCATAAGAGAGTGTGGCAAACCGCATGTACGTGTTCACATCCGTGGGGTTGGCAACAAGAGCCTGACGTAGCAATTCGACGGCGTGTACAGTGTCCTCTTTCGCCTCGTAAGCGTCCGCTGCAAGGACCAGAACATCTGGCCGAACAGGTGTCCGCTGCAGCAGAGGCTGAAGCGCAGCCAGAGCCTCATCCGGATGGTTCTCGTTCAATTGTGCCAGCCCAAGATTGTAGCGGGCCTCAGAGCGAACTGGATCAAGAGCGACCACTTGGGCGAATGCAGAAGCCGCCTCGCCATCGCGCCCCAAGATTGCCAGACAGTATCCAAACTGACTAAGAACGCCCGGCTGATTGTGGATGACGGATGCCGCGTGCTCAAACTGATTTACCGCGTCCGTGCAGTCCCTCTTCCGGGAGTCAAGGATGCCGAGATAAACATGCGAAACCGGATCGTCAGGGCGGAGAGCAAGCACTCTCAGCAGGTAGGTTCGCGTGTCCTCTCGACCCAGCTGGAACTCTGATTGTGCCACTCCTTCGAGTGCCGGAAGAAAATCAGGGGCAAAGCGCAGAGCACGCTGATAGGACCTGGAAGCGAGGGGCAACTTGCCAGTCGCCGCTAACGCCATTCCGCGCAAAGTCCAGATCCTGTAGTCCGATGGATGCGAGGCCAGCGCAGACTGGCACAGACTGAGTGCAGACTGGAAATCGTGATTCCTCAGAGCATCGGTGATGGGCCCGACTGGACCTTGAGGCACAGGCGCCTGCGCAAAGCAGGAGACCGCCAGCGTAAGAGTCGCCCACAACGAAAGCATCTGGAAAAATATTCCACTCATCATCAAGACTACGATTCGACCTTGCTTGTATGACTCCGGTACCATGGCATTCCTGCTCCACGCAGTGGGCCCGCTGTATTCCGATTGCGATGCATTGGAAATGCTTCAGTAGAACTGTACCCCGGAATTGGTGCACCGCAGAAACTCACGAATGCAACACAAGATCCGTGCTCTATGTGTTTCCGCGGCACAGCCGGAAGCACCTGCTTCCGGCTGTGCCGAGTAGGTTTTCACCGCCATACGGCCGTTTGCCAGCGGGTGAAAAGGAGTGGAGTGTCAAGAATCAGAAGGAGAGCCTCCCGCCCACGACCATGTAGCGCGGATTCAGATTACCGCTCGTCGTTCCAAAGTTGGGGCTGAAATCTCCGTAGTTGTTGTCCACGCCGGTCAGGTTCACGCGGTTGAACAGGTTGTACGTATCCAGCCTCAATTCGAGGTTGACGCGCTCCGTAATGCTGGTCTCCTTCTTGACCGTAAAGTCCGTCCAGGCAGCTCCGGGATTGCGGAACTCCTGGAGCTTCTCATTCCCCTCGGTGCCGGAAGCGCTGAAGGTCGGCTGAGTGAACTGGGAGTGGCTGATGATACCGCCATGCCCTTGTTCGTAGGAAGTCCGGTCATGTTTCTGCTTGTAGCTGAGGACGTTCGGGATGTTGTAGTTGTCGCCATCCGCCGTATAGTTGCCGCTGTCGGAGGCAAATACAAAGTGCCCGGCATTCAGTTCGTTCTGATAATTGGCTTGGGTAACCGTAACACCCGTGGTATCGATGATATGCAGCGGATTCCAGTTATAGACCGTGAACGGATTGCCGGATTGAAGGATCGTATCCCCGCTGAGCTCGAAGCCCGAAATGACCCGGCGCAACAGACCATTGCCTTTGCTGCGACCAGGCAATTGGTAGTTCCAGCCGAGAGAGAATCGGTTCGGCGCATCCCAAGGCGATAGGCTGTACCACTGATGATTATCAAATGTGCCGCTGTTGGTATAGCTGCTTGGATAGTTGTTCCAATCGTCCTTGGCGACCGACCGGGTATAGGAGGCCGTAACGAATCCGCGCGAACCGAACTGGCCTTTCAGCGCTGCGATGAAGGCGTTGTAGTTTGCCACCGCTCCATTAAACGCATAGGTGATGGAGCCGAAGCTCGTGTTCAGACGGGTCTGTTGACCGCTTCCATGCCACACCCCATTCGAGTCGAAGGTTGGATGCTCAATGAGGTCTCCGTTGAACAAATTAACGTCATCTCCATAGCTCGTGTTGCCCGTATTTCCGCCCGTGAGAACCAGATTGCCAGAGTGCGAGCCGGAGTATCCAAGACTCGCAACCATGTTTTTGCCAACTTCTCTTTCCACCGCCGCTGACCAGTTAACCGTCCGGGATGGCGAAAGATTCTCGTCAGTTCCACCGACACTGGCTTGCGATCCGACGATGCCGCCCTTGCTGTCGAGCGGAGATCCCACAAAGGCCGGATACTGGAAGCCAAACGGATAAGAATTCTGCGTGCCATAGCCAAAGATCGGTGCGGCGGTTGATCCATTGTTGAAGAAGGTTGGGACAATGAACCCAGGCGGATTGCCCTTGAGCCCATTCTCCGCATTGCCCAGGGTGAAATAGTCGTGATAAAGCCCCACACCGCCACGGATCACCCACTTTCCGTCGCCGAAGGGGTCGTATGCAAGGCCGACGCGGGGGCTGAAGACCCAGTTCAGGTCCTGGTTGAATACGTGTGACTGTTGCTTCATGTAGCCGTTGGTGACCTGCTGGGCCAGGGTCGTTCCACTTGCCAGATGGAAGTTTGCCAGCACGGTTCCGGAGAGCGCCGCATACGGGTTGCCGAAGTTGTCGTAGCGGATGCCATAGTTCACGGTCAATTTACGATTGGCCTTCCAGGTATCCTCTGCAAATAACCCGAACGTGGTCTCCTTGTAGCCGTAATTACCCGGCATCGGCTTGCCCGTAACGGGATTGTAGGAAAGGCCGCTCTCGCTATACGGGTCATCGTTGATGAGGTTGATCATGTTGCTGTAATAGAGATTCGGGATACCATAGGCTCCGGCGAACAGCGCAATGTCGTCGCCCCGCCAGGCTTCAAAGCCGGTCTTGAAACTGTGCGATCCGACAATGTGGGTCAGTACATCGCGCCAGTGGTAGCTGTGCTGGATGTAGTCACCATCAGCAAAGCCATCACCCCAGCCAACGCCAAGCTGGTTCACGCCGACGATCGGAACCGTGAACAGACCGGTCTTGGGCTGGATGCCCTCAATGCGGTTGTAGCCGAAGATGGCTTCATTCAGTGTGGTCGCTGAGAAGGTGTGCGTTTCGTTCGCCTGCAGGGAGAATGTGTAGTAGTCGTTGGTTGTCGCGAACGCAGGACGAATGCTTGGACCGCCCTGGTTGATTGTGTCGCGGAAAAACTGGCCATAGATGCGGTCTTTGCTGAAGTATTTATCCACGCGCACGTTGTACTGCTTCGCGTTCTCGTAGCTCGAAGAATTAAAAAATCCCTGGTTGAAGACAGGGGTGCTGCAGGGGATGTTGTCGTAAGCCGGAGTTTCACACTGGCCTGGCCACAACTGCCCGGCCGTCTCCACGTACTGGGTGCCCGACAAAGTCGTCGCTCCGGTAGGCTTGTACTTTGCCATCAGCTGAACCTCAGGACTGTTTGGCTGAGCATTCTGCGCAAATGCCAGAAATTCCGGAGCTTCAAACCAGGAGCGAGACCCGCCGTTTGAGGTGAGCGACAGGTAGGGCTCATAGTCGGCGAAGAAGAAGAACTGCTTGTGCGGAACAATTGGACCGCCCACGCCGAAGGACATGTTATTCGAGTGATATGGATTGAGCGGAGTCGGCTGCGGCACGCCGAACTCGCCGCGCGCCGTCAGCCCCTGATAGGTGTAGAAGTCGCTCGCATATCCATGAAAATTGTTCGTTCCGGACTTGGTCGTCATCACCATCTGGATGGAACTTGCCCGGCCGTAGTCAACCGTGTAGGTGTTCACCTGGATGCTTTCCTCTTGGATCGCGTCCGCATTGGGCGTCAGATTCAGAACTCCCGGGCGGATACTGCTCGTCACATCCATCCCGTCAACGATGTATTGGTTGCCGTTGGCCCCTCGGCCGTTGGCGCTCGCATCGACGGAGTTCTCAGGAGCAAATGTCAGGCTGCTGGCCGAGCCGAGCCCGGTCACGCCAGGCGTCAAGACGATCATGCTTGTGGGGTTTCGGTTTGCCAGCGGCAGGCTCAGCAGTTGCTCCCGACTGAGCGTCTGCTCGTTGCGGCTGTCTGACGTATCAAGCAGCGGCGCTTCGGACGTGACGGTTACACTGGACGAAACGGACGCGACGGTCAGCAACAGCGGTACGTCACGGGTTTGATCCGTCGTTAACGTAAAGGCGACCGACGCCTCGTTGAAGCCGTTCATGGTCGCTGAGGCCTTGTAGTTCCCGGGCGCTAGGCTGACGAAGCGATATACGCCGCTCGAATCGCTCTTCGATGTTTGTGTGACGCTGGTGTTGACGTTGATCAGGGTCACGGTCGCTTGTGGAATCACAGATCCCTTGGAGTCCTGAACCGTACCTTGAACTCCGCCAGAAAACTGCGCCCAGCATCCAGCTGCTCCAAACACTACGAACAGGAATGCGAGGAGACTACGTGCTCTTGTATTCATCTTGATGGCCTCTCTGGAGAATGGATTGGCATGTCTGGGTCGCTTCGCTCGGTCGCTGCTGGCTTTGTGTTACGGTCTGCACGCAAAGCGTACGCAAGCTGAAAACGTTATCAAACACGTCTACCTCAGGAGTGCCACTAACCTTACGCTCGTAATATCAAGACGTGCATAAGCTGAACCGACCATGCACGGATAGTCCAGATGGACTACCTGTGCGCCTTGCCCATCGCGCTGCGCACCACGTAAACTTCTGCCCACCTGTGATCAAATCACGCCACATATATTGCCGCCTCGTGGCTTCAACAAGGCGCCGGCTCACTAGGGCTTGTTGCGCCAGCGTTGTTCTGCTTTGCACCGCCTGTAGCTCGCACCAACAGCAGGCGATCGCGGTGGTACCCCAGACTGAGAGTGTTATGCCATGGGAGCTTGCACACGCAGGCGTAGAAGCCGCAGCGGCTTCCACTGGAGTGTCTGTCTACTGGAGCGCACCCTCACGCGAAGACGACGTGGAAGCGCAGGTCGCCCTGGTGGATCGAATCGTTGAGAGCCGACACTATCAAGGCCTTGTACTTGCTCCCGATCAGGCTCTTGCGCTCATCAGCCCGGTGCGGCGGGCTCTCGATCACGGCATCGCTACCGTTGTCATCGGATCGCCGCTTCCCATCCCCGCCGGCAATAGGCTCTCGTACATCGTCAACGATGACGATGAGGGCGGCAGACTGGCCGCCGAGCGTGTGGCTCGCATCCTGCATGGACACGGAACAGTCGCAGTGCTCGGCATCAATCCGGACATCACGGGAATCATGATGCGCGCACGCTCCTTCGAGCGTGTGCTTTCGCAAATTGCTCCGGACATCCACATCGTCGAGAAACGAATGGGTTCGTTCAATGTGTCCCATGAGCAGCAGGTTGCAGAAGAAGTCCTGCGAGCCAACCCGTCTCTCGATGCCATTGTCGCCCTGATGTGGACCACGATTGACGGCAGCCTGTCCGCACTCGATAACACCCGGCCGAAGCGTCTCGTCCATGTCATCGGCTTCGACATCGCTGAGCTTCCGCCCTTCAGGGAGCAGCAGAGTCTCGATAGTATTGTGCAGGCGGATACGCGATCCATGGGCTATGATGCGGTTGAACTGCTGCACGCACGTACTCTTGGAAAGCCCGTTCCAGCCATGGTCCAGATTCACCCTACACTCATCACGCGAGAGAACGTAGACACGCCAGAGGTGCACCAGATGCTCTCCCAGGATTGGAAATCTCGCAGCCGGGAGTGGACTTTAGAGCCATGACAATTCCCCACTTCGTCGGACGCAGAACTCTCGCAGCATTCCTGATTTGCTTGCTGGCAGGAATAACGATTTGGGGCATCCGCGCCTATCGACATAGTTCCCGACAGCATCTCCCCTACCACGACTCCTTCGCGAAGGGAAAGGCCGATGAGTGGAAGGCACTCGGCGGCACCTGGGAGATCTCCAACGGGGTGATGCGGAACGACTCTGACGAACTGGGAGCCAAACTGCTGACTGGTTCGCCTTATTGGCATAATTACCTGATTGAGGCCGACGTCAGTTTGCTGGGCGTGGACGGAGATGCCGGTCTGGTCATTCGATCCTCCCACGAGGAGGAGGGTGTCGATTCCTACAACGGCTATTACGCAGGTATCCGTACAAAAGACAATTCGCTTGTGTTGGGCCGCGCCGAGGGCGCCCAGCAGGGTTGGGTGCGCAATGGCTGGCTTGAGGCGACCAAGCAAAGCCTGATGCTCAGCAAAATACGTCCTCTGGAATGGTTCCACCTGAAGCTGCTGGCCTATGGCTGCCAGATTGCTGCCTCCGTCACTACCGCCTCTCAGCCCACTCCAACAGTCCTGACGATTAAGGATGCAAACTGCCTGGCCTCCGGGCGGTTCGGTCTGCGCTCGTACTCCTCCGGCGGTGCCTGGCGCAATGTGGTGGTGCGAGCCGCAACCCGCGAGGACCTGACAGGGATGCTGCAGAACAGCGGAACTGAGGAGAAGCAGAGTCTGCAGAATGCCCCCATCGAAGACCCTGCATTCACTGTGCCCTCACCACGGCTTGAGCAACAGCGAACATCAACAAATGTTCAGAGCGTTGGCAGCCTGCGCCTCGCATCTTTCGCTCACCCCGTCCGTGCAACGATTCGCGGAGTGGTCATCCTCACTTCGCCACTGCTTTTCGTCCAGGACTCCACGGGTGGAGCCTACGTGCCCTGGCCCAAAGCTCCTCCGCTCAAAGTGGGGGACGAAGTTGAAGTCACCGGCAACGTGAGTCCGGGAGACTTTAGCTCAACCATCGAGCAGGCCAACGTACACGTGCTGTGGCAGCGAACCCCCATGCCGCCGATCTCAGTTACCGCATCGCAGGCATCAACTGGAAAATTCGATGCCACGTTCATTGAAGTTCGCGGTCGTCTGGCAGCCAAAGAACGGGATCCTGGAGACGCGCTCACTCTCGATCTCGACGAGGGACCGCAGTCATTCCGCGCCATTCTGAGTTCAACCCGCGGCGATCAGCTTTTTGAGGGACTTCGCCCTGGTTCCATACTTCAGCTTCGGGGCATCTGCGTTGTCGATCCAAAATTCACACAGAATCGCACGCCCTTTGTCCTCTTGCTTCGCTCCAATGAAGACCTGCAGATACTGGCGGGGCCGCCGTGGTGGAACACAGGCCACATCGTGCTCCTTGTGGTCCTCACTCTTCTCCTGGGGCTACTCGTGAATCTTGTCTATCAGCGCATTGAGCATTGGCGGTTCAACGCCGTGCTGCAGGAACGCGAGCGCCTGGCCCAGGAGATGCACGATACCCTGGCGCAAAGCTTCGCCGGCGTCGGATTCCAGTTGCAGGCGATCCGCTCTGGAATGCCTGCAGCAATGACCGACCTGCATCGGCAGCTCGATCTGGCCAATACGCTCGTCCGCCGCAGCCACGAAGAGGCGCGCCGTAGCATCACGACTCTGCGGCCGGAGTGGCTGAAGTCTGAGGACGTACTTTCCGCGCTGGAGACCTCCGCACGGCACATGGTAGCCGGTGGTGTTGTGCAGGTGGCCACGGAGAGAGAGGGTGACCAAAGGACTATTCCGCTACGGATCGCAGACGCCCTCTTTCGCATCGGGCAAGAAGCGGTTGCGAATGCGGTCCGGCACGCCAACCCGAACGTGCTGAAGCTACGCATCCAGTACGAAAAGAATCTCGCTTCTCTTGAGATTCAAGACAACGGATCAGGCTTTATACCGGGCCAGAATGTGGCAGGATTCGGAGTTCGGGGCATGCGTAAGCGCGCTCAGGATATATCAGCCAAACTTACCATTGAGAGTCAGCCCGGTAAAGGCACACGAGTCGTGGTTGCTGCGCCACTACCGCCTCGCATCACATTCACTTCCTGGCCTAGACTTTGGTGGACTTTTATCGTGGAGCATGGAATCAATGCTGGATTCTCCAAGCGCACCAATTCGTATTCTTATCGTGGATGACCATCCGGTCGTGCTCGCCGGCCTTACCAGCATGCTCGGCACGCAATCCGGTATCGAGGTTGTTGGTGCCGCCCAGAGCGGTGAAGACGCGCTCAATATACTGGCCCGCACGCCAACAGATCTCGTGCTGCTGGATTTACGAATGCCCGGAATGAGCGGAATCGATACCCTCCAGGCCTTTCGGCGAGCGAAAGTCAGCGCCCGCACTATCGTTCTCACAAGTTTTGAAACGGATGAGAACATTTACGGCGCAGTGCAAGCTGGAGCACAGGGCTACCTTCTCAAAGACACGCCCCAGGCCAGCATGGTGGAAGCCATCCGAACCGTCCATTCTGGCCGGCGGTATCTGCCACCGAATATTGCCGCACGGCTGGCTGAGCGAATGATGCGGACAAATCTCACATACCGGGAGCTTGAAGTGTTGAACATGCTCTCCCGCGGACTCACCAACAAGGAGATAGGCACGGTCCTCCAAATCAGCGGAAACACTGTCCGCAACCACGTCAATAGCATTATTGAAAAGCTGGAAGTCTCGGACCGCACCGAAGCGGCGACTACTGCGATCCATCGCGGCCTCATCAACATCGAGAATTGATCGCGACCGAAACGGTCAGGCGAGAGCCGGCCCCCATCGCTCGCCAAACTAAACGACTCGCGTACCCCGCCGGGGTCCCAAGTTATTGAACACGCTAGCCTACGACGACTTCATAGGATCAGTCCTGGGAACTGACGAGGATTCTGCGATCCACCGCGACGTGAGGTCGCCATGTCGGACAGTGGCGTGTCGTTCCACCAATGCCAAGGAAGCAAGATCATCTTCGCGGTTGATTGTGGCGGCAAAGTTGGGGTGAGTAATGCAAGGCGAACCGAGGTTCGCGATCCCTATCTCCGATGTAAGTCATTGATAATACACAATTTTTTACCTACTTGCCGATGCAGAAGGTTGAAAAGATCAGTTGAAGAATATCGTCCGATGTGGTCTGGCCCGTCAGGGAGTCCAAAGCCCACAGCGCGCGGTAGAGATCGATCAGAATCATCTCGTCAGGAATCTGCTTCGCGTTTGCGCTTGCGGCATCGCTCAGAGCGGCGCGCGCCGTGGCGATGGCTTGCTGATGGCGCAGGTTGGTGAGCATTCCCGGCTCAGAGGCGGCGCCGCCCGTGGCAAGCGTAAGGATCCGCTCGCGCAGTGCGGCGATGCCCTGGCCAGTAAGAGCCGATGTTGCCATGGTGTCGATGCCCAAGCCTCCAATTGCCTTTTCATGCGCACCCACCGCATCTGTCGCGGCCAAGTCGCATTTGTTGATTGCGACAACTGCAGGGCGTCCTGCCACCGCTGCCAGCAGGCTGCGCTCCTCGTCGTTGAGCGGCTGCGTCGCATCCAGAACCACAAGCGCCAGGGCGGAATCGGCCAGCGCTTCACGACTGCGCGCGATGCCCATCTTCTCGGCCTCCTCCTCTGCCGCGCGCAGCCCGGCTGTGTCCACGAGTTCCAGAGGAATTCCATTGAGTGAAATGCGTTCTGTGACGGGGTCGCGCGTGGTGCCGGGACTGGCGGTGACAATCGCGCGGTCCCGCTCAACCAGTCGATTGAAGAGCGAGCTCTTGCCGGCATTCGGCCGGCCCACAATGGCGAGCGTCAGCCCGTCATGCACAATGCGGCCTCGCGCAAAGGAGGCATCGAGCGCCGCCAGCGGAGGGCCAAGCTCATCAAGGCGGCGCGCAATCTCGGCTTGCGAAGTGACCTCCACATCGTCTTCTGCGAAATCGATGCCGGCCTCCAACTGCGCAATCAGTTCCACGAGCGCCTGCTTGATGGGCTGCACGCGCAGGCTGAGTGCGCCGCCCATCTGACTGGCGGCCTGCCGAGCCTGCGTGAGCGTGTGAGCCTCGATGAGATCACGGACGGCCTCTGCCTGCGTCAGGTCGAGCTTGCCGGCCAGGAATGCGCGCTCGGTGAATTCGCCTGGCTCGGCTAGCCGTGCGCCAAGCTCAAGTGCGCGGCGCAGGAGCAGATCGAGCACCACAGGCGAGCCATGCGCGGCAATCTCTACCAGATCTTCTCCGGTATAAGAGTTGGGTGCGGCAAACCATGTGACCAGCGCTTCGTCAATGCACCCGCTTCCGGCCTCAGGAGTGTCCAGCACGTTTGCCAGTCGCGCGCGCGCATGTTCCAGAGGGCCGCGAATGGAAACAACTTGCGCCGCGATGGAAGTAGATAGGGAACCGCTCAGTCGCACAATGCCGATTCCGCCTCGCCCCGGCGGCGTGGAGATTGCGGTGATGGTGTCGGTCGTTGTTTCGGGCTGCATCATGGGCTGCCTACAGTCTAGAGTGTTTGGCGTGCGATGAGGTGCCCGGATCCATAGGGTGACTGCGAAAACGTTTTAGCACAAGCATCGAACAAATATATAATGCGGTTGTAATCGCAAGATCAATTTCGGGCCGACTTTGTAATGCACCGCGTTGCCTTGTCTGGCGCGTCGGTGTTACGAGCGATGGGATAAGCACAGATGAGGAATACGTTTTCGCCCTTTGGGGCCATGGGCAAGCTGCGGTCGACATGCGGTCGCGGGTTTGCCTGGATACTTGCTCTTGCCGTCATGTTTGGATGCTTTTCCGCGCACGCACAACAGAATGACCAACTGGTTTTGCGGGGCATCCTGCGCGATGGCGGCGGTGCACCTATCCCGGGTGCCACCGTCGCATTGAAGAGCGACAAGGCGACAGCGCAAGTCAATACCCGGTCGGACGGCACCTTTCAGTTTGCGCCCCTACCCGCGGGCCAGTATCGGCTGACGGTTCAAATCAACGGGAACACAATTGAATCCGCGCAGGCCATGGAGCTAGCTGCCGCCACTCAATCCGCGGTACTCACCCTCTCCAGCCGCGGAGAACTCACCGTGGCAGCCCTCAAGGGGGCGGATGAGGCTTCAACCGGCGGCGAGCAGCTTTCAGGTCAGGCCGTGAGCTCGCTGCCCTTGAACAAGCGTGACTTCAGCTCCCTGCTTTTGCTGGCCGCAGGCACGATGACCGACACCAACGGCGCTACGAATTTCACCGCGCAGTTTGCCATCAACGGCCAGCGCGGCGTGGAGGCGACCTTCGCCATGGATGGCGCTGACATCAGCGATCCGGAGATGGGCGGCGCCACCTTTACCAACTTCGACGTTGATGCTGTCGAAGAGATTCAATCCAGCACGGGCTGGATGCCGGCAGAGATAGGGCGCGGTGCATCAGGCTTTACGAACATCGTGACGCGTTCCGGCGCCAGTGGTTTTCACGGCTCGGCTTTTGAATTTGTGCGCAACTCGGCTTTTGACGCGCGCAACTATTTTGATCATGCCACGCCTGCCTTTCCGGGGCGCATTCCGCCTTTCCGCCGCAATGAGTTTGGCTTTACCAACGGTGGGCCAATCTACCTGCCGCATGTTTACGACGGCCGCAAGCGCACCTTCTATTTCGGCCAGTATCAAGGATTCCGCCAGGTCCTGGGCACCACGCAAGTGATGCCCGTGCCCACGGCCCTCGAGCGCACCGGAAGGGATTCGGTTACGTATTCCGATGGCTCGACCGACACACTGAATGTACCGGTGAATCCCAGCATTGCCGCCATCCTGGCTCGCTATCCACTGCCCAATCTAGCATCGGGCGCATATCAGGACCGCACCTACGCAACGCCCTCGAAGGTAACGACCAATGCCGACCAGTTTTCTCTACGCATCGATCACGCCTTCTCGCCCAAAGACCAGTTCTTTGCACGATTCAACTATGACAATCTGACGGGCCCGACGACGAACCCGGACCAGACGGCTATCGCCCCGGAGTTTGGTGTGCAGTATATCGATCACCAGCGCAACGTGGTTGGCACCTACACGCGCACGGTGTCGCCACGTCTGGTTCTGGAATCACTGTTCAGCATCACACGCACCACGCCGGGATTCCCCACCAGCGACTATACGGACCCGGCGGTCAAGTTCAACGACGGTCTCTTTGAGCCTTTCAATGCGGCGGGTGGCTCGGTGATGCAAGCCTACGGTAATCTCTTTCAGGGCCGGCAGACTCTCGCCTACACTACAGGGCGGCACGTGGTGAAGGCTGGCGTTGAAGCGCGCCTTAATCGCGACACCACCTACTTTGGCATGAGCCCCAACGGAGAGTACGACTTTGGCGGCGGAACGGCCTATGCGACTGAGGCGATTCCTTCGCAAAGCGGCAATCACAACATCGCTGTAGGTGACCCGCTGCCGGACACACTTTCCAGCTTTCTTTCCGGCAGCCCGTTCGTGTACACCGTGGGCATTGCCTCCCCGCCTTTCTCGGGTGGCCAACATATCGGCCCGGCTGCCATCAATCGCAACAACGCCAGCATCTGGCTGCAGGACACGTGGAAAGTTACCCCAAGATTCACTCTCGACTACGGACTGCGTTGGGAGCTTTACACGCCGATCAGCGAGCGCGCGCACCGCACCGCCGGCTTCCAGAACGTGAACGGGATCCAGCAGTATATCGTCGACCCCCAGCCGGGTTATCGCACCAATTGGAATGGCTGGGGTCCGCGCGTGCAGACGGCCTGGGAAGTGACCCACAACCTGCAAGTCCATGCCGGTGGAGCGATCACCGTCATCCCACCGAATATCTGGCAGGATAACTTCCTTACCGGATCCACACCCTTCGTGGTGTATCCGCGTCTGGTCGCGGCCTCGACTGCGCCGATTCGCTATGGGTTCCAGATCACGCCCGCGCAGTTGCCCAAAGTGTATTCGTCCAGCGGCCAGGTACTGTTCGCCGGCGGCGCGTCAACTGCAATCGCGCCTAATACCGTGATGGATGTCGACCGGTACGAAAAGGATATGGCGGCTCTCACGCCCAGCCATGTGGTCAGCGCTCTGAACCTGAGCGGCATTGATCCATCGTTTGGCAACGCAACGTTGTTTACATGGACGGCTGGGTTCGAGCGTAAGTTCGGCAATTTGACGGCGGACGCGAACTATGTGGGCACCGCAGCTGAAAAGCTGCCGCGTTATAGCTTCCCGAACGCTTATCCTGGCGCTTATCCTGGATTTGCTCCACATACCCAGTTCGATAGCTCGGGAAATGTTATTGGCGGCTTCGGCGTGGAGAATGTTATCGTCGCGGATTCTCACTCCACCTATCATGCACTGCAAACTTCTCTCGCAGGTACGATTGGGCACGGTGGCCCCGGTCTTCAGGCAAGTTATACCTGGAGTAAGTCGATCGACGATACGAGCCAGGTTCTCGGCGGCACGGGAGCAACCGGCGCAGTAACCTCCGGATTCTCGCAGGACCCCTACGACACGCATCCGGAAAAGGGCCCGTCAACCTTTGATGTGACCCACGCGTTCAGCCTGAGCCTTGCGCAGGACTTGCATGTGCAAGACATAGGCTTTCTTCATTTCATCGGCAAGACGATGACGGAAGGTTGGGAGATGCTAAGCATCTCCAGCATCAACTCGGGGTTGCCGTTCACGGTCTACTCGGGTATTCAGCAAACCGGCTATGGATCCAACGGCGTCGACCGCCCCGACCAGATCGCCACGCCGCAACTTTCCACCGCGCGCAAGACCCGTGAAGACTATTTTGGCCAAGGCGCGAACAACGCGACGGATTTCTTCTCGATTCCAATTAACATTCCCGGTGGCACAGGTCCCAATCAAGGCCGCTTTGGCACCCTGGGCCGCAATACATTCCGGGGACCGGCATATTATGACTTTGACTTTGCGTTTATCAAAGACACGCCCTTTGGTCACCGCAAGAGCGGCATCGAACTCACCGATCTGCAGTTCCGCGCGGAGCTCTTTAATCTCTTCAACATCGTGAATATGGGGTTGCCGGCCAACATTCTCAACGGCTCGGGCTTCGGCGAGATCAGCAAGACGGCAGGCACCTCGCGGCAGATCCAGTTCTCGCTCAAGCTGATCTATTAGCTTGAGCATTTCCCTGCCGCTGTATTCCGTCTCTGTTATAAAGGGTGCGGTATGCAGACCCGTTTTCTTTGCGGGCTATTGGGGACACAGATGAAGCTTACTCGGATCGCGTTTCTCGTGCGCTTGGCGCTGGTTGCCGCGCTTGCATTCTCCACACTTCCCTCGCCGTCGCAGCAGCCACGCGCGTCAAGGGCCGCCCCAAGCAAGCTTGATCTTACCCCGGTCAAGCCGGAATCGGTGGGCTTCTCAAGCGAGCGGCTGGAGCGTCTGCACGCACTCATGGAAGACGCGGTGAAACGCCAACAGGTCGCGGGCGTGGTCACCATCCTCGCGCGCCACGGCAAGGTGGTGGACTACCGCGCCTACGGCATGAGAGACATCGCGAGCAGCACGCCGATGACCACAGACACGATCTTCCGCGACTATTCGATGACGAAGCCTGTGACGGCGACCGCGATGATGATTCTCTATGAGCAGGGAAAGTGGCTGCCGAGCGACCCGATCTCGAAGTATGTTCCCGAGTTCGCGCACCTGAAGGTGTATGCAGGCACAGGCGCGGACGGAAAGATGATTCTCGCCGACCCGGTGCATCCGCCCACGATGCGCGAACTCATGACCCACACGGCTGGGTTCACCTATGGCATCTTTGGCGATACGCCGGTGGACAAGATGGTGCGCGATGCAGACCTCTTTCAGTCGAAGGATCTGCATGAGTTTGTTACGAAGCTTGCGGGGTTACCGCTGCTGTATCAGCCTGGCACCAAGTGGGTTTACTCAGTGTCAATGGACATCCAGGGCTACATTGTGGAGAAGCTATCCGGCAAGACTCTGCCCGCGTTCTATCGGGACGAGATCTTCAAGCCGCTGGGCATGAAGGATGCGGGCTTTTACGTGCCGCCGGACAAGTGGCAGCGTTTTGCCACCGTCTACTGGGTGGACGACAATGGCGGGCTCTCGGACCACGGACCGCAGACGGTGAACAAACGCGACTTTGCGCACGAACCCAGCCTGCCGTCGGGCGGCGGCGGCATGGTCTCCACCGCCGAGGACTACTATCGTTTCGCAACGATGCTGCTAGAAGGCGGCCAGTTGAACGGGCAGCGGATTCTGTCGTCTCCGACTGTGCACCTGATGAGTTCGAACCATCTGCCCCCGAGCCTGTTGACGGGCGAGTTCAAAATTGGCTCGCAGGTGATGCGGCCGGGATTCGGCTACGGCTATAACTGCGCGGTCGTCTTCGATCCGCCGACGGCAGATTTGCCGGACGGCAAGGGCACCTTCTTCTGGGATGGCGCCGCAGGTACCTGGTTCTGGATCGACCCGACGAACGACATTGTGTTTGTGGGCATGATTCAGCGCATGGGCGCGAAGCCGACGAGCGAGAACCTCCAGTATCTGAGCCGCGGCGTGGTGTATGGCGCGCTGACGGATCCGGCGAAGTAGCGGCACGGCAGCATCGGACCAGGAACGTTCGGCGCGCGGTTTGCGGTGTGACCGGATGGTACACTCCACGAGCGGAGTAGCGGATGCGCGCAACAAAACTGGAATTTCGTCTGCGGTTCGTGATCTTGGTGGTGATTGTGGGCCTGGGCTTCTGGTCGCCATGGATTGAGACCTGGGGCATTGGGCAGCGCATTCCGCTGCTGGAGTGGCTGGCGCTGGAGGTGAGCCGCGCCGGGCTGCTTCCTTTCACGGTGGCCTCGCCTGCGGTGGTGGCGATTGCCTCGCTGCTGGCCTTGACGGCCGCGCTTCTGCGCGTGAGCGGGACGGCTTATCTGGGCGCGTCCACAATGCTCGATGCGCGGATGCAGGGTGACAGAGTGGTGGCGAGCGGACCGTATCGCTTTGTGCGCAACCCGCTGTATCTCGGCACTCTCTTTATGATGGCGGCGATGGGGTTTGTGATGCCGCCAACGGGCGCCGCCTTCACGCTGGTGCTGGTGGGCGCTTTCCTCGTCCGGCTGATTCTGGCCGAAGAGGTGCATCTCACGGCACAGATGGGCGAGAGGTATCAGGCGTATCGGCGCGCTGTGCCGCGTCTGGTGCCGCGGCTGCGGACGCACGTGGAGTCCGGCGAAGGGAAGCCGCACTGGGTGCGCGCGGTGCTGAATGAGCTGGCGCCGATTGGGGTGTTCATCGCGCTGAGCTGCTTCTCGTGGACGTATAACAACGAGACGATTCTGCGGGCAATCCTTGTGTCCTTTGGCGCGTCGCTGGTGGTGCGCGCGTTGATGAAGGAGTCGAAGTCGGGGCAGGCAACAGCGCAGTAGACGCTGAGGTGCATTGCGAAGAGGCACGTGAAAGCAAAAAGGGAGAGGGTGCAAAAACTCCTCTCCCTTTTTGTGTCCGCAGTCCGGGTCGCTACTTCTTAGGGGGCGCGATGGTGTCCTTGGCGGACTTAGCCACGCGGAACTTGACCACGGTCTTGGCCTTGATCTTGATGGCCGCGCCGGTCTGGGGGTTGCGGCCCATGCGAGCCTTGCGCTCAGCCTTTACCAAACGGCCGATGCCGGGGATTACGAAAACGCCGTTCTTCTTGGTTTCCTTGATGGCGGTCTCCGCCAGCATGTCCAGGAAGGCAGCGGATTGCTTGTTGGTCAGTTGCAGCTTTTCGGCCATGTGCCGCGTCAGAGCGGTCTTGGTCATTCCAGTTGCCATGTGATGTTCTCCTTCTGGGCTTGCCCTCGGGGCAGCCGGTGTTGCCTGGGCTTCCTTCGCGTATCGCGTTCCGCATGGAGGCCGTGCCGACGAGGCAACGTTCGCACAAAACCCCTGTATTCATGCGGGTTCTTCAGAACCCCGTCGTTCGTAACAATGACCCTTCCGGGTAGGCAAAGTCAATGGGAAAACGCGGGATTTCCACAGTTTTCTTAGGGTTTTCTGCTATTTGTCCCGTTTTTGCCCTGTTTTTGCCGGGATTTAAGGGATTTCGCTCCGCTAACCCGTTTCGGCGGGCCTTAAATCAACGCGCGGCGCAACGTCTCAGCGCAGTCCGAAGAGTACCTTTTTCTTGGGCTCGAGGGCCGCAGCAAGGGGCGTGTTGAGGGCGTCTACCACCGGCGCAGCCAGCTTGAAGTGGCGGATCAGCGTAGAGGCAATTCCGGGCTCGAGCGCCGCCGCGGCGGGGAGAGTCGTGCTTAGCCCCCATTGGCGGCAGCGGATGAGGTCGAGCGCGGGGTGGTCGACGGGGAAGCCTTTGGGCGGACGGGTGAGGGCGTTGCCCTCAAACTCGTCGAATGTGCTCCGCACTTTGGAGTTTTGGAGGAGCTTGCGGAACGCCTGATGGTGGTCGAGGAGCCAGTGTCGGATGGCGGAGAGCTGGTCCTTCTCCGGCATGTAGGCACCGGCGGCGATGATGACTTCCTTGGCACTGACGTGGAAGTAGTATCCTGCGCCGGAGGTCTTGTCGAGACCGGTGTGCGTCCACCAGGCTGCGACGTGGGTTTTGTAGGGCGTTTTGTCGTTGCTGAATCGCGTATCGCGATAGATGCGGAACAGACTCTTTTCGGCAGGCCGCACGTGGCTGGGCGCAAAGTCCAGCATCGCGTCCGTCACCTTGCGAATAATCGCGAGCATCGGCTCTTTCAGTTCGGCCTCGAACTGCGCCTTGCGCGGCGTGAACCACTCGCGGTCGTTGTGCCGGGCCAGGTTGCGCAGAAAAGTCAGAGCGGCGGGGCGAAAGTAGGGAACGGCCGGTGTGGAAGCGGGTTTTGTCACGCGAGCCATGATGCAAACAGTCTATCGGATGACCTTGAGCGCGCCGCGGAAAAGCCCGTCGAAGTCTCCGGCAAGCGCCTTGTCTTTCTCGACGGCCTGCTGAATGGCCTTCTCCGCGGCGGGACGCTGGTAGCCGAGATTGAGGAGGGCGGAGAGAACGTCTTCCACGGCAGCACCCCGGACGGCTGTGGGAGCGGGGGGGACGGCGAAGTCCTCGAGCTTGTCTTTCAACTCGACGACAAGGCGCTCGGCCAGCTTTTTCCCGACGCCGGGGATGCGCGTCAACTGCGCGTGGTCCTGCGCGCGGATGGCCTGCACTGTGCGCTCCGGCGAGAGGCCGCTGAGCATCTTGATTGCGAGTTTGGGGCCGACGCCGCTGACGGTGATCAACCGCTCAAAGAGGCGCTTCTCTTCGCGTTCGAGGAAGCCGAAGAGGGCGATGGCGTCGTCGCTGACCTGGGTGTGGATGTAGAGCGCGGCCTCGGCGCCGAGCGAGGGCAGCGCGGTGAAGGTGGGCACGGAGATGGCGACGTCGTAGCCGACGCCGCCGCACTCGACGATGGCCTGGCCTGGTTCCTTGTGGATGAGCTTGCCGCGCAGGTGAGCGATCATTGCTTGCTATTGTAGTTCTTGGTGCCGATTGGAGGGGCTCATGAAGCGCCAGAAGCCCGCGGGGGCATATTGCCGAAATAGATTACTATGCTGCCTGTTGTATTGACCTTGTCTTTCGAACCCTTCTATTCTGGCGCAGCGTGTAATCAGAGACATTCCACTCTACGCGGACCAAGGTATTTTGTGAGGACATCCTTCGAGGACCAATGAGCTGGTACTACGCCTTTTTCTTCATTTCTGGTTTTTGCAGTCTGCTCTATGAGGTTGTTTGGCTGCGGCTTACTGCGGCCCAGTACGGCGTGACGATCGCCATGACCTCAATTGTTCTTTCGGTATTTATGGCGGGCATGGGCGCTGGCTCCTTGCTTTCCGGAATTGCCTCCCGCCGGTATGGTGATCGGCTTTCGTGGTCTCCTCTGCGGCTGTATGCCGGAGCAGAACTGATCATCGGCTCTGCATCGTTGCTTGTTCCGGTTGAATTGCTTTTCGGCCGTCACCTGCTTGAGGCGTGGAGTGGGGGATTCAGCACTTCTTCAGCGACGTATTACCTGGCGTCGGGTCTGCTTGTCGCGCTTACTCTCTTTCCCTGGTGCGCGTCGATGGGCGCCACGATTCCGCTGGCCATGTGGGCGATCCGCAGCGAAGAACGGCCTGAAGCAAAACGCTCGTTTAGTTTTCTCTACACGGCAAACGTGATCGGTGCAATGATCGGCGCGATTGTTCCTGTGTATTTCATCGAGAAATATGGATTTCACGGCACGCTTTTCATCGGCACTGGATTGAATGCCTTGATTGCAGGCAGCGCACTCGCTCGCTCGGTACGCTGGCGGAGGACGATCTCCAGTCCCGCGGCTGAGCAGGCGCCAGCGACGGCGGCCAAGCCGCAGGCTGCTGCCGCGGATGGGCCGCGCGTGATGACTTTGCTCTTTCTCACGGGCTTCGCCACGATGGGCATGGAAGTCATCTGGATAAGGCTTTACACGGCCTTTATCGGCCCACTTGTCTACTCATTTGCCTTAATCCTGCTGTCGTATCTGGCGGCGACGGCTGTCGGCGCCCGGATTTACACGAGGAAGCGCACATCGGGCGGCTCTCGTCTGCCGTGGATTCTGCTTGGCTTGTTGAGCCTGATGCCGTTGATCACTGCCGACCCAAGAGTACCGATCATTGCGCCATTTCGAGTAATTCTCGGCGTCCTGCTGGTTTCAGGCGTCATTGGCTTTCTCACGCCAATGCTTGTGGATCATTGGTCGGGCGGGGACGCGAATCGCGCGGGCAAGGCGTATGCCATCAATGTGCTTGGGTGCATCCTGGGTCCGCTTTTTGCGAGCTTTGTGTTCTTGCCGCATCTGAGCGAGCGCGTCTCTCTGGCCATCTTTTCTCTTCCTTGGTTCGCCATGCTTGCTCCGTGGCCAGGGAGCAAGCCGTTGACATTCAAATCGCGCATATATGGGATCGCCAGTGTGGTTGCGGCGCTTGCGATCCTTCTGTTCACGCACGATTACACGAACCTCTTTCCCAAGGGCGATATTCTGCGCGACAGCACGGCGACCGTGATTGCCGCGGGAAAGGGAATGGACCGCAAGCTTTTGACCAACGGGGTCGGCATGACTTCGTTGACTCCCATCACGAAGATGATGGCGCACTTCTCTCTCGCCTCGCTGGATCATCCACCGCACAGCATGCTTGTGATTTGCTTCGGCATGGGCACGACCTTCCGTTCTGCCCGGACGTGGAAGATTCCTGTCACTGCGGTGGAACTGGTGCCCAGTGTTCCTAGAGGCTGTTTCATAAACACCGCCTGAGGGTGATCCAGAAACAGGCGAGGTAAAAGAATGCGCGGTAGGTGGCAAGGAGGTGCTCATGCCGAACCAAGAGTCGTCGGAACTGACCGAACCATG
>JAKBHH010000019.1 GCA_021836865.1 Acidobacteriota bacterium
TCTGCATGGAGCAAACTCCAGAATGGTAGAGTCAGGCCTGCCCGCTGCATCCGCGCAGGATGCTGAGAACACGTGCAGCGGCTCGCTGCCTTTCAGTGATGCTCCAGACAATTGCGCGGATGCAACCAGAGGAGAATTACTGCGGAGTCATGAGGTGATGTGCGATGGCGAACAGTGCGAGTTCCAGTCTGGTGGAGACGCCGGTCTTGTCGAAGATGTTGGAAAGGTGTCGTTTGATCGTTTCTTCGCTCAGGCCGAACTGTTTGGCGATATCGCGATTGCTGCAACCTTCCACAATGCAGCCAACGACTTCCAATTCGCGTGGCGTGAGGCCGTAGGTCTTGCGCTGCGGGGGAGCAGCCTGCTGCATCAGGTCGTGCAATGCGGCAACCAGGTTCACGACGCGCTTGCCGCCAATCCAGAAGTCACCGGCGTGCACCGTACGGATGGCGACCTTCAGGTGGCCGGCCAGAGCATCCTTGAGCACGATGCCGCGCGCGCCAATGTGAAGCGCTTCAATAATCTGCTGCGTGGAGATCGTCGAGGTCAGCAGGAGAATCTTGACCTCCGGCGAGCCTTTCATGATGGCGCGCATGGCCTCAAGGCCGGGGAGCCTCGGCATTGCAACGTCGAGCAGCAGGATGTCCGGTTTGAGTTCGAGTGCCTGGGTGATGGCTTCGTCGCCATCGTCGGCTTCGCCAACTACGCTGAAGCCTTCTTCAACCATCAGCATGTTTCGCACGCCAATGCGCACCACTGGATGGTCATCCGCGAGTACAATTCGGATCGTTCGTTCCACGCGAGCCCGTAACCTCCGACAGCCAGTTTGTATCGCGGGGCCTGGCTACCCCTGCGGCTGGCCGTAAACCCTTGACCAGAAACCTACTCTTACATTGTCTGCGCCGGAAACTCAGCCTCAAGCATACGCTCAAGACTATGGGTCGCCGTGTACAAATCTTGCAGGACCGCACGTGAGTTATCCAGTTGGTCACTCTCGCACTCCAGCATTGCGCCCAGCATGGCAGCCTGGCGAGCGCCAGCCATGCCGCAGCCGCCCTTGATCGCATGACCAATGCGGCGTACAGCCGTTGCGTTGCCGGCCGCAATGGCCTCCTTGAGCGCCTCGCTGCGCTGTTTCAGGTCGGCGGCCACGGCAACATAGACCTCCTTCACCATCGATTCCGGCATCAGCTCTCGGAATCGGGCGAGAGTCTCCTGGCTCAGGACCGGCTCAGCAGCCTCTGGGATCACCGACGCGGTCAGCGGCGCGCGGCCCTCAATCAGCTTGGTGAGTGCTTCGGCCCCGAACGGTTTCATCAGGAATCCATCTGCGGCGGCAATGACATCCTTTGCTCCATCACTCGCACTGATCGCAAAGATGCTGCCGTTGCAGCGCGCGCGCAGTTGGCGAATCAGCTCGATGCCGCTCAGGCCGGGAAGCTGTGCGTCCATCAGGATGACCTGGGGCACGACAGCGCCACCATCGAGCATTTCAATTGCGGAAGCACCGTTCTCTGCGCTGTGTACGGTGTAGCCATGCAAGGTCAACAGCGTTGCAATGACTTCGCGACTGATCATGTCATCGTCGATCAGCAAAATCAGGGGAAGATCGCGGTCTGCACCAATTCGAAACATTCGCTTCTCTCACCATCCAGGCTATCGGGCCCGTTACTCGTTGGAAACGGCAACCTCGTGCAGCCATCCCGGCGCTTTAAGTAGCTCGCGAGGTCTCGAGCCATCCGCCGGCCCTACAAGGCCGTCGCGTTCCATTAGATCAATCAAATGTGCTGCACGGCCATATCCGATGCGCAACCGACGCTGGAGCAAGGAGGTTGACGCCTTGCCAAACTCGAAGACCAGCCGTATCGCATCGTCAAACATGGGGTCGTTCTCGTCCTCGCTGCTGCTGCCGCCCTCGCTGGCGGGCCGCTCGTCGCGCGGCGACTCAAGGAAGCCTTCAGCATATTCGGCTGTTCCCTGATCTTTCCAGAAGGAGACGATCGCGGCAGTCTCCTTTTCGCTCACATAGGGTGCGTGCAGACGCATGAGACGACTGGTGCCCGGCGGCAGAAAGAGCATGTCGCCGCGGCCCAGCAGCGCTTCGGCTCCGTTGGTGTCGAGGATGGTCCGTGAGTCTACCTTGGTAGCCAGGCGGAAACTGATGCGCGTGGGTACGTTGGCCTTGATGAGCCCAGTGATCACATCCACGCTGGGCCTTTGCGTGGCCAGCACCAGATGAATGCCGACCGCGCGTGCCATCTGGGCCAGTCGTGTGATGGACTCTTCCACATTGGCGCGGTCAAGCATCATCAGGTCTGCCAGCTCGTCGATGATGATGACGATGTACGGCAGCGGCTCCTCGGGTTCGGCTTCGTCGAAGAGGGAAGGCATGGTGCCTTCAAACAGCCTGTTGTACTGGTCAATGTTCCGTACGCTGCGGCTGGCCAGCAGCTTCAGGCGCCGCTCCATCTCGCGCACGGCATTGCGCAGCGCGTTGGCGGCCAATTTGGGCTCGGTGATGATGGGCGTGAACAGGTGCGGAATGCCCTCATACATGCCCAGTTCCACGCGCTTGGGATCCACCAGTATCAATCGCACCTGTGCCGGTGTGGTGCGGAAGAGCAGGCTCATGATCATGGCGTTGATGGCTACGGATTTGCCCGACCCCGTGGAGCCCGCGATGAGCACGTGGGGCATGGAGGCCAGGTCGGCCGTTACAATGCGGCCGTTAATGTCTTTCCCCATGGCCAGCGTCAGGCGCGATTTTGCCTTGGCGAAGGTCTCCGACTCCAGCACATCGCGCAGGTGGATGGTTTCGCGCTCGTGGTTGGGAACCTGGATGCCGACGGTGCTTTTGCCCGCCATGCGTTCAATCAGAATGCTCTCCGCGCGCATGGCCAGGCAGAGGTCTTCTGCCAGTCCGGTGACGCGGGAGTATTTGACGCCGGCTTCCGGCTTGAACTCGTAGGTTGTCACCATGGGGCCGGGGTTAATCTGCGTGATCTGGCCGCGCACGTCGAACTCGGCGCATTTCTCAACCAGCACCTTGGCTTCTTCACGCAGGGCATCCTCGCGGACTACCTGCGGCCCTTCGCCGGGGTTGAGCAATGTGCTGGGCGGCAGCTTGAATCCGCTGACGCGCTTCGGAGCGACGGTGGCGCTGCGTATGTCGGCGTCTGCGCGCTCGTGGATCGCAATCTCTTCTGTCGCCGGTGCCGGAGCCGGCGCTGGAGCCGGGGGCGGAGTTGAAGTCACGGAACGCATCTCCACCAGGCGCGGGGCCGGTTGCGCCGCATAAGCGGCGGCGGTCGGCTGCTTGATCTCGGCTGCCTGGGCTGCGGGCTCAGGCCGTTCCCAGATGCTGCGGCGGGGCGATGGTTGAATCGGTATCTGCTCCTCTGGCGGCCTTGTGGCCGCGCGTTGGAAAGCAGGAATGTCTTCCACCGGATCGGGCTCCGGCACATGTTTGGGTCGGCCAAACAGGGCCGCAAGGCGGCTGGTCCGCGTTCGGACGGGAGCCTCGGGCGCGGAGGGTTCATCGCCATCGAGAGTGCCGGTGAACAGCCGCTGATCAGGCCCTGGCGACTCCTGCTCGGCGCGAAGAATTTCTGCCTCCGCCTTGCGCTCGGCCCGCTCTTCACGCCAGTTGCGCCAGCCGTCGCGCCATGCCTGCACATGAATCCAGCGATCTTCCAGGAACTGCTTCAGCGCCCAGAGGCTGATGTCGGAAGCAAAATACAATCCTCCCGCGGCCAGCGCCACCGCCACCACCCACGCGCCCTGCGTGTTCAGGTAGGTGACCAGCAGCTCCGCAACCAAGCGGCCGGCGACGCCTTCCACGGGTACTGCGTGCATCCAGCGCAGGTGCCAGGGCACCAGGCCAAGAAGCGCCGGTACAAACGTGAGAGCCAGAATGTAGCCCGTCCAGCGAAGCCACACAGGGCCTCCCGACTGGGAGCGGATCCAGTCCCAGCCCAGCAACCCGAGCCAGAGGGGCAGCAGAAACGCGGCAAGCCCCAGCCATTGCAGAAGCAGATCGCTGAGCCGGGCGCCCAGCACCCCTACCCAGTTGTGAACGACGTGTGCAAACGCCGGGTCCACCGAGGTGTTCCATGACGGATCTGTTGGATGGTAGGTTGCCAGAGAAAGGAAGAGGAGGATCGAGACAAGCATCGCCGCAAGCCCCAAAAAGAGTTCGAGGGCGCGATTACGCTTCGGCGGCAAAGCGATGGGGATCGGTTTCATGTTGGGGACGCCTCCGCTCCCTGACTGCCGCGACGCACACGTTCCAGCCTTCAGGACGGACGAGAGATCCCAGAGCAATTCCTATTATCTGTGTTTGTTGGCCCTGACAGCGGCAAAACCAGGCAGGGGGAACCTTGGTGTCCACCCCCGCTCAAGCCCCTGGTTGAATGGGCTAACCGCCGATGTACCGCGTGCCGAAGAGCAACAGAGCGATGCCCAGCACGATGCGGTAAAGGGCAAACACACCGAATCCGTGCCGGCGTACCCACATAAGGAACCACTCAACCACGCCCAGGGCCACAATGAAGGAAACGACGAAGCCGATGGCCAGGACAACCCAGCGCTCCGAGTTCATGACCACATGCGCCGCGACGGCCACACCGCCCTTCGCCTTGCCAGGGTGAATCTCCTTGAGCAGGTCGTAGCCGGTGGCCGCCAGCATGGTGGGGATCGACAGCAAAAAGCTGAATTCCAGCGCCGAAGGACGGTCAAGGCCGACGATCTGCCCGGCGGCTATGGTGGACATGGAACGCGAGACGCCTGGAAAGATGGCCGAAAGCGCCTGGCAGAGCCCGATCCAGATGGACTGGCCAAGGGTCATCTCCTCAACGTGGGTGGTTGTGGCTTCCTGGCGCGAGAACCATGCATCGACGACCCACATGATGACGCCGCCGATCAGCAGAGCCAGCGCCATTACCGTGATGCTGCCAAGATTATGGTCGCTCCATTTCTTCAGCAGCAGGGCAGGAGCGGAGGTACAGGCAAAAGCGATGAAGGTGAGCGAAATGGGATGCGTGAGCCAGTTGCGGTCGCCGTTTTCACCCTCAGGGAAGGTGCGCATGAAGCCTACGATGCGGCTCAGATAAAGCAGCAAAAGGGCCAGAATTGCGCCCGCCTGAATGACGATGGAGTACATCTTCCAGTACTCATCGTCCAGTGGAATCCGCATCAGCGCCTCAGTAATGCGCAGGTGTGCCGTGGAGCTGACAGGGAGAAACTCCGTCAGGCCTTCGACGATGCCTAACAGGACAGACTGAATGTAGACGTTCAAGAAGCCTCCGTGATTGGCTCAGGGGTGATCGATTCCGTAGACAGGAATACCTTGATCCAATTTGAACACGAGAGCCTCTGCGCGCCACGCGTAATCCGATTGAGGAAACTTATCTTTCAACTGTGCGGCGAGGGCACGCGCATGGTTTTGGGCATCGCTCTGGTGTTTGTCGTTGCCGTCGGCGTGATACATATCGGTCAGCACGGCCTGCCGATACGCTGCCTCATAGAGCGCCCTTGCCGTGCGCGGGCCATTGGGATGCTCGTAGGCATATTTCTCGTAGACATCCGACTCGCGCTCGGGGCACTTTTCCTGTCCCTGCCAGTCCCCGCACAGCTTGTTGTCGATCAGATCAAAGTCGGCGAGATCGGCCCAGCGGGTATGCGGAAAGTACTTGATTACCTTTTTCAGCTCATCGTCATCCATATGGTTGCGCAGGGCCGGATCGCGCAGTTTGGCCGAAGGCAGCGAGCTATAGTCAGCCTTCTGAAGCTGCCAGCGAATGTCGGCGGAGCGCCAGGCGGCCTCTCCGGCCAACGGCGAGTTGGGAAACATCTCGACCAGTCGGCGATAGAGCAGGCGCGCGCTTTGGGCGGCATTGGCAGGGCCGCGCGGGTCCGCGGCAAGAGCTTCCTCGTTGGCGGCTGCGCCCAGCAGGACCTGGTCGCCGTTGGGCGTGGTTTCCACAACGACACCTTTCGCCTCCATCCACCCTGAGATAGGCGGGGGCGTGTCATTGCTGCCAAAGATAGGCGTGTCGCTCTCGTGCTCCTCTTCAATGTCGGTGTTGGCGTAGACGCGAATCCAATCGCCGCTTTTCTCGGCAATGACCATCTCCCGGCCCATCTGCACGCGGTCCACCTTTTGCGTGCTCTTGTCGGGAGTGATGTAGAGCCAGGTGACGCGCAGAGCAGTGGCACGCGGACCGGCCATCGGCTTGACCATCTGCGGCGGAGTTCTCTGGCCCTGTGCAATAGCAGCCGCATAAGCAAAGGCGAAAACGAGAGCGAGAGGCCGAAGTTTCATCACAGGGAAAATCATAGTCGAACGACGCTACCCAGCGGCTTCTGTGAGCACGGCGGCCAGCAACTCGGGAGCAACGTTGCCCCCGCTGACCACGGCTACGGCCTTGCGATAGGGCGGCAACTCAGCGGCATGGAAGAGCAGGGCGGCGGTGGCTACGGCTCCGCTGGGCTCGGGCACCAGACGCGAGGTCGCGACGATCGCGCGCATCGCAGCGCGAATCTCAGCTTCGGTCACGGTGATGATGCCGTCCACAAACGCCTGGATATGGGCATAGTTGCGCTGCCCGACGCTCTGCGTGCGCAGGCCGTCGGCAATGGTGCGGCAGGTCAGCTCTGCCGGCCACTCGACAATCTTGCCTGTGCGGAAGCTCTCTGCCGTGTCGCCGGCCAGCTCGGGCTCGACGCCGAAGACCCTGGCCTGCGGGCGAACTTGCCTGACGGCCGCGGACACGCCGCTCAGCAGGCCGCCGCCGGAGACGGGCGACAGAACCAGGTCCACGTCAGGCAAAGTCTCCACGATTTCCAATCCGCAGGTAGCCTGGCCGGCGATGATCTGCTCGTCATCGTAGGGCGGGATGACGATGTAGCCATGCTTGCGCACCAGCTCCTCGGCCTTGGCCAGGCGCTCGCTGGAGGCTGGGCCAACGTCTACCACCTCAGCACCCAGCGCCAGCGTGGCTGCGCGCTTGATGGCGGGCGCATTCGAGGGCATCACAATAACGGCCTTCGCACCGACCGTGCGGGCAACATAGGCCACGCCCTGCGCGTGGTTGCCGCTGGAATAGGTAATGACGCCGCGGGCGAGTTCGTCCGGTGTGAGCTGCAGAATCTTGTTGGCCGCGCCGCGGATTTTGAAGGCGCCGATGGGCTGGAGAGATTCTGCCTTGAGCCAGACCTCGTCTGAGGCGCTGGGGAAGGGCGCGCGGATGAGCGGGGTTTTAATGGCGATGCCGGAGATGCGAGCGGCGGCGGCACGGATGGCGTCCAGGGAGACAAGCGATTCGGTGGCTGCGCTCATGGCAAAGGCTACTCCGGGCAGGCGCGATAGCGACTGATGCGTGGTCTCCGGTCCTGGAGACAAGGAAAGCGCCGTCGCCTGGACCGGAAAACCGGATCCTTCAGATTTCCATAATCACCGGCATGATCATCGGCCGCCGTCCGGTGGTCTTCTGGATGAGGCGCTTCAGCTCAGCGCGGATTTTGTCCTTGACCATGCCGTAGTCGGACTTTTGCTCGCCGCTTAACTCGTCCAGTGTCTTCAAGACGGCTTCTCTGGCCTGGTCGGTAATGTCTGCACCGCCAAAGCCGCGCATGACAACCTCGGGCGCCAGCTCCAGCTTGCCGGTGCGCTTGTTAATGGCCAGGACCACCAGCACGATACCGTCTTCCGACAGGATGCGGCGATCGCGGATGACCAGGTCTTCCACGACGTCGATGGAGGAGCCGGAGTCAATGAGAATGCGGCCCGCGGTGACCTTGTCCTTCTTGCGGGCGTCGTTCTTGTCCAGTTCCAGCACGTCGCCGTCTTCGATGACGATGGCATGTTCCACGGCACCCGTTTCCATGGCCACCTGGGCATGACGGCGCAGGTAGCGATAGTCGCCGTGGACGGGAATAAAGAACTTGGGCCGTACGAGGTTGATGAGCAGACGCTGCTCTTCCTGACTTCCGTGCCCGCTGACGTGGATGAGGCCGCTGGAGCCGTCGTCACAGATGACGTTGGCATCGCGACGGTAGAGGTGGTCCATGACGCGGAAGATGGCCTTCTCGTTGCCGGGAATGATGCGGGAGCTGAGGATCACGGTATCGCCCGCGTCAATGCGGGCGTGCTTGTGATTGTCCACTGCGGCGCGACTGAGGGCGCTCATCGGCTCGCCCTGCGTTCCGCTGATGAGCACCAGAAGCTGGTCGGGCGAGTAATCGCGCATCTGGCCGGGTTGGATGACGAGGCCGGGCGGGATATCGATGTAGCCCAGGTCCTGCGCAATTTCCGTGCTCTCCATCATGGAACGGCCCACTACGGCAACTTTGCGGCCGTGGGCGCGCGCCAGTTCCATGGCGATCCGGATGCGGTAGATCGAGGAGGAGAAGCAACTGAAGAACAGCTTCTTTTTGGCGCGGGAGAATATCTCGTCAAGGCGAGGAACGACGGCTCGCTCGCTGGGCGTGTAGCCGGAGCGTTCGACGTTGGTCGAGTCCTGCAGCAGGGCCAGCACGCCGCGCTTCCCGTATTCGGCAAAGGTGTGCAGGTCAAAGGCCTTGTCGTCCAGCGGCGCGAGATCGATTTTGAAGTCGCCGGTGTGGATGACGACTCCAACCGGTGTCTCGATGGCCAGAGCCACGCAGTCCACCAGGGAGTGGGTCACGTGGATGGGCTCGATCGTGAATGGGCCGATGGAGAATTTTTCCCTGGGCGTAATCTCGATCAGCTCGGTCTCGTCCAGGAGCTGGTTCTCCTCGAGGTTGCCCTCGACATAAGCCAGGGTGAACTCAGTGGCGTAGACCGGGACCTTGAGTTCGCTGAGGAACCAGGAGAGTCCGCCGATATGGTCCTGATGGCCGTGGGTGAGAATGATGGCGCGGACATGGGACTTGTTTTCAACAAGATAAGAGATGTCTGGGACAACTACATCGACGCCCAGAAGTTCCGACTCAGGGAACATCAGCCCGGCATCGATCACGATGATGTCGTCTTCCCAGCGCAGCGCGAGGGAATTCATGCCGAACTCGCCCAGTCCGCCGAGGGGGATGATTTTCAGTTTTTTGGTATGCATCTGTCAGGTCTGATGCTAACACCCTCAGGGTTTTTGCGGTGAGTCCCTTGTACGGCCCCAAGGCACTCGCCGGTGCCGAATCGGTTTCTATTGCGTCGATAGGATAAGGGCGAGCGGCGACATGCGCGGAGTCCGATCATTCCATGAACAGCCTCCGGTCCTGTCTCCCCGCATTCATCGTCGCCTTAGCTGCCATCGTTGCCGGTACTGGGGCGGTCGCCGCAACCCCTGTTGTCGCCGCTTATGTCTTTCCACAAAATGCTCTTTTGCAGCCGGGCCAGATCGACGCGCACCAACTGACGCGCATCAACTATGCCTTTGCGCGGATCAAGGACGGCCGCATGGTGGAGGGATTTTCCACCGACCCGGCCAATCTGGCGCAGGTGACGGCGCTTAGGCAGGAAAATCCTGGGCTCGCAGTGCTGATTTCAGTGGGCGGATGGACCTGGTCGGATGGCTTCTCTGACGCGGCGCTCACCGCGCAAAGCCGGGCGGCATTCATTGACAGCGCGATGGATTTCCTGAAGCGCTATGACCTTGACGGGCTCGATGTGGACTGGGAATATCCCGGCCAGGCAGGCGCAGGCAATCGCTTTCGCAGCCAGGACAAGCAGAATTTCACGCTGCTGCTGAAGGGCTTGCGTGCGCGGATCAAGGAAGAAGCGAAGAAGACGCACCGGCACCTTTATCTGACGATTGCCGCAGGCGCGTCGGATGATTATCTGGCGCACACCGAGATGGCCCAAGCGCAGCGATATGTGGATGCCGTGAACCTGATGGCCTACGACTATTACAGCCCGTCCTCCGATTCTGTGACCGGCAATCATGCGCCCTTGCTGGACGATCCCGATGACCCGAAAGGAGTCTCCGCAGATGCCAGCGTTCGTGCATTCGAGAAAGCCGGCGTTCCAGCCGCAAAGATCCTGCTGGGTATTCCATTGTATGGACGCATCTGGGGCGACGTGCCGGACGTGCGGCACGGCCTCTTTCAACCCGGTAAGCCTGCGCCAGGGGGTGACCTGCCTTACAGCGCAATCAAAGCTTCCTTGCTTGATGCCGGATTCACACGATTCTGGGATGCGTCAGCGCAGGTGCCGTACCTCTACAACGCGGAAAAGCGCCAGTTTGTGAGTTATGAAGATGCGGAGTCTGCCGCGGGCAAGTGTCGCTATGCGTTGCGGCAGCGTCTGCAGGGCGTCATGTTCTGGAGTTATCTCAACGATCCCTCAGGCGAGTTGCGGCAGGCCATTGCGAATGCGATCCACGAGGCGCCTGCCGGATCAGAGTCCACTCGCTGAGTTGCGCGGTTGTGGCGGCTCATTCGCCGGGGAAACGAACACCTAAAGCCGTGCGCGCTGCTTCCAACAGCCGCGCCATTCCCACGGAGAGCTCGTGGGTAATCTCCGGGCTCTCCAATTTGCCTTCGCGAATCAGGTCACAGAAGTGGGATGTTTCGTAGTTGAATCCCCCTGCCGTGAAGGGCTCATTCAGTTCCACACGGCGGCCGTCGATGAAGTGAATCGTCGCGTGTACCGGGTTCCACCAGTTAGCGTGCAGAATCACATAGCCGCGCGGCGCCGCCAGCAGAGCATCTCCGCGGCTCAGCAGGTCCAGTCCCGTGTGCAGTTGCGCCATACCGCGCTCGTGTTCTGTCTGGAAGACGGCAAAGGCGTCCACCCCGGAGGGGCTGAGGCGTCCCATCGTCTGCACGCGCTTCAGCGGCCCCAGCCAGTCCAGGGCCAGGAAAGCCTCATACGGACCGATGCCCATAATGCCGCCCCCGGCCAGCGCCGGAAAGTGCAGGGGGTAGTCGGGCGCCAGCGTCGCATCGCAATGCCCGGCGCGGACATAGCCGATGGGGCCGATGGGATCAGCCAGAAGCTGCTGGCGCAGACGCCGGTAGAGCGGAAAAAAAGGAGGCTTCATCGCTTCCATGAACAACCGCCCGTGGCGGCGCGCGGTGGCGATGACCTCAAGCAACTGGCGTTCGTTCATCGCAGCGGGCTTTTCGCACAGCACATGCTTGCCGGCCGCCAGCGCCTTGCAGCAGATCTCCGCATGGGTGTCAGGATGCGTGGCAACGTAAACGGCGTCGATCTCCGCGGCAAGCAGTGCATCCAGCGAGGGCGCGACAAATGGCGTGTCGAAGCGGTTCGCGAAGGCCTCGGCCTTTTCGAGGGTTCTGCCCCACACGGAGGTGAGCGCCGCGCCGGGAACAGCGGTGAGACCCTGCGCAAAGCGCGCCGCAGCGCGGCCCGGGCCGGCTACGCCCCAGCGGATCAACGGCAGGGATGGATCTGTTGTTGTCACATTCCTCGTGCAATGGCCGGGTTGTAGTTTCAAAACCGCCGCAGAAGCCGCACGCGGCAGGTGGTGAGCCGAAGAGCACCTATCGCAGCAAATCTTCGAGCGTCGTACTCAGGTCGGTCTTTTCGTCGCGGTACTTCACAATCACGGGCGCATAGAGGGACAGGCCCCAGCTGTCGCTCGACGGATGGCCCTTTCCCTTGGCCACCGCCCTGGAACCAGGAACAACGACCGCGTTCTCGGGGATGATGAGGGGCCGCTCTGCCGTGGCACGCAGGACTGTGCCATTGACCAAGTCGAAAACGGGAGTTCCGCGGGTAAGAATCGTCCCGGCGGCAAGAACTGCACTGCGGCGCACGATGGTTCCTTCATACACGCCTGCGTTGCCGCCGATAAGCACATCTTCTTCAACGACAACGGGGCTTGCATTCACAGGCTCGAGCACGCCGCCGACCTGTGCTGCCGCACTCAGATGAACGCGCTTGCCAATCTGCGCGCAGGAACCGACCAGAGCGTGAGAGTCGATCATTGTGCCCTCGTCGACCCACGCGCCCGCGTTGACGTACATGGGTGGCATGCAGACAACGCCGCGGGCCAGATAGGCTCCCGCGCGCACCGAAGAGCCGCCCGGAACCATGCGGACCCCATCCGCCGCGACGAATCGGCGCACCGGGTAGGTGTGTTTATCCACGAAGGACAAGCTGCCCGCGGAGCTATCCGCCAGCGCTCCCAGGCGGAAGCCGAGCAGGATGCCCTGCTTGACCCATGCATTCACGCGCCAGCCGGTGGGAGCGGAAGCATCGGGCGCAGCGGCGCGAACCTCACCGCGCTCCAGCGCCGTGCGCAGTTCAAGGAATGCGTTCATGGCGTTGTCGTTGCCGATAGCGGCCTGACCGGCGGCAAACGCCTGTTCAATGGCCTGCTGAAGTTGGGTAAGGGTCATCGCTCTTTGAGTTTATCAAGCACAAGGCCAAGCCGTTGGGCGCTGGGGCCACCGTCATGGGCACGGTGTTCCTGGTACGCACAACAACCCGATGACGCTGCGACGGAGGAAGCGTCATCGGGAGTTGAGGCGAATTCAGGCCGCAGACTGCTGCGCCTGCCTGGTTCTGCCGTGAAGGTGTCCGTTGCGCTCGACTGGCTGAAGTCGGAAGGAGTTGTTGCCTGCCGGAATCATCGCGAGAGGAACGGGACCGCGGTCACACTTTCCGTGAAGATGCCGAGCCTCAAGCCAGGCGCAGAGCCTTGGATCGAAGATGTCAGGCTGTCCATGCCAGAAATCCGGGGTAAGCCCGCATTGAATCCGGAGATGGTCCAGTTGCAGCTCGATGACAGAGATATCCCTGGGAAAATAGCGACGAACGTTGTTGACACCCACGTGCAAACCCGTGATGCCGCGACCTTTACAATGCGTTCTAACCACCATAGCGTACCTGCTTCTTCAATGTTGAATGCAGTCAGCTCAGTAAGCCTGGTTAGGGGAGGCCGGTTCGGATGGCGGTGATTGCCCATCCGGTGGAACGCTCTTATGGCACGATAGTGCGCTGCCTTCCAAACCATGTCAAGGGTCATCTGGCGGACCCGTCAGCTATGGTCTTTCTGGCTGTGCACGTCAGGGAGATCTCGTTGCAATAAAGTGCAACCGAATCTGCCCCACTTGGTTATAGATGCAGGGAGAGGCGTTTTCGTGAGCCGAAATCCCGCGCTTTATGGCACGAACGACGATGTTCGTACAAGCGAAAGATACCGCAAATTGCAGCGAACTACTCTTGGTCCCTCACTGCTTTGGCCAGCGCATCGGACACGGCTTGCTGCTGATCGACTGCGATGCGGTTAAAGAAGGGCAGTGCGAGGGTGCGTCGGGCGACAGACTCAGTCAGCGGCAATGCAGCAATGGCGCCGGAATGATGACGCCATGCGGGCTGTAGGTGGATGGGTGGGAAATAGCGCCCGGTCGCGATGCCCCTGGACGCAAGAGCTGCCTGCACGCGGTCGCGGTTTGCCTGCTCGGGGAGGCGGACAACATAGACAAACCAGCTGATGGTACGACGGGGCAAAGCGAGGGGCGGCAGCTCCAGACCAACGATGTCGCAGAGCAGCGCCTGGTAGCGCTCGGCGGCGGCGTGGCGAAGGGTGAGAATTTCGCTGATGCGGGCGAGTTGGACGCGGCCCAGGGCGCAGGCCAGGTCGGAGAGCCGGTAGTTGTAACCGATTTCAGAATGGTCAAGCCAGCCTGCGTCGGGCTCACGACCCTGATTGCGCAGTGAGCGCATGCGGGCGGCGTGCATGGGATCGCGGGTGAGAACCGCGCCGCCCTCGCCCGTGGTGATCTGCTTGTTGGGGTAGAAGCCGAAGACCGCGATGTCGCCGAAACAGCCGACCCGGCGTGCGTGGGGTGGGTCACCGAACTGCGCGCCGATGGCTTCGCATGCGTCTTCAATGAGTGCGAGATGGTGCCGGCGGGCGATGAGGGTGAGCACATCCATCTCGGCGGGGACGCCGAAGGTGTGGACCACGAGGATGGCGCGGGTGCGCGGCGTGATGGCATTTTCGACGGCGCCGGGCGAGAGGTTGAGGGTGACAGGATCAATCTCAACAAAGACGGGCGTTGCGCAGACGTGCCGGACGGCGTTGGCGACGGCGACAAACGCGAACGATGGCACGATGACTTCATCGCCTTCGCCGATGCCGAGAGTCAGCAGGGCGAGATGCAGGCCGGCTGTTCCGGAACTGACGGCGACGGCGTGAGGTACTGCGTGATAAGCAGCGAGAGCCTGCTCGAAGGCTGCGAGTTCAGGTCCGAGGCTGAGGTGCGGAGTGCGCAGCACGGCGGTGACCGCACCGATCTCTGCCTCTGTGATGTCGGGCGCGGAGAGGGGAATGCGGGGAGTCATGACTGGTCCGCGTCATCGGGGACGGGAACCGGCTGTTTGATGAGCAGGCCTTCGAGCGGGACGGTGGCGAGGACCTCGACGATTGTGGTCGCGGCGGTCCCATCGCCGTAGGGGTTGACCATGCCGCGCAGGCCGGCGCGGAAGGCAGGGCTGAGGGCGCGCTCGATCGCGTCCAGGATTGCGCCGGTGTCTGCCGGGACGTCAAGGATGTTGCGGGCACGCTCGCGGCCCTGTTGGCGCATGCCGATGTTGACGGCGGGCAGAGCGAAGGATGCAGCCTCCATAATGCCGCTGGAGGAGTTTCCCACGATGGCATCGACCTGGCCAAGGAGACTCCAATAGGTGACGGCGTCAAGGTTTACAAAGAGATAGGTCTGCGGGCGCGTTGCGGCCAGGGCCTGAGTGCGTTCGATGAGCGCGTGGCTGCCTGCGTCGGCATTGGGGTAGACAAGGAGGAGCTGGCCGGGCGCTTGTGCCAGTGCGGCGAAGAGGGCGTCGGCCTCGGTGTTGGTGTCGCGGAGGATTGTGACGGGGTGCCACGCGGCCAGGATGGCAGGCGCAATGAGCGAGACGCCGAGTCGGGCTTCGAGGGCAGTGCGGCTGAGGAGCGTAGAGCAACGCAGATGGTCGAGTGAAGGCGCGCCTGCGCGGTGGACGCGCCAGGGTTCTTCGCCCATGGCGATGACGCGCCGGCGCGCGGTATCCGTGGACGTGAAGTGGATGTGGGCCAGCTTGGTGAGGGCGTTTCGAACATGGTCGTCGATTGCGCCCTGCGAGACTTCGCCACCCTCAATGTGGGCCATGGGGATGCGCAGGGCGAGAGCCGTACAAGCAGGCGCCAGCATTTCATAGCGGTCCGCGATGAGCAGCAGAAGGTCTGGCCGCCAGGAGGTGAGCGCGTCGGCCAGGGTGAGAATGGCGATGCCAATCGTCTTGGCCATGCCGGTGTCAGTGTCGGAGCTGAGGAGGCACTCGATGCGTGCCTTGATGGGGAACCCGTCTCGCTCGATTTCATTGAGGGTACTGCCGAACTCGGGTGAAAGATGCGGACCGAGGGCAAAGACGCCGAGATCCACCCCAGGGTTTGCGGCCAACTCGCGCAGGGGCCAGTAGAGATGGCTGTAGTCTGCGCGCGAAGTGGTGACGACACCGATGCGACGCCGGGCGGCTTGGGCTGTGTTCATGAGGAGACTCGCGGGCTGTATTGGCCGGCAAGGCTCAGGATTGCTTTGCTGGGACTGTAATCGGGGACCAGCACGCGCATGTGATCGAGCGCCGCGGCAAAGTCGCGCACGTCGAGCGCAGCGCGTAATCGGGCCAGTTCGGCGTGCAACGTGCTGTTGGCGGGGCCGGCCGACTCGATGGAAAGCAATGCGCTGCAGTGCGCGGGTCGCGGGCACTCCTGGCGTGACCAGAGTTGCTCTGTCTCCTTATCGCCCTGTCGCAGGCGGGTGAACTCAATGGGGACATCGCGGCCCGGAGCCAGTTCCAGGGCCATATAGCGCGCGAGGTCGGCAATGAAGTGGGGCGCAGGCAGGACAGGTGCAAGGAGGCAGGGCGCATCGGGCTCAACAGCAGCGGCGAGCAGCAGATTGACGGCCTCATCCAGGGTGAGGAAGTACCGGCGCGCGGCAGGATCGGTCACGGCAAGGGAGTCGCCCTGAGCGATCCGGCGGGCAAAGGCATCCGTGACACTGTCACGCGAGGCGAGGACGTTGCCGAGACGCAGGACGGTTCCTCCGGCGTCGAGGACGATGCACTCGGCGACGCGCTTGGTGGCGCCCATCATCGAAGCAGGCTCAACGGCCTTGTCCGTGGAGAGCAGGACGACGCGTGCGCCGTGTGCGGCAGCTGCGCAGACGAGCGTCTGGGTGCCGAAGACGTTGTTCGCGATGGCGGCCAGCGGTTGCTCCTCGATCAGCGGCACCTGCTTGAAGGCGGCTGCGTGAAAGACGAGGCGCGGCGCGTGGAGGCTGAACACTTCGTCGAGCAGTACGCGTTCAGCAGCACTTCCAAGGATGAACGAGGCCCGTAGTCCGGGCGCGGCAGCTGCGCATTCATTCTGCAGCGCGAAGAGATGGTTTTCAGACGACTCAAGGAGCGCCAGGCGGGAGGGCGCGAGTGGAGCAAGGCGCAAGGCCAGAGCGGAGCCGATCGACCCCCCTGCACCGGTGATCAGGATGGGGGTGCCTTTGAGCAAAGCGAGCGCCTGCGCGGAGGGCGGTGGCAGATGCGGTCGTGCGAGGAACCGGTGCCAGTGGATGCTTTCGAGCGATGGAATCACCTAAGAAGTATAAATTGGCGATGGCTCGCGCTTTTGACAGGAGCAAAGGGCCGGCAGCGAGCGATGCGAAAAGGACGGCTACTCGCATACACTGGTCTGTTCCGCGGTTCTATGGGGTTGTGCGCGCCCGGCCGCGCTGGAGAAGACTTTGGGAACGAGTTTGGTGCGAATGGGCGGCCTTGCGGCCCTTGTGTTTGTGATGACGGCGACGGCGATGGCGGGCGCGGAGTCGCGCGACGACGCGGCGGCAATCGAGCTGAACAATCGCGGAGTTGCGCTGATGGGCCAGCAGTTCACCGAGCGGGCGGAACAGAGCTTTTCCGCTGCGTTCAAAAAGGAGCCGACGCTGGCGCAGGCGGCCATCAACGACGGCATAGCGCTGATGACGCTGCAAAAGCTGCCCGAGGCCGAGAAGGCGCTGAAGGCGGCACTGGCGCTGGATCCCGGCAATCCGCAGGCGTGGTACAACCTGGGATTGGTGCAGCACGCAAACAACGATCTGGATGCGGCGCTGGCCAGCTTTCAGCAGGCCGTGAAGTACGATCCGCGCGACGTGGATTCGTACTATTTTGAGGGCGTTTGCTACCAGGAGATGCGCCAGTTCGATCAGGCAATCGCGGTGCTGAAGCAGGCGCTGGCGATTCAGCCTCTCCATGCCTCATCGGAATTTGCCATGGCGCGCGCTCTACAGCGCTCCGGGCATACGCAGGACGCGAAAGCGCATTTCATACTCTTTCAGCACATGACCAGCACGAAGATTTCCGCGGCGATCGGGCTGGCCTATGGCGAGCAGGGCCACTATTCGACTGTGACGCCGGTAGAGGAGCCGCAGCAGGTTGAGCGGGAGATGATTCCGGTGAAGCTGGAAGCGCAGAAGATGGGTTCCGGCGCAGCGCACGGCGGCGAGACCGGTGGGGCATGCATGTTGGACGTGACCGGGTCAGGCGAGATGGACCTGGTGCTGATGGAATCGGGCGCGCAGGCGATGCGCGTGCTGCATCGGCGTGCCGACGGCGCCTATGAGGAACTGGATGCAGCGGCAGCGGGACTGAAAGCGGCGGGTCGTGCGGTGGCATGCACCGTGGGCGATTATGACGCCGATAACCTGAATGATCTGGCCGTGGCGATGGAGGATGGCGTTCGGCTGTTCCGGAATCTGGGCCAGGGGAAGTTTGCCGATGTGACGGCAGAGGCCGGGCTCACCGCGCGCAATCGACCCACTGGTATCACATTTGTGGACTTCGACCACGATGGTGATCTGGATCTGTTTCTGACCGGCGAGCCGCTCAAGCCGGGCGACGAAGCGAATGTGCTTTGGCGCAACAATGGCAACAAGACTTTTACGGAGTGGACGGAACCGACGGGTCTGGGTGGCAGTGGTAAGACCGCTGCGGTCATTTTGACGGACTTCAATAACGATCGCGCCGTGGATCTTGCGGTGACAGGCTCTGCAGCTGCGCCCATGTTTTATGTGAATCCCCGCGAGGGCAAGTATCCCACGCAGGCGTTGTATGACGAGAAGCTGCCCGCGACGGAAGGCATAGCGGTGCTGGACTACAACAAGGACGGCTGGATGGATATTGCCGTCACGCACGCGTATGCCCCGGGCCTTACGCTGTGGCGCAACGTGCCCGGACCGAACAACGTGGGCCGCCGCTTTGAGCGCGTGCCGCTTCCTCTGAAGGGTGCGCTGGGCGGATGGGGCGTTACGGCCGTCGACATCGACAACGATGGCTGGATTGACATTGCCGCGATTGTGCAGACGAGCGCGGGACCGCGCGTCAAGGTGTTTCGCAACCGCGGCGATGGCAGCTTTGAAGATGTGAGCCATGTGCTGGGTCTGGATACAGTGCGGCTGCAAGCGCCGCGCGGGCTGATGGCCGCCGATGTGGACGGCGATGGAGCGGCGGATCTGATAGTGACGCAACTGAATGCGCCGCCGGTGTTGTTGCACAACGCAGGCGCGAATAAAAACCACTTTGTGCGGCTTGACCTGAGTGGTTATGCGGATAACAAGACCGCGCTGGGTTCAAAGGTGGAGATCTTTGCCGACGGCCAGTGGCAGAAGTGGGAGCTGGCAGGGGCGTCGGGCTACCAGACGCAGGCTGCGCCACAGATTCTGATCGGACTGGGCAAGGCGGATCACATCGATCTGCTCCGCATTCTTTGGCCCACCGGCATTCTGCAGGATGAGATCGACCTGCCGCATCAGCGGGTGATTGCCATGAAGGAAGCAGACCGGCGCGGCAGTTCCTGCCCTGTGCTGTTTGCCTGGAACGGGCACAGGTACAAGCTGGTGACAGACGTGATCGGCGCCGGTGTAGTGGGGCACTGGTTTACGCCCACGCGCCGCAATACGCCCAATCCAAGCGAGTGGATCAAAGTGGACGGCGCGCAGGCGGTTCCGGTGGATGGCAAGCTGAGCCTGCGTTTCATCGAGCCGATGGAAGAAGTGAACTACATTGACCAGTTGCGGCTGGTGGCGGTGGATCATCCGGAAGATGTCGAGGTAAATCCCGATGAGAAATTTCTCGACGATCCGCCATTTGCGACGGGGCGCGTGGTTGCCTCGCAGGGCGCGCGGCTTCCGGTCGGCGCGTGGGATGGCGAAGGGCGCGACGTACTCGCCACCTTGAGCCACCGCGATCACGAATTTGCCAGCGGTTTTGCTCCGCTACCCTATGACGGATTTGCAAATACGCACGCGCTGACCCTGGACCTGGGTCTTGTGAATGCGGGCGCACCGTTGCGGCTGCTGATGACTGGTTATGTGAACTACTTCAGCGCAACGTCGTTGTATGCCGCGTGGCAGGCGGGGGTGAAGCCCATCTCGCCGTATGTAGAGGCGCAGTTGCCGAGCGGCGCATGGCAGCGGATTCCCGGCGAAGCGGGCTTTCCGGCAGGGTTGGAGCGCACCATTGTGGTGGACCTGACCGGCAAGCTGCCCGCGGGTACGCGTCGGATCCGGCTGATCAGCAACCTGGAAATTTATTGGGACCAGGTTCTGGTAGACAACCATGCGGATGCCCAGGTGCGCGCGACGGAGATGCCGCTGGCGCTGGCTACCGAACAGTTCCGCGGCTATCCAAAACAGTTGGACGGCGCTAGCCCCGGCGACCTGGACTATGACTACAATCGCGTGAGCCTCACCGGGCCATTCCAACATCAGCGCGGCAGCTATACGCATCTGGGCGACGTGACAGAACTGGTGAAGGGTATCGATGACCGCTATGCCATCTTCGGCAGCGGCGAGGAGATCGCAGCAGAGTTTGACGGGACGAAACTGCCCGCGCTGCCGGCTCACTGGAAGCGCGACTACTTGTTCTATGCCAATGGATATGTGAAGGACATGGACTGGTGGGATGCGTCGCCCTTTACGGTTTCGCAACTGCCCTTCCATACGATGAGTGCCTATCCATACCCGGCGAGCGAGAAATTTCCGGACGATACAGACGCGCTGAACTATCAAATGGACTGGAACGATCGCTTTGATACCGGCGAGCCAGTGCGGTCGTATCGATTCGATTACCAGTGGCTGCCGTCGACGCCGAAGGATGATGCGGCGGCAACGCCGAGTGCGGCAGACAAGCCATGAATGATGTTGTGTTTCAACCGGCAGTGCGGCAACTGGCGTTATTGAGCACGGGCGCGATCTCGGTCGAAGAACTTGCCGAGGCGCACATCCACCAGATTGAGCGGTTGAACCCGAAACTGAATGCGCTGGTGGACTTCGACCCGAATCGCGTGCGGGTGCAGGCGCGGCAGCTCAATGAGATGCGCGGCGCCCGCGGTGCGCTGTTTGGGCTCCCGGTGACGGTGAAGTCGTCCATTGCCACGGCGGGGTATCGCTGCGAGATCGGCAGCCTGCTTCATCAAGACGAGATTCCGCGTGAGGATGCAGTCGTGGTCAGTCGGCTGCGCGCGGCCGGAGCACTGATTCTGGGCACGACCAATTGCCCGGAGTTTCTGATGGCCTATGAGACGGCGAACCTGCTGCATGGGCGCACGGCGAACCCATGGGATCTGGAGCGCACGCCGGGCGGGTCAAGCGGCGGCGAGTCGGCGGCGATTGCGGCGGGGATGTCGGCTGCGGGCCTGGGCTCGGATAGCGGCGGCTCGGTGCGTGTGCCCGCGCACTTCACCGGGATCTGCTCACTGAAGCCGACGCCGGGCCGGATTCCTGCGCGAGGGCATCTGCCACCGTGCGTGGGGCCCTTCTCTGTGCTGGGCGCAATTGGGCCTATGGCACGGACGATGGAAGATGTGATGCTTCTGTTTCGCACGCTTGCCGGTCAGGATGCAATCGACCCGGTGAGTCCCCCTGTAGTGCTACGCGAGCCGGGTCTCGATGAACTGCGCCGCAACACCATCGGATTTTTTGAAGAGGATGGGTTGACGCCCGTGACGCCTGAGACGCGCGCCGCGGTCCATGCCGCAGCAAACGCTCTGCGCGAGGCAGGTTTCCGCGTGCAGCCTTTCCGGCCGCGCACGCTGGAGCCGCTGCGCAAGCTGTGGTGGAAGCTGTTTGTGCAGTGCGGCGCTATGTTCTATGCGCCGGCGATTGCCGGCAAAGAGCAGCAGCTCAGTCCGATCTTCAATGAGTTTCTGCGCATTGCTGAGGCCACGCCCCAGTTCACGGCTGCGCAGTTGCTCAACGCCTGGGCGGAGTTGGATCTGCTGCGCGCCAAAGCGCTGGAAGAGATGCAGGCGCATCCGGTGCTGTTATGCCCGGTGGCCAGTATTCCCGCGTTTCGTCACGGAGAGCGCCAATGGACCGTGGAGGGCCGTACCGTTGACTATCTGGATGCAGTGCGGCACACGCAGTGGTTCAACACCCTGGCGGCTCCGGCGGCGGTGGTGCCCGTGGGGCGCTCGCCGGAAGGTTTGCCGATCGGCGTGCAAATTGTTGCCCGGCCCTTTGAAGATGAGACGGCGCTGGGTATTGCTGGCATCGTAGATAATGCGTTTGGCTATCGCGTGCCGCCCCTGGCCAATCACTCATAGCTGGTTGCCGGCGTGATCTCGCGTCGGAATTTCCAGGGACTCCAGGGATCAGAATGGAGGCCTGGCATTCCCCGTTCAGGATGTGCTCTGCGTCCCTCCACCTTTGGATTGAGGCGAAAGCCGCATCCTCGCGATAGTCTAACGCTTCCGCTTCCCCAGAAACGGAGCGCAGTCTGTGCGCGGTAGCTGGCAAGAACGATTTGCCGATAGTCCCGATGTGTTGAAGAGTCCGAGTCGCCTGCAGACAGTGGTGCAGGTCAGGGATCTCGAAATCGGCGGCGCGGAATTTGTCACCATGGCTGGGCCTTGCTCGGTGGAAACCGAGTTCCAGTTGATGGCGACGGCCCATCATGTGCGCCGCTGCGGTGCGCGCATCCTTCGCGGAGGCGCATTCAAGCCTCGCAGTTCTCCTTATGCATTTCAGGGGCACGGCCTGGAAGGGCTGAAGATGCTGGCGCGCGCCCGCGAAGAGAGCGGGCTGGCCATCGTGACTGAAGTCATGTCCGAGTGCGATGTGCCGATGGTGGCTGAATATGCTGACATCCTGCAGATCGGCACGCGCAATATGGAGAACTACTCGCTGCTTGAGGCTGCGGCGCGGTCAGGGCGGCCGATACTGCTGAAGCGCGGCATGATGGCCACGGTGGCCGACTTGCTTCGATCCGCGCAGTTGATTCTGGACAACGGCAACCCGAATGTCATTCTCTGCGAGCGCGGCATTCGCACCTTTGAGACAGCCACGCGCAACACCTTTGACATTGGCGCCATCGCGCTTCTCAAGTACATTTCGCATCTTCCTGTGATCGCCGATCCCAGCCATGCAGCGGGCCATCGCGAACTGGTGCCGGCGCTGGCGCGCATCTCTGTGACAGCCGAGGCGGATGGACTGCTGGTGGAAGTGCATCCCAATCCCGATAAGGCGTGGAGTGACGGCGATCAATCGCTCGATTTTGCCGACTTCGACCAGATGATGGGTTCCCTTGATCCCTACCTTGCGTTGCGCGGACTCGTGCTTGGAGCAACCGCGGACGCACGGCCCATGGAGGCTGTTGGATGAGGGGCCGGGCCAGCGCTTTTGGAATTGCAATTAGTTTTACGTTGCTACTGGCGCCGTGCGGGTTCGCGTCCGATGCGGCGGCAAGGGTTGGCGCGGATGTGATTGTGACTGCTGCACCCGTCTATGTGCCGCTGGCCGAGTTGCGCGGGCAGGAGCGTTTTCCCAAAGGCGCGCAGTTGCTGCTGCTTCATGAAGGCCATGCCGAGCCGCTGGTGCCGGGCTTTGCGGCCAGCGCCGATGCCAACGTCTACTTTGATGGCCGTCTGGTGCTTTTTGCGGGCAAGCAGCTTACAAGCGACCCCTGGCAGATATGGGAGCTGAAACTGAAGGACCGCTCGGTGCGCAAGGTGGTGGCGACGGCTACAGATGCAGAGCGGCCGCTCTACCTGCCTGCGGGCCGCATGGTGTATGCGGTGCGTACGACGCACGGGTTCCGGCTCGACTCTACGGAAGACGGTCACCCCTTGCCCTACACTCCTTTGAATCCGACGGCGGGACCGGGCGAGTTGGCTCTCTCTTACACGCAAGCCAATGCGTTCCCTGCGGACGTATTGAAGGATGGCCGCGTTCTTTTTGAAGCCGGCTATCCGCTCGGCTCCGGAACGACGCCGGAGCTGTACCTGGTTTATGCGGATGGCTCGGGCGTGGAATCGTATCGCTGCGATCACGGCCGTGCACGCTGGGGCGGCGTGCAACTGTCGTCGGGCGATGTGGCGTTTACGCATGGAGTATCACTGGCACGGTTTACTTCGCCGTTGGCGCATGAAGAGCGTATTGCCGCGCCGGCTGCGCAGTATGCCGGCGCAATCGCCGAGACGGCGTCGGGAGATTGGCTGTTGAGTACGCGCGCGTCGGCCAACGGACCCTATGTCCTGAAGCTGTGGAAGCCGGGCGCTGCTGCGATGGAGACCGTGCTGGCGAAGAACGGCGAGAGCCTTGTTGAGCCGGTACTGGTTGCGCCGCGCACGACGCCCAAGCGGCATCCCTCAGGTCTGCACCCGTGGGACTATGCCAATCTGCTGGCGTTGGATGCGCGACTGTCGCGGGATGGCGTGCTGCATGGAACGCCTGTTGCGGTGCGTGTGGAGACGCAGGATGCGGCGCACCATGCTGTTGTGATGGGCACGGCGCCGGTCGAGAAAGACGGCTCGTTTTTCGTGCAGGTGCCGGGCGACACACCGATTCGGTTCGCGCTGCTGGATGCGAAGGGAGCGGTATTGCGCCAGGAACACGGCTGGTTCTGGTCGCGCGGCGGGGAACAGCGCATCTGCGTAGGCTGCCACACGGGTCCTGAGCGCGCGGCAGAAAATCGAGTGCCGGCGGTGCTCCTGCGCACGACGACGCCTGCTGACATGACTCATGCCGCGCAGCATGCATTAACGGGAGGCCGCTGAGATGATAAAGAACATTCCAATTGCATTCGCCGCGGTCCTTCTTTTTGCAGCGCATCCGGCACTAGGGGCGCAGGCTGCCGCAGCTCCATCCCCTGCACAGGACGCGCGGGCTACGCCGCCCACGTCTGCCGGCGCACAGGCTCCCGTCATTCGCTTTGAAGACGCAAGCGACAAGGCGCACATCAACTTTGTGCATAGCTTCGGGTCGGCAAAACTGGGTTCGCTGCTGGAAGGCACCGGCGCGGGCTGCGTGTGGTTCGATTACAACAACGATGGACTGCCCGACCTCTACGTGGTGAATGGTCGGCCGCTTGACGATTCGATGCACCCGTATCCGCTGAAAGAGAAGCCAGACCCGCTGCCGCACAATTATCTCTATCGCAACAACGGCGACGGTACCTTCACGGACGTGACGGAGAAGGCCGGCCTGGCGCCCGATCTCTATGGAGTTGCCGTTACGGCGGCTGATTACGACAACGATGGATACGTCGATCTGCTGGTGACCGGTTACGGGCGTGTGATTCTCTATCACAACGACGGCAACGGCCACTTTACAGACGTGACGGCGAAGGCCGGCATTAAAGTCGATGGATGGTCGATCAGCTCAACGTTTCTGGACTACGACCGCGATGGCTGCGTTGACATCTTCATTGGCCGCTATGTGAAGTTTGACCCCAAGTACCGCGCCTTTTACGGAGCGGACAACTATCCGGGGCCGCTTGACTACGAGGGCGAGACCAATCGGCTCTACCACAACAATTGCAATGGCACGTTCACCGATGTGACGGACAAGTCGGGCATCGGCGCCTATGTGGGCCGCACCATGGGGGTGACGGCGGCGGACTTCGATGGCGATGGATGGGACGACATCTATGTGGCCAACGACCGCACGGAGAATTTTCTCTTCCACAATAAGCATGACGGAACCTTTGAAGAGGTAGGGAACGATACGGGCACGGCCTTTGGGCAGAATGGCGAGTCCACCTCGTCGATGGGTCCGGTATTTGCCGATCTGGAAGGACGAGGCACGCTGGACCTGTGGGTGACCGATGGGCATTACAACCGGCTGCTGCGGAACATGGGCAAGCAGGGATTCGACGACATAGGCGCGACCAACGGCGTGTCGCAGGCCAACGCGCAGTATGTCAGTTGGGGAACGGGCGTCTATGACTTCGACAACGATGGTCTTCTTGACATCCTGATCTTTCATGGTGGGCTGATTCACCTGATTCCGCAGGAACACACACTGTTTCGCGGGCTTGGTGAGGGGCGCTTCGAGGATGTTTCGCGGGAGGCGGGCGCGGTGCTGAATAAGCGCACGGTGGCGCGGGGTGCGTGCTTTGCGGATTACGACAATGACGGAAAGATGGATGCGTTTCTGGTGAATCTGGGTGCGAAGGGGACGCTGGTGCATAACGTTTCCACGAACACCGGCCACTGGGTAGCGATCAAGCTGAAGGGCACGAAGAGTAATCGAGATGGCATTGGCGCGCGCGTCGAGGTGTATGCGGCGGGCAAGCGCTACATGGAGGAGCGCGTAGCGGAATCCGGCTATCTTTCGCAAAACGACGATCGCCTGCACTTTGGCCTGGGTGCCGCGACGACGGTGGAGAAGCTTGTGGTCCACTGGCCCAGCGGGCGCGAGCAGACGGTGTCTGGCCAGGGTGTGGATCGTGTTCTGACGGTGGAGGAGCCGCAATGAGCGGACAGGCACATGGCCGGCTGCGGGCCGGTGCGGTGGGTGGAATGCTGCTGATTGCCGCGGCATTCTTTGCCGTGGCGCTGTGGACCGGCGACGAAGCACAAGCCGTGATCACGGGGCGTGTCGGCGACCCGCTCGTCTATCCATCGCCCATTGAATTGCTCTATTCGCCAAGCGGAACACAGCTCTATGTATTGTGTAACGAGAGCGACGAGTTGCGGGTATTGGATGCCGCTACCGGTGCGGCAATCAAGAGCATTCAAGTGGGTCACATCCCACGCGGCATCTCGCTCTCGCCGGATGGAAGCCGCCTCTTTGTAACCAACACATGGGACGACACGCTTTCGGTGATCGATACCGCGTCGCTGCAAGTGGTGGCGGAATGGCCGGTGGGAGCGGAGCCTTCCAGTGTGGTTGAGGATCGCGCGGGCAAGCACCTATTTGTGGCCAATCGCATTTCCAATGACGTGGCGGTGCTGAATGCCCGGACCGGAGCGGAGGAAAAGCGCCTGGTCGCAGGGCGTGGCGCCAGCTACATCACACCGTCGCCCGATGGAAGCCGCCTCTACGTCACTCATGTGTATCCGAACCCGACCCCCCACCGGACTGCTCCGGAGTCAGAGATCACGGTGATCGATACTGCGCGCGCCGTGGTGGTTGATCGCATTCCTCTGCACAGCATTGCCCACTCGTTTCATCTTGCGTTCTCGCGTGACGGGCGTCTTGGCGTGGTGGCCGAGATGCATCCCAAGAACCTCGTACCCCTGGCGCATCTGGAGCACGGCGGCGCATTCGTGGATACGCTGACGTTGTTCGGCACGGATGTAGGCGACAAGCCGGTCGAGGTTCCGCTCGACGAGCTGGAGCGTTATGCCGCACGGCCTTTTGGTGTGCTGATTACGCCGGACAAGAAGTTCTTGTACGTTACCAGCGAAGGCTCAGAGATTGTGACCGTGGTCGATGTGCCGCGGCTGCTGCGTTACATCCACACCCATCAAGGTCCGTTTGCCGAAGATCTTTCGGCGAGCGGGAACTACGTGGTGACGCGCATCGCGGTGGGGCACGATCCGCGTGGCATGGCACTTAGCCCGGATGGAAGTAAGCTGCTGGTGGCGAACAGGCTTGAGGATACGATCAGCGTCATCGACACGCATACCAACCATCTCGCGTCGACCGTCCGTCTGGCAGCGCCGAAGCAGATGTCGGTGCTGCGGCATGGTGAGCAGACGTTCTATACCGCGCGCTACTCATTTCAGGGGCAGATCGCCTGTGCGAACTGTCATATCGACTCCACGTTCGATGGCTTGCAGTGGGATCTGGAGCCGGATGGATTTGGACGCGACATTGTGGACAATCGTCCGATTGAGGATCTCAAGGGTACCGAACCCTACAAGTGGAACGGCGGTAATCCGAATTTGCCGACCGAGTGCGGCCCGCGCACGGAGAAGTACTTCTGGCGCTCGGAGCAGTACGACGATCTGACGCTATCCGATCTTGTGACATACATTCAGAGTCTGCCTCCGCGGCCTAATCGATATAAGCTGCCCGGCTACGAATTGACGCCCGCGCAGGAACGCGGCAAGGCGCTCTTTGTGCGTGCAGTGGATAAGTTTGGCGCTCCAATCCCTCTGACAAATCGCTGCGTGTATTGCCACAGCGGGCCCAAGGGGACGAATCAGAAGTCGTTTGACGTGGGAACGAAGAAGGCGACGGATGACTCAGGATTGCTGGACACGCCGCAACTGACGAACATAGCACTGTCAGCGCCATATCTGCACGATGGGTCCGCTTCCTCGCTGGAAGAGATATGGACCGTCTTCAATCCGGAAGACAAACATGGACGAACAAACGATCTGACCAAAGATGAACTCAACGACCTGATCGAGTATTTGAGGACGCGATGAAAAAAATCTTCGTGACGGCATTCTTTCTGTCGGCCAGCCTGCTGGCCTCCGCGGCGCCGGCTGATGTACCCAAAGCTGGCGCGGTTCCCAATATGCCGCGGTTCCGGTTTGAGAATTTTTCCACCGCCAATGGCTTGCCCGACAATCACGTCTACGCCGTACTGGTGGATGGGGATCGTATTTGGGCGGGAACCAATAATGGGCTGGGACTCTACGAGAACGGCAAGTGGAAGGTGTTCACTACAAAGGACGGCCTGGCGCATCGTGCGGTGCTTTCGCTGGCGCTGGACAAGAACACCGGGGATGTTTGGGCAGGGACGATGGGAGGGTTGAGTCGCATATCCGGCGGCCAGATTAAAACCTACACGCAGTTGAATTCGGGGCTGAGCAACGACGTTGTATACGGGGTATCCATTGAAGGCGAAGACGTATGGGTCGCTACCGCGGCTGGTGCGTGCAGACTGAACCTTCGCACAGGCGCGTGGGACCTCTACAACGAGCGCAATACGCCGATGGTCGAGATCTGGGTTTACGGGGTTAGCGCTACACCTACGAAGGTCTATTTTGCGGTATGGGGCAGCGGCATTTTGGAATACGACCAAAAGACCAAGGCCTGGGACAAATACGAGGATCCCGATGGCGAAACGGAACTTGTGCTCTTCAAGGACCAGGGGCTGATCCACGAGATCACAACGTCAGTCAGCTATGTGGACCATGTGCTGTGGGCGGCAACCTACTTTGGCAACAGCCGCTACGACGGCCGCTACTGGCACAACTTCTTGATGAAGGACAGCGGGCTGCCTTCGAACTTTACCAACGCGGTGAAGGGAGTGGACGCCAATCGGGCGTGGTTTGGTACTGACAACGGCCTGGCGTACTACGACGGCACAAACTGGGCTGTCTATCGACCATCTCTCACCACACATAAGCCGGAGATGACAGTGCGCGACGCCGCGGGCCATGTCACGGAAATCCCGGTGACGTCAGCGCCGGCACACAACTACATCCTCGGTATTGACTTTCAGGGCAAGGATATCTGGGTGGCGACTGCCGAAGGGTTGAGCCACGGAATCTTTCAACCGCAAGAATAAGGAGCCAACATGATGCAGGGAATTGCAGAAGTTCTGGAGTCTATTGGGCGCGCGCCAATCCAAAAGCGTGCTATGACCAACCACGGTGTATTGAATGAGGCCTACTGCTACGACAAGCCGAGTTCGTTTTCACGCGGGATGCGCATCGACCTGAATGGGTTGACGATCCTGCTGATTTCGGGCACGGCGTCGATCGACGAGAATGGCGTCAGCGTCCATATCGGCGACTTCCGCGCGCAGATGCGGCGGACTCTGAAAAACATTACCGCGCTGCTGGAGAGCGAAGGCTGCACCTGGCACGACATTGTGCGCACCAGTTGCTATCTGCGCGACATAGACCGCGATTACGACGCCTTCAATGAAGAGCGCACGTCGTTTTTCAAGGAACAGGGACTTGATCCGCTGCCGGCATCCACGGGCATCCAAGCCAAACTATGTCGGCCTGAGCTGCTGGTGGAGATTGAAGCCATCGCCATGTTCCGCACGGAAAAGACCTGCTGCCATAACCACAAGGAGTAGCTCACATGCGCAAGGGATGGTTGTTGGCGGCCTGCGTTGGCGCCGTGTGCGCGGTCATGGGCGCGGGACAAACCACGGCCAAGGGAACGTGTGCGTGCGGGGCGCATCCTCCCGGACCGCCGAAAGACCGCACGGTGGAGCCCTATGCGGGCGAACCGGCGGATCTGAGTCCGTATGAGAAATTCTCGAAGCCGTATTACCTCTATTACACGCATCCCAACATTTACACAGGGTCGGGGCGTGATATTCCCGACCCGAAGAACCTGACCGAAGTGCGTATAGGATTTTTAGGGCCCATCGAAAACAATCCGGATCAGGTGTCTGGATTGCGGATGTTACACGGGGCGCAACTGGCAGTGGAAGAGGCCAACGCGCGCGGCGGGTATGGCGGCAAACCCTTCCGGCTGATGTTGCATAACGACTACAACAACTGGCAGGCGAAGGCATCCTATGGCCCGGAACGGCCGACTGACCCCGGCATCTGGGGCTCGCCGTCGGATGAAGCGGTGAAGATGGTCTACGACGACCAGGACTGGGCGATCTTCGGTTCCATCAACTCCGAATCGACGCATATCATCCTGCGCGTAGCTCTGAAGGCCGAGATCCCGATTGTCAACTCGGCGTCGACCGATCCCACCATTCCTGAGACCTATATTCCGTGGTATTTCACCGATCTGCAGGATGATCGTGTGCAGTGCTTCACGCTGGCGCGGCGCATCTTCACCGAGCTCGACCTGAAGCGCGTGGGGATCTTGCGCGTGAACAACCGCTACGGGCGAATGGGAGTGGGCAAGTTCCGTGATGCCTCGCGAAGGCTTGGCCATCCGGTGGTGATCGAGCAGAAGTATTTGCCGGGCGATACCGACTTTACGCGGGAACTGAAAATTATTCAGGGATCGCGCACGGATTCCATTGTGTTGTGGGCCGACGAAACAGAAACCGCCAATATCTTGAAACAGATGAAGTCTCTCGGCATGAAGCAGCGCGTCTTTGGCTCCTATCGCACGCTGGGGCCTGACATGCTTGCCGCTGCGAGTTCTGCGGCGGAAGGCTTCGAGGCGGTATTTCCATATAATCCGACGCGCAAAGATCCGCGCTGGATTGCCTTCAACCAACGCTTTTTGGCGCGCTACCATGAGCCTCCGGAGCAGTTCGCTTCCCTGGCCTACGATGCGATGAATGCGTTGCTCGATTCAATTTGCGCCGCCGGGTTGAACCGCGCGCGCATTCACGACGCACTTGCCGATATCCAGGAGTACGACGGCGTAACCGGGCACATGGTCTTCGATCCAAACCAGAAGAATGTTGCGCCCATGTATCTGGGTACGGTCCACAACGGGGCGATCAGCTACAAGCTGGCGACAATGGACAAGGAGCGCGCCGCGCAGCCGTCCGCTGGGGAGAGCGCATTTTCAGTCCAGAGGACTGAAGATGCGTCCGTGACACCCTACGCGCGGGTGGGCGAGGATGGTGTCAGTTATGCAGGGCCGCAACGTCCGGATGTGCCCGCCGGGCCGGTGCGCGTGGTTTTGTTTGGACCCGGAGCAAATCTGGTGGTGGAATCGGCTGCGGTGCAAAAGCAGTTAACGGCGGGCAAGACGAGCGGCCGGGCATGGGAGTTGCTGCCGGTGGCAAGCGATCAGAACTGGGGCGCGGCATCCACGCAGCTTGTCCATGCGCTGTGGGACGAGAACGCACTCGCGATTATTGCGTTGGATCGCAACGCCGCGCATCTGTCGGAACAACTCGCGCTGAAAGCCTTTGTGCCGGTGGTCGCCCTGAGCGATGACAAGGCGCTGACTTCAACCAACGTCCCGTGGATCTTTCGATTACCTGCCGGCACTGAACCTGCAGCGGCACTGCGAATGGTGCAGACGGCGGAGGCACGCAGCGGCGCCAACCCGGAGCGGCTGCGGGATGTGCTTGCTTCCGGCGACGACGTTGCCGGGGCGGCGTTTCTTTCAACAGGTGAGCCGCGCCAGCATTGACACCGCGCGCAAGTGGCGGCATAAGAAAGGGCAGCCTGTGCAGGCTGCCCTTTCTCTATAAGCAGATGGATCTACTTCCGAACTACGGCAGGTAGTAACGAAGCGAGGTTTCGATTACATTATCTGTGCCCTTCGCGCCGCCATTCGGATTCAACGGGCCACCTGTTCCTGACCAGATGTTGCGTGTGAAGTAGCTGTACTGGAAGCCTTGGCGCAGACCGCCCTTAGGTCCCTTGTAGAAGTAGAACCAGTAGCCGGCAGTGCCTTCCTGTACATCCTTATTGTTGCCGCCGCAGTTGGCAGGGTTGCCGGGCGCATAGCCAATCGCGCCGTTGGTCGCGCCCGAGCCGGTTACCGGCTCGGTGTTGCAGCCGGACATCGCGGTCAGGGGTGAGCCGTAGCCGATTTTGCCCCAGTAATCGCGATAGACATAGTCGCCACCGTAATTCAGGTAGACGAGCAGGCGTGAATTGGGATTGAGCTCGACCGTGCTCAGCGTCGAAAAGGCCTTGAGCGGGTCAATCTGTCCGTCGGGGCGCAGCGTGATGTCTGCGATGGTGGATGAGCCGTAACGGCCTACGCCCTTGCCGTACAGGCCCTTGAGTCCGATGGTGATCTTGTTGTTGGCCAGCGGAGCACGGAAGCCGCCGCCGATGCCGGCACCGGGGATTGAGTCATTGTATGCGCCAGCAGCGGAAGTGGCATTGGGATAGATGCGGTCGCGGAAGAAGCGGCTGATGCCAAAGATCTCCCAGTGTCCCCAACCGGGCTCAAAGGCCATCTTGGCGATGAAGTCAGGTGCAAGGTTGAAGGAGTAGTTCGCGGTGGGGTTGAAAAGGCCGCCGCCATTGCCCGCCGAACCGATCAGCAGATTGGTGGGCAGGTTGGAGCCGGCGGGGTTCAACGTCTGCGCATTCTCTACAGAAGCGCCCATGAAGAACTTCCGGTTGAAGTCCTTGGATACGCGGAAGCTGTACTGACGCGTCCAGACGAAGCCGGCTTCGTACTGGGGGTCGATGGTTGCCGGCAGAATCTCAGACCCGCGGGTGAGACCTTGCGTGGTCTCAGTTGCAAGTGACCAACCCTGACCACCCGAAAAGTCCCAGCCGTTGCTCAGCTTGGCATCTGTCCAGAGCTGGCGTTGACGCAGCACGTAGCTGTTGCTCTGATTGTTGTTGGATGTGATGCCGGTACCCAGCCAATCCATCTCGTAGTAGCCGCTCAGTGTCATGTTGGCCAGTTTTCCGACAGCCTTGATCGCAAGACGCGACTGGCGGCCAGTGGCTGTGAACTCGCTCAATTGCGCGTAATCGGAATACTGCAGCGGGATACCTGTGAATGGTGTGTTGATGCCTCCGCCGGTGGCGCCGGTGCGGTTCACAGATTCAGCCGCCAGGAAGCTGCCCGTAGGCGAGATCGTGATGCCCTTGAAGTTGATCGCGTCGGGGTTTGCGATCTGCTTCTTGATGGCGGAGGTCTCATCGGAGACCGTCGTGGCCAGGGAGAGCGAATTGGACTTCAGATCGTTGACCGTGGACTGAAGTGTGGTGACCGCTGCGCTGTTCTCCGTGGTTGCCTGTTGTTGAGCGTTGGCCGCAGCCTCCGCTTTGGCCGCGGCGGCCTGCGCATCTGCGGCGGCCTGCTGAGCCTTTTGCAACTCGGCATTCTTCTCTGTCAGATCGTTTCTGAGGCTGTTGATCTGGCCTTCCATCTCCTCGCGGAGCGCCTGGATCTGGTCTTCCACGGATGGCTTCGTAGGCTTGGTAGCTTTCCTGGTTGCGTCGCTCTTCTTGGCGGACTCCTGAGGTGCGCCGGCAAAGGCAAATGAGCCGGCAAGACTGGTCGCCAGAACAACGGGAGCAACAACGCTGAGTCTCAATTTCATTGGGCCTCTCTTTTCCTCTTGAAACAGATTGATTCCTGGGTCACGCGTGCAGCCTTCACACGCGCATTCCTCCGCCGACCCTGGCATTGCCCGCCGCACGTCATGCGCATGCGGGCAGGGCTGCGGAAAAGACCGCAAGCGGCCGCGAAAGACATGAGTGGTGAAATCTGTCTTTGTTTGGCCTTCTCTGATTGAAAGGTTCGCAGAGTTTTATGAACGTATGACTAATTCATCTACTTTTAACAAGAGGAGTTAATGGGGCGACAATGATGAATGCTATGTAAATTCACTGTCTATTCACAAAATGATGGGTAGAGATGACGCGAGAGTCCACGCGTGCCGGGCAATTCCAGGCGGATTCTCGAGGCACTCAGTTCCTGGCAGCGGTCTCTTCCTTACCTGCACTTAGAAGGTTAGCGAGCAGTCGATAGGATCCTGGCACTAATTCAGGTAACTGGCGATAGAGGGCATAGGCTGCGTAGATATAAGTTCCCTTGCCGGGATGGGCCACAAGCAGTCCGCCGCGCTGCGGGTCCTGGCCGGCGTCTGCGGTCTCGGTCAGGGCGGTATAGCCGGAATCCCATGTATCGAGGAAAGAATGCCCGCGCTCTTCGACCCAGCCATCAAAGTCGGCGGTGGTGATCGTGTTAGGCCAGGCGAGCAGGGGATTCGCAGGGTCGAGCAGTTTTACAGGCGCCTGCTCGTCCACCACACGCTCGGGAATGCGACCCATGGTCAGCGGCAGTGGGGCCGGAAAGTCTGCGCTCTGGTACTGCACAAGGAGCGTTCCACCGCGGCGGACAAAGTCATCGAGGCGTGGCTGGGCAGCGGTGAGTTCAGGGCGCACGGAGTAGGCACGGATTCCGATCACGATGACATTCCATGCGGAGAGATCGCCGGATGCCAGCTCGGCGGCACTCATGAGATGCGGTGTGACGCCGAGCCCCTCGATAGCCTGGGGAACCAGGTCGCCCGTGCCCATGACGTAGCCGATGCGCAGACCCGGCGCGAGTTTTACAGCGATTTTGCGGGTGCGGAGTTGGGCGGGCAAGTATTGGTTGTAGGGCCGCAGGCCAGCGTAGCCGACACTTTGCCAGCCAGTCTCGTAAGTGTGTCCGCCGGACTGCGCGACGGCCTGGATGGAGTAGGCGCCGGCCTCGCTGGTGGAAGGCGTGACGGAGAAGAGAATCGGTTCGGTGTCGCCTGCCGCGCTGCGATGGAAATGCGCTTCAGTCGGTTCAGCGTGCCACCCTGCGGGCAGCCGAAGGGTGACTGTGCCGTCGGCAGCGGCCTGTGTGTGGACGGTGACGCGGACAGGCAGAGCACTGCCGTCGAGCGGCACGATGCGGGCCTGCGGTTCGATGCGGACACCGATTGCCGGCGTTACGACCAACGGCTCGTAGATGCCGCCCGGACCGGTGACGCGTTCCAGTGTTTGGACGACCTGGCCGATGCGGATGGGCAGGCCTTCAAACGTGAACTGCGCCCATGCTGCAAGCGGGTATGGCGCGAAGGACCGCTCGCGCCACGCTTGGTTTGAGATGTCGTAGTAGGGCTGCTCGATGGACGGCCGCGTGAAGAAGGGCGCCGTGGGTGCGGCGTCGTCCGGGGCCTGCACCTGATAGATGGGATCGGCGGCAGGCGCGGCGGGATCGATCGCGCCGCTTGCGAGGGAGTTCTTCCACGGTCCGCCTACCTGGCTTGCGAGCCAGACCTTGTCGAGGCGAGTTGCCGGCGTGGCCTGCGCCAGGTGAATGCGGACGCGGAACGCTTCTCCCGGTGCAACACTGCGCGGTGTTTCATCGGCGGAGTTGCCGCGGAAGCCGCCGTTCTGTGCATGATTCTCGTTGGTACGGAAGGCCATCAGATCGAGCCCGAGCAGATTGGCGAGCGCGGATTGAAACTGGCCAATCTTTGTGTCGAGCTCAAAGAGCAGCCCCGTCCTGGCCTGTGCATCGATCGTGCTGTCGGCGACTTTGGCGCGGAGGGCCAGTGTCTCGCCGTAGATGGGTGCGAGTCGGTGAGCCGCTTCAACGCTGTTGCGATCCACGCGGCCAGTCTTGAATTGCACCAGATCTGCATCGATCCTGTGAAGACTGCTGGAAAGCCAGTCAGGCGCGTCAGCACCCGCGATGCGTGTGAGTCCGACAATACTGGTATCGACATTGACGCGGCTGTTGTGGAAGAGATCGTCATTTTTTGCGTTCGATCCCGCGTCGGCTTTTGCCATCGCGGACACGGCCCATAGGTGATAGCCCGACGTAGCAGGTCCGCTGAGGGAGGGATTGGCTCCGCCGTTCTGCGACTTCTGCATTCCCCAGCCCTGACGCGCAATCTGCTCATAACTGCGGCCGAGTGTGGGGTCGAACGTGCCCACAGGAACCATGACGTCCGTGGACGGCGCGCCGGTACTCCACTCGTCTGTGACGTAGTTGTGGAAGCGTGCAGGCGCCCATTTGCCGGTAGCGTAGTCGAAGATGCCCTTGGCCGTGACCGGTGCGAAGGGTGCGCGGCTGTAGACGGCAAGGGGTTGCCACGGCTCAAGGCCATCCTTCAACTGCTCGGGAAATATCTTGGGATCACCCGCGGCTTTGAAGACTTCCTGCGCGATCTCACCCGAGACTTGATGCTGGCCATGTCCGTCACTTACTCCCCCGACAAAGGTGGCAACGATGACTTGCGGGCGCTCACGGCGCACGGCCAGCACCGCGTCATAGAGCACGCGTTGATGGCCCCAGCGCGCGAACGACTCCTGCTGGGTCTTGGAAAAGCCGAAGTCTGCCTCGGTGCCCCACACCTGCTTGGCGCCGTAATACTCAGTGGCCTTGAGCAGTTCATTGGTACGGATGAGGCCGAGTGCGTCGTCGGTGTCGGCGGACATGGCATCCTGTCCGCCCTCGCCGCGGGTGAGGGTGAAGAGCGTGGCTCGCACGCCGAGGCCGCGTGCGAGATAAGTCAGCAGCGATCCGTCCTCGTCGTCGGGGTGGGCCACGATCATCATCACGCTGGCGGTGGTGCCCAGGCGCTTGAGCGTCTGCTCCAGCGCGGCCTGGCCGCGGTCTTCAGCCAAGGGCAGCGCGATGGAGCTAGCTTCGGCCGAGGGCAGCGGCGCAGGGTCTGAATGCTGTTGCGCGCTGAGGTGAAGAGGATCGATGAATGCGACGATCAGACCCGCCAGGGCCGCCAACACTGCTGCGCGATGAACTCTCTCGGCAATAAACATACTCTTCGCCAGTGTACAATCCGGGGAGCATATCGGCCTCATGACCCCATCCCATTCCAGACCCGACGCCAGCGACCATCTCAAGCGGCGCATCGGTCTGCGCTCCGCCGTACTTTTTAACATGCTGGAGATGATCGGAGTGGGGCCGTTCATCACGCTACCGCTGGTGATTGCGGCAGCGGGCTACCGGCTCTCAGTATGGGCGTGGCTGCTTGGCGCGGTGATCGCGGTGGCCGACGGGTTGGTGTGGGCCGAACTGGGCGCGGCGTTTCCACGTGCGGGCGGGTCGTATGCATTTCTGCACGAGATCTACGGGGCCGAGCGTGCGGGCAACTGGCTGAGCTTTCTGTATGTGTGGCAGTTGAGCTTTTCCGCGCCGCTGTCGATTGCATCGGGCTGCATCGGGCTGTCGAGTTTTCTGGCGTGGTTCTGGCCAGGACTCAACGGCGGGCCGCTGGTTGCGTTGCCCGCGCTCCACTACGCCAACCTTGCCGCGGCGGCCGCGTGCCTGCTGGTGACAGCGCTGCTCTATCGCAACCTGAACTCGATTACGCGGCTGGCGTGGGTGCTGTTTGCCGGAGTCATGGCGGCGCTCATCGGGTTGATTGCCTCAGGCTTTGCCAATGCAGCCGCCGCGGGTGGCTGGCACATGCCGGTTTCGCCCGCGCACTCAGCCGCTGTGGCGATTGGCGGGCTTGCCCAGGCGACGCTGATTGCAACCTATGACTACTGGGGCTACTACAACATCTGCTTTCTTGGCAGTGAGGTGCGTCGGCCCGAAAAGACCATTCCGCGAGCGATTCTGCTGTCGGTACTATTTGTCGCATCGTTTTACGTGTTGATGAACCTGGCCGCCCTTCCTTCAGTGCGCGAGGCGGCCAGCCGTGCCGCTACGGGCGCAGCGGTTCACCTGCAACTGGCGGCGGAGATTGCGCGTTCCGCATTCGGTCTATGGGCCGGGCGGCTTATGGCGGCGCTGATTGTGTGGACAGCGTTTGCGTCGGTGTTTTCGCTTTTGCTGGGCTACAGCCGGGTGCCGTATGCGGCGGCGCGGGATGGCAACTACTTTCGCGTGCTCGCGGCGGTGCATCCGAAGCACGGGATACCCCACCGCTCGCTGCTCGCGCTCGGTATTGTTGCCGCCGCGTTCTGTTTCTTTTCACTCCAGCAGGTCATCACCATGCTCGTGATCACGCGCATCCTGTTGCAGTTCCTGTTGCAGCATATCGGGGTCATCGTGCTTCGATTCAAGCGTCCGGAACTGGCGCGGCCGTTCAGAATGCCCCTGTATCCGCTACCCCCACTCATTGCGATGGCGGGTTTCATCTTCATCCTTGTCAATCGCTCCCAAGCCCTGGGCGGACTGGCGTTGGCCGCAGGCATCGGTCTCTCGGGAACGGCGATCTATCTGATACGAGCTCGAAACAAACGGCAGTGGCCCTTTGTTTCTCTGCCGCAGGGTGCCGGGGCCGGCGACAGGGGCTGACCCACGGCTCGATTTTCGCAGCATTACGCGGACCCGTGGGCCGTCTCGAACAGGCTCTTTGCACGAGTTATAGGGCATGCGCCCATCAGGCAGCCATGCTGGAATGATGGCCCCATTTAACTCCAATAAAAGCATCATCTTACAGCGAAAGTGTATGTCTTTGAATTACCATAGTTTTGTTGACTTTCCGGTCCCGATTTCCTATAGTTCAAGGCCTGGGAGCTGCCTCCGGAAGAAGGGATTGTGAACGAACTGGCAGGGACCGGGGGAGTTCGGGCGGCGTATGCGGGCGCGGCTGAGACGATCGGCAGCGGGCAATTGGTAAGGCAGTGGCTCGATCAAACCTGGTGGCTGGTACCGAATTGGGAGTGGATTGACATCGGGCCGCAAGGGCATGCCTGTAGATCAACCAGCAAGCCTCCCAGTGATCAACAACCAAAACCGTTCACACTAGTTTCCACCGTCTTCAACCATGAAGCATGGAGGATTCCCATGGTCGGCAGTTTTAAGCCTGCAACGTTCCGCGACCACATGAACCTATTTGCAAAGCATCTATCTGTGCCTTGGCAAGGTCGCCTGGATTGGGGCCCTGGCTCTGACATGGACCGAGGGTGATTTGGACTGGGCATGCCCTGGCAGGAATAACACTGAACGCACGTTGTGCAGCACTGCAGAATGGGAGCGGCGTACTTGCGTACGTGCAGGCACTGGGGAGCAAGGTTGAAGCGCGGAACCCCAGGGGTCTTTTGCCGTGCCGGGAACTGGGAAGGGCAACTTGAATAAGCTGAATGAATCCGCAAGGAATGCAAAGGACGCCGGTTTGACTGGGCGGACGACAACAAGAGGGATATAAGGCAGCATGCAATGGTTGGGCCGGGCGGGTCCGCTCGCAGTGTTGGCGCCGGGTATGATTTACCGACCTTGTGCAAGACCAGCGAGCTTGTGAACGCAGAATAACGGACAGAGTGTTTTGCCGAGGGTGCCTTGTGAAATCGCTTCTTCTCATTCTTACCGCAATTGATGATTCGAACCGACAGACGAAGGTCAATGCCCAGTTGAGGGCCTCCGGACACCGGGTGATTGAGGCCGGAAGTTTTAAGCAAGCGCAGGCCTTGATTGGCAATGGACTTCAGCCGGACCTGCTTTTCCTTGATGCAATGTCAACTGATGTGGCTGCAACTGTGCAGGTGCGGCGCTTGCTGAAGAAGGCTCAACACATCCCTATGGCCGTGATCGCGGAGCCGGATGCGATGCAGTGGCGCAAGGAACTGGAATCGCTGGGCGCGAGTTTTTTCGTCTCCGGCGCGCTCGCTCAGGAAGACATCGAATTCATCATGCGCTCTATAATTCAGGCAAAATCGGACTCGATACTGCCGGCATCAGAAATGTCTGACCACGCAATGCCTGCCCCAAACGCGCACCGGGCAGAGGAGGTTTCCTGCAAAGTCTGCATGGAGGAGCTGGATGACAACCAGTACTTCCTGGCAGCTTCTCCGGCGATGTTGAATATTTATCGCCAGGTCAAACTTCTGGCCGATTCCGATGTTCCAGTGCTTATCCTGGGCGAAAGTGGAACCGGCAAGGAAGTGATCGCAAACCTGATTCACAAGCATTCCCAGCGATCGAGGCACAAATTTCTCAAACTCAACTGTGCGGCAGTCCCCTATGACCTTCTGGAGAGTGAGTTGTTTGGTCACCAGCGCGGCGCCTTCACCGGGGCCATAAAGGACCGTGCGGGCAAATTCGAGCAGGCCAACCGGGGAACGCTGCTGCTCGATGAGATCGGCGAGATGAGCGCACAGATGCAGGCCAAATTCCTGCACGTCCTTCAGGACGGTCAATTCACGCGGCTTGGCGCCCAGGAGTCAAGCAAGGCGGATGTTCGTGTTCTGGCCGCGACCAACGTACACATGGAAAATGCGCTCAGCGAGAAGAAATTCCGGGAAGACCTCTATTATCGTCTCAGTGTTCTCACCATTCATGTTCCTCCGCTGCGCGAGCGGCGCGAGGAGATTCCGTACCTGGTGGAGGAGATTATTCGGCGCACCTCCGCCGATCTGAAGGGCGATTGCAAATGCATTTTTCCGCAGAAATTGCTGGATGCAGCGTTGCTGCACGACTGGCGCGGTAACCTCAGGGAATTGCGGAACTTTGTCACCCGGACCATCATCCTGCGAGACACCGACGCCGCGTTGCAGGAGCTCGAGTCGAGGATTGCTCCGGTGCCTGTGATCGAGGATTCGCAGGAGCCCGCTGCGCATCGCTTTGCCATGCGTTCGGTCATCAGTGACATGAAGGACAGAACCGAGGCGCAGATGATTCAGGATGCCCTCGAGGTGTCCGGCTGGAATCGCCGTCACGCTGCCAAGTATCTCAACATCAGCTACCGGGGACTGCTCTATAAGATCCAGCAGCACCGCATTACTCCCAGGCTGCCGCGTGAGATCAACACAGCATCACGGGTTGCGCATTCGGCGCTGAGCTGAGTTCCAAAAGCTTCTGACGGCGGGTCGTGGGGGCGGCACAAGCCATTTGGTTCAGTGTTTGGGGGTGCAGCTTTAGCCTCTTGAGATTGCACCGCGGGAATTGTTGAGGCTTGACGGCTACTCAATCATCGCGATGAGCGGTGAATGCACGACGATGAAGGACATGGCCTTCGACACCTCATGTTTCTACCCTGCCTACTACGCACCCGGCGGCGGCAGCGATTGCCAGGCGCCCGACCGGAGCAACACGATACTTTCCCTGCACGATATTTTCAAGACGATTGCGGCGACCTTTGGCGGCATACTTACTCGATGACGTTACTCCGGCACGCCGTCGCTGATCTGCAGACAGTCCATGCGAAGAGTGCCCTGATCATTGAATACCTGTCCGTAGAAACGACCGATGGAACCCACGGCCATCGGATTGAGATTCATTGACTGGGTATCAGCGCCGGCGTAGACGATGATCGTGCCGGGACGCCTGAGCAACATAGCTTGACCCGGTTGAGAGGCCAGGTCGGGGAACGAGTCATATTTCGCAAGAGAAACGGTGTATGTGGTGTAGCCGCCCGCCGAGGAGATGGAGCGCACCGTCCCGTTCACTGTCTGCGGCATCAGCGTGACCGTGGCAACCGGCAGCGCACCGCTCCCAAAAATGGGTACGTGGGAAGTCACGGAGACATTCTGGCCAGCCACCATGGTCGCCGCGTCAAAGCTTGCATTAAAGGGCAGGCCATTGCGGCGATCCGAAGGTCCGGCGATCTGGAAGGTCGCGTTGCGGGCATCGATCTGCTCTCCCCCACTGTAGAAGCTTGCGCTGTCTAGATAGCCCTGCTGCTCCTGCCCGATCAACGAGAAGGATTGATAGGCGGTGGAGACAAAATTCATCGGTCCCGTGAACACATTCAAGTCAACTGTCTCAATGTCATACACGGAAACTCGCGTGGCCAGCAACGATCCATCGGGCTGAATCGCAACGTCCATGTCCACAGGCATACCCTGGGCCAGTTCTGCTGCACGGACGATGCCCTGGAACGTCGTTCCGCCGTCAGTGCTTACCTGCCAGTTGGGGCCGGAGAGGCTTGGTCCATCTGCGCCGGAGACGCTGAAAGCGCCCGTTCCCGAGGGCGTGTTGTCGATCATGCCGTGCATCCCGGTGGCCAGGCCGTTGGCAGTGCTGGTGGGTGGATTGCCGATCGAGAGGGCTGCGACGGTGAACGTGGGCGTAATGGAAAACGAGGTGCCCGTGCCGCCTTGGCAACCGGAATAGGCCGCCGACTTAGCCACATCGAGGTTCACCAGGATACCCATGGCCGATCCTGAGACTGTGATGGGAGCGGGCAGGGTGACGTTGATGTTGGAGGCCGGGACCTGCCCGTACACAAAGGTGCTGGTCTGCAGGCCGTTGATGGGGTCGAAGCTGGTGCAGACGAACAGGGCGCTTCCCAGGGCGACGGTCGCAGAGGTGTAGGTGCCACGGGGGATCACAGCCGAGGCCAACGGCTCAACGATGCCGTTCAGGTGCAGCACCTCCGGGTAGACCGGCGAAGAAAGGATGGAAACAGTATTGCCCGCCTGCGAAGTGAGGCTAATGTCAGTGAACTGCATCTGGAACTGGGAGAGCCGGTCATTGGCGGTGCTCGTTGCCAGAACAACAACCGTTGTGGAGTCGGAGCCGGTGGGTAGAGAGGAACTCGCGCCGAGTCGGCCGCTGTGAGAGCCGCACCCCGTGACAAAAATTACCAACAGGGTTGCCGCTGCGATCGATTGAGGTCCGCCGATGGACTTGCGGAGCCATTTCGCGGCGATGGACCTGCAGACGGACATGGATTCCCCACGTGAATCCGCCAGGAACTCCACGGTACGGGATGCGACACCGAAGGGAAATGGGGCCTCATAGCGGATGACACTATTATGCATCAGTGTGTACTGCGCAGGAATGTATCTTTCAGGGCATAAGGCGTGGCAAATCCTGGGATCCATCGGCTAAGATTCCGGGTGCATGGGCTGTGCCTGAGCGGCGGTTTGCCTGAGAGTGGGAGATGATGAGAGAAGCGGTGATTGTGTCGGCGGTGCGGACCGCTGTGGGAAAGTTTCAGGGGTCGCTCCAGGCTCTCCGCGCGCCGCAACTGGGCGCGCTGGTGGTGCGCGAAGCGGTGCGTCGGGCTGGCTTAGGGGAAGCCGCAAGGAGCGACGCGGAACAACGCGTGGCCGGCGCGCCCAGACTCAAAGTCATTGACGAGTGCATCATGGGCTCCGTCCTTCAGGCGGGCCTTGGCCAGCACCCAGCGCGGCAGGCGGCAATCTTTGCCGGCCTGCCACCGGAGGTCGGTGCGCTCACCATCAATATGGTTTGCGGTTCGGGATTAAAGGCTGTGTCGCTGGCTGCGCAGGCCATCCAGACCGGCGATGCGGAGATTGTGGTTGCGGGCGGCATGGAGTCTATGTCCAATGCGCCCTATCTGCTTCAGCAGGCGCGCAACGGCTACCGCATGGGCAACGGCACGGTGGTGGATGCGATGATTCATGACGGCCTGTGGGATGTGTACAACAATTTTCACATGGGCGCGGCGGCTGAGATGGTCGCAGAGAAGTGCGGCATCGCGCGCGAGGATCAGGACGCCTTTGCCGCCGAGTCGCATCGCCGTGCGGCGGCAGCCACTGCAGCAGGGCATTTTCGCGATGAAATTCTTGCAGTCCAGATTCCAGCTGCAAAGAAGGGCGAGTCTCCGCGCCTGTTCAGCAGTGATGAGTCTGTGCGGCCGGATACGAGCGTGGAGATTCTTGCGCGGCTCAAGCCCGCCTTCAAGGAGGGTGGAACCGTGACGGCGGGTAACTCCCCCGGCGTGAATGACGGCGCGGCTGCCGTTGTGGTGATGAGCGCGGAACGTGCTGGCGAGCTTGGTCTGAAGCCGCTGGCCGTGATCCGCGCGCAGGCCACCAGCGGGCGCGAGCCGGCATGGTTCAGCCTGGCGCCGATTGAGGCCGCGCGTAAAGCCGTCGCCAGGGCCGGCTGGTCCCTTGCCGATGTGGACCTGTTCGAGTTGAATGAGGCCTTCAGCGTGCAGGCGTTGGCAGTGGTGCGCGATCTCGCAATCGACCCGGAGCGGGTGAATGTGAACGGCGGAGCGGTCGCCATCGGTCATCCCATTGGGGCCAGCGGAGCGCGCGTGCTGGTCACGCTGCTCTACGCCATGCGGCAGCGCGGCGCGAAAAAGGGAATCGCCGCACTGTGCCTGGGCGGGGGCAATGCTGTGGCCCTGGCGGTGGAGCGGGTGTGAACAGACCCTAGTCGCAGACCAGGGCGTCTTCAGGGAATGCCGGCGCGTCCTCGCGCTCTGACTCAGGTTCGGTTTCACCACCGTCGAGTCTTGCCTGGAAGAAGGTATCCACCTGGGCCAGCACTTCTGCTCCAGTGCGCATCTGGTAGATGGCCGCGCGCAGCTTAGCCCCGCCAGGCACACCGTGCGTGAACCAGGAAGCGAATTGCTTCATCTTGCCTGCGGTCTCGCCGTGACGCGCGTCGCGCGGCAGCGCCTGGCTGGCCGCGGCCTCGTCCAGCAGCATCTGGAAGTAGGCGCGGATCATGCGATAACGGTCCTGCACGGTGGGCAGCTCGTAGCTGCCAGTTGCGGTGTACTGGGCAATCTGACGGAAGATCCATGGGTTCGACGGTGCGGCGCGGCCAATCATCACCGCATCGCATCCGGTCTGCACCACCATGGCGGCGGCATCCTCCGGCGTCCGGATGTCGCCGTTGCCGATGACCGGAATCCCGACCGATTGCTTGATCTTTGCGATCCACTCCCAACGCGCCTGGCCCGTATAGCCCTGTTCGCGCGTGCGGGCGTGCAAAGCCACTGCGTTGAGGCCCTCGGCCTCAGCCATCCGCGCCAGTTCCACGCAGATAATCTGGGTGTCGTTCCAGCCGAGGCGGAACTTGACGGTGAAAGGAATTGTCACTGCCTTGCGCACGGCGTGAAAGATGGCGCCGATGCGGGGCAGATCGCGCAGGAGGCCGGAGCCGCCGTTGCAGCCGACGACGCGCTTGGCGGGACAGCCGAGGTTGAGATCGACAAGGTCGAAGCCGGTGTCCTGGACGATGCGCGCGGCATCGGCGAGGGTTTCCGGGTTGGACCCGAAGAGCTGGGCGCCGATGGGGTGCTCGTCGTCGTAGAAGGTGAGGTAGCGCTTGCGCTTGGACTCGCGCATGCGGCTCAACCCGTCGGCAGAGGTGAACTCGGTCATCAGGAGGCCGCAGCCGGACTGGGTGTTGGTGACGGCGGAGTCGATGCCATTGGCATCGCTTTCCCAGGTCCCAGAATCGGGATCTGGGGCACCCAGCTCCGCATGTGGCTGAGTGGTGAAGAGGCTGGCGTGGCGAATGAAGCGGCGGAAGACGGTGTCTGTGACTCCGGCCATGGGCGCAAGGACAGTGGCCGGAGTGACCCGCACCGTGCCCAGGCACACTGCGGCGGGCACACGTGCGTCGGCGGGCATCGCGTGATCGCGCGGATTGTCCCAGTCCTTCTTGACCGTGAAGCCCTTGCCTGCCATGTACGCCTCGTGCTGCTTGTTGCCGAATTTCGGATTCGAGTCTGCGGCCCGCCGGCCGGGAAACGAAGACCAGTTCCGGAACGAACGTGGGCCTCCGCCATGGCGGAGGCCCAATCGTATCAGCCGGTTGCGGACGCCGCTTACTTGGCCGGGGCGGCCTCGCCTGCCTTGGCATACTTGCGGCGGAAGCGCTCGACGCGGCCAGCCGTATCGACCAGGCGCTGCTTGCCGGTGAAGAACGGGTGGCAGGCCGAGCAGATTTCCACGTGAATGTCGCCCTTGTGGGTCGACCGGGTCTCAAAGTTGTTGCCGCAGGCGCAGACAACGCGCACGGCGTCATAGTTTGGGTGAATCTTTTCCTTGGGCATCTCTCGAAACAGACCTTTCCTGCAATTCTTTTATTGTAGGGGGATTTCGACGTCAGCGCAATTGCCGCGCCTATCTCTTATCTCTTCATCGCCTTCTGAATGCCGGCTTCGACGAGCGGATCCATGATGGCGTGGCCGGCCTCGTTGGGGTGGACGCCGTCCGGGCTGAGGTTCTTTGGCAGGCCGTCCTGGGCATCCTTCATGGCGGAGTGGAAATCGACGTAGACGTAGTGCTTTTGTGCCGCGTACTGCTTGATCCACGCATTGAGGGCGTCGATTTTGGGTGCGGGTTGCATGCCGCGCTGCCACCAGTAGTCGATGGCGGGGAGGACGGAGCAGAGGACGACGCGGATATGGCTGGCGGTGGCGAGGTCGGCCATGGAGGCGATGTTGTCCTCGATCTGATCGAGGGTTTCAGGGCCGGTGTTGCCGGCGATGTCGTTGGTTCCGGCCAGGATGACCACCGCTTTGGGCTGAAGATGAATCACGTCCTGGCGGAAGCGGAGGAGCATCTGCGGGGTGGTCTGGCCGCTGATGCCACGGTTGATGTAGGGCTTGCCGGGGAAGTCCTTGTCGAGGTGCCAGCCCTCGGTGATGGAGTCGCCTATGAAGACGACGCGCTTTTCACCGGGCGCGGGCGGGCCGAGCTTTGCGTCCTCGTCGCGGAAGCGGGCGAGCCAGGGAAAGTCTGAGAGCATGAGCGCGTCGTGCTGACGCCAGTAGGCGTTGTCTGGGTGGCCAGAGGGCGTGGTGGCGGCCGGCGCCGGGGCTTCGGGCTTGCTGCCGGGCTCCTGCGTGCCTGCGAGCTGGGCGGCAAGGAGCGCCGGAGCAAGGATGATGGCGGCAAGGAGCGAGCGCAGGGCGGCTGATTTCATGCAGGGAACCTCCGGTTCAGGTTAAGAAAATCGATTCTCCTCCATGGAGGGTGCAAGTGGCAACTGCGGCGGGCATCGTGCGCTGCTCTGCGTGAAAACATGCAGGCAAAATGTGGAAAGCTGCAGTTTCCTGGATGGGGGGCGGGCGGCGCATGGAGTATCCAGCGACGGTCTGATCGTTTAGTGCTCTTTGGCATCCTTTTTCGCGACCATGGCAATATCAACGACCGGGTCCACTCCGTTCGTGATTGCTGGAATAGTGGTCTCGAATTCCTGATAGCCCTCAGCAGTAGCTCGCAGCACGATTGCTTTTCCGGCAGGCAGCCAACAGCGGTACTTGCCGGTCAACGCGGGGCCGAACTTGATCTATTGACTTCCGGGATTCTCTTCCTGACTCATCGTGATTTCTACAACAAAAGGGCGGGTGGCCGACCCTTCCCTCGCACAATGCGAACTAACCTCCGATGTGGGTACCACGACCCTTCGCCCATCTGGGTCGCGCCTATGTTCCCGCTCCCACGCCGTCTAAAACTACTCGATCTCCACCGTCCCGCGCAGCCGAGTCGAGCATTGCCGACAACTCGACCACGGCGAGTCCTCAGGCTCTGCCACCAGCCCTCGCACAACAGGATTGCGATGCATATACCGGAGCTTCTCCGAACGATTTTCTTCACTCCGCGCGTTGAAGTTGTAATACCGGCGCTGCCGGAATTGCGCCTGGTTCGCGCTCTTCCACTTTGTCGAAGTCTGCTGCTTCAACACCTGCAACGCCACTGCCGGCGACGCGATGCGTGTTTCACTCACCAGCGGGTGCGTGTGCTCGGGCATCAAGACGTCGCGCAGAACCACGAACTGATACCGCCGACGCACAATTTCGAGCTCGTGCTCAAAGCACATGCAGGCAGCAGTTGCCTGCAGCAGCGGCTGCCTGCGAAAGCACCCAAGGTAATGAAGTGCAATGCACCGGCTTTCTGGTAACGGAAGACCTTGTCCATCATGGCGAAGAACGACTGTAGGTGGTTCCCATCCTTTCGACCAACCGCAGGCTGAAAGGATGGGGCACCTTCATCTGCGGCAAGTCAGCATCGCGAAGGCTGAGCCACCAGCCCAATCCGGCGGTTAATTCCTGAGTTTGTGACCATGCGTCCGTCGCGCTGGATAGCAGCCGCTCCTGCCGGGTGTCTGGGGTTGCCGGGAAGGTGTACTGATTGGGCTCGGTTGTGTTGTCTGCGGGCTTTTCCACATTGGGCGGGGGTTCTGCACGGGGGTAGGTTGCGGGCCGATGCGCTAGCCTTTGAAGAGCATGAGTGAATGTCCTATCTGCGGTGGTGTCGGGCTGGTTCAGGCTGTTTCCACTTCTGGCCATTGGGTGACGCACGCGTGTGAGTGCCAGCAGATGCAGCGGTACCACCGGCGTCTGGCGGCGGCGCAGATTCCGGAGCGCTATCGTCACTGCTCGCTGGACACCTATGAGACGGCCTTCAATGGAGCGAATCCTTCCCTGGCCCATGCTCTGCTTCATGCGCGCAAGTTTGCCGAGGCTTATCCGATTGATACGGCGGGCAACGGGCTTCTGTTCGTGGGCACGGCGGGGCTGGGCAAGACGCACCTGGCGGTGGGCGTGCTACAGCGGTTGGTGCAGGAGCGTGGCGTGAAAGGGCTGTTTTGCGACTACCGGGAGCTTCTCAAGAAGATCCAGAACAGCTATAACCCGCAGGTGAATACGACGGAGCTGGAGTTGCTGAAGCCGATTTTTGCGGCCGAGGTGCTGGTGCTGGACGATCTCGGCGCGCAGAAGCCGAACGAGTGGGTGTGGGACACGGTGGCACTCATTCTGAACACTCGCTATAACGACCGGCAGACGACGATCATAACGACCAACTATCCGGATCAGCCGGCGGGGTCTGGCTTCAAGGCGGAAGGGAACAAGCCAGCCCGCAATGAAGACACGCTGGGAGACCGGATCGGAGACAGGATGCGCTCCCGGCTGGCGGAGATGTGCGTGCGCGTGGAGATGAACGGCGTGGATTTTCGCCAGACGGTGAAGCGGGCGCGGTTCGGGTGAGGGGCATTTCTTGGTCAATGCGGCATCGCCAGGAGGATTTGATGCGCAGAACGCTGGACTTGCTGGGCTGG
>JAKBHH010000181.1 GCA_021836865.1 Acidobacteriota bacterium
GCCAGCAGCATCAGGCCGCCGCACTCGGCATAGACGGGAAGTCCCGCGTCGCACGCCTCGCGCAGAGAAGCCAGAAAGCCGGTGTTCGCAGAGAGCGTCTCCGCATGAGTCTCCGGGAATCCGCCGCCGATGTAGAGCGCATCGAGACCCTCGGGAAGCGCCGTTGCGTGGAGCGGGGAGATGCCGACCAACTCAGCGCCGGCACGCTCCAGCTCCTCGATATTTTCCGGGTAATAAAAAGTGAATGCCGAATCGCGCAGGTAGCCGATTCTGAGTCCGCGCCCATCCGGCAGCGAAGGCCGCATGTCCGCGGGCGCCACAAGCGGCGGAGCGCCGCGGGCGATGGCCAGCAGCGCATCGAGATCCAGGTGATTTTCCATCCATGCGAGCAGCTTGCGCTCCACACTGTCCATCGTCTGATGCTCGTCCGGAGGAACCAGCCCCAAATGCCGCTCGGGCAGCGGATTCTCTCCCAGGCGCGGCAGCGCGCCCACCACCGGTACGGAGCACGCCAACTCGATGGCCTCGCGCAGAACCCGCTCATGCCGCTGCCCGTTGACCTGGTTCAGCACCACGCCCTGAATTGAGATGTGAGGATCTAGTTTCTGGCAACCAAGAACCAGCGCGGCCGCCGTGCGTGTCATCTTCGTCGCGTCAAGCACGAGTACCACGGGCGCGCCAAGAATTCCCGCAAGGCTCGCGCTCGAATAGGTTCCATTGGCGTCGAGTCCATCGAAGAGTCCGCGGTTGCCCTCGATCACATTCACGCCATCCGCCACGGCATGGCGTGCAAACGAAGCGCGCACGGCATCGGCGCCCATCAGGAAGGCGTCGAGGTTCCTGGCCGGGTGTGCCGAGGCCCACTCAAGCCACTCGGGGTCGATATAGTCCGGGCCTTTCTTGAAGGCGCGCACATCGAGGCCCGCGCGGCGCAACAAGAGCAGCAGACCCAGCGTCACGATCGTCTTGCCCGAGCCGCCGGAGAGCCCTGCAATGAGCACGCGCGGGCTGCCGGCCGTGTTGTAGGGTGAGTGGGGCAAGGGGTTATTGGACGCCGTCCTTTGGCGGGATCTGGATGTAGGAGCCGCCGAAGTAGCCATAGATGCAGCGGCCGCTGTCGATGAGGATGCGGATGGCTTTTTTGCAGTCGTCCTTGCCGCATTCGGCGTCGCCGTGGCGGGCGATCATCTCCTTGGTGAGGTCGCCGGCCTTGAGGTTTTTCTTGCCCATGCAATCGGCCACGTATTGATACATCTCGTCCGCTAAGGTTTCCACCGGAACTGCCATCTTGGTTATCCTCCTGGTTCGTTTTTGATTGGATTGAGAGCCATTGTCTGGCGCAACTTTTCGCGCAGGCGCACCACTTCTCCGACGACGAGCGTGGCGGGCGGCTCGATGCGTGCGCGGCGCACCTCGCCGGCGATGTTGGCGAGGGTGGCCGTGACCACGCGGCTGCCTTCGCAGTAGGCCATCTGGATCATGGCCGCGGGGGTCGAGGGGGCGCGTCCGGCGGCGAGGAGCTTGCGCGCGATGGTGTCGATGTTGTGCACGCCCATGAGAAAGACCGCGGTGCCGATGCGGGCCACAGCCTCCCAGTCTACGCGATCCTCGTGTCCGTCGGCGCTGTGCCCGGTCACAATGGTCACGGCCGAAGAGGCGTCGCGGTGGGTGACGGCGATGCCTGCGCTCAAGGGGGCGGCGAGGCAGGAGGAGACGCCGGGGACGACGTCGAAGGGGATGCCGTGCTCGGCCAGGCACTCGATCTCTTCGCCGCCGCGGCCGAACAGGAACGGGTCGCCGCCCTTGAGCCGGACGACGCGTTTTCCCTGGCGTGCTTTCTCGACCAGCAGGGTGTTGATCTCGTTCTGGCGGGTGTGGTGGCCGTGCTCCTTGCCCATGTAGATCTTCTCGGCCGCGGGGCTGGCCAGGTCGAGGACGCCGGCTTGAATCAGCCGGTCGTAGACGATGGTGTCGGCCTGGGCGATGAGGCGGGCGGCGCGGAGGGTCACGAGATCGGGATCGCCCGGTCCGGCGCCGACCAGCACGACCGTTCCCGGCCGGATCCTGCGATCGCGGCCGGAGGCTGTCTGTTCTTCGCCGGAGGTGTTGCCATCGGTCGTCATTGCGGCTCCTCTCTATCCCTCGACCTCTTTGCGCACCGCAAAGGCGACTTTATAGAGCACGGTGATGGCCATGGCGCCGAAGGCCCAGATGCCGGCGACGACGGTCCACTCGGGCAGGTTGGGCATGTAGGCCGCAGCCTGGCCGAAGGGTGTGGGCACGAAGCCGCCGACCATGAGGCCGAGTCCCTTTTCGATCAGGACGGAGACGAAGGCGGCGGCGCAGGCCCAGGGCGCGAGGCCTGGGCGGCGGCGCCATGCGGGAACCAGCAGGATGGCCATGGCGAGGACGGCGAGCGCGGCCGAGAGCCGCATCCAGGGGGCGTAGAGGTTGTTGCCGTCGAGTCCGGCGAAGAGGTAGTCGATATGCGCGACGTGCTCGGGGATGCGGCTATAGAAGGCGGTGAAGAGTTCGACCAGCTCGAAGAAGACGTGCGCCAGCAGGCAGTAGGTGACGACGGTGAGCAGCTTGCGCACAGCGTCTTCGCCGGCGTCGAAGACGCCCAGGCGGCGCAAGAGGAGGGCGAGCAGCACCAGCAGGGCGGAGCCGGAGGTGAAGGCCGAGGCCAGGAAGCGCGGGGCCATCAGGGCGCTGAGCCAGTAGGGGCGCGCGACGAGGCCGGAGAGGATGAAGGCGGTGACGGTATGGATGCTGACCGCCCAGGGCAGGGAGAGCATGACCAGGAACCTGGCCCAGCGCGGAGGCCTGACCTCGTCGCGCTCGCAGGAGAGGAGCGTAACGGTAATGATGGCGTTCAGCAGCACGTAGCCGCAGAGGACGTTGATATCCCAGAAGATCAGCGAGCTGGGGTGGGGATAGAGCAGCACGTTGAGGAGGCGCATGGGCCGGCCCATGCTGACGAAGATGAACAGCATGGCCATGAAGACCGAGACCATGCCCAGGATCTCGCCGAGGATGGCGATTCTGGCGAAGGCCTTCCAGTCGTGGAGGTAGTAGGGCAGCACGACGACCAGCGCCGAGGCGCCCATGCCGACGAAGAAGACGAACTGGCCGATGTAGAGGCCCCAGGGCACGTCGCGGGTCAGGGCGGTCAGGCCCAGGCCGATCTGCTGCTCGCGCAGCCATTCGAAGAGGCCGAGGAAGCAGACGGCCAGCAGGAAGCCGATCCAGAGCCAGTACCGGCGGCTGCCGGCGAGCGCCTTTTCCAACATCAACACGGCATATCCTCACACAAGGTAGTAAATGTTCGGCCCGGTGCCCAGCTCCGGCTTTCTGCGAATACTGAAGCTGGCGCCGAGGGCTTGAGAGACCGGGGAGCTGGGGTCGGCGAGATCGCCGAAGGCGATGGCGTTGGCCGGGCAGGCTTCGGCGCAGGCCGGCGGCTTGCCCACGGCCAGCCGTTCGGCGCAGAAGTCGCACTTCTCGACCACGCCCATGCTGCGGGTCGGGAAGCCGGGGTTGACGTGCTCGAGGTAGTTGCGCGGGTCGACGAAGTTGAAGCTGCGCGCCTCGTAGGGGCAGGCCACCATGCAGTACTTGCAGCCGATGCAGCGGTGCC
>JAKBHH010000182.1 GCA_021836865.1 Acidobacteriota bacterium
GGTTCTACTTGCCAGAGAAGCTAACTGGCGATTGGCCAGCGGCCGTGGACAGGTATAGACCCCTGATTGAATCAGCCGCAAGCGCAGACGCCTTTGAGCAGGCGGTGAGCGACCTCCTGGCAGAGCTACACACCTCACATTTGGGTTTCTTTCATCAGAACGCCCGCAGAGCGTCGAGCCGCGCCGCGCTCAGCGCGACCTACTTGGCCGACGACACGGATTATGGAAAACGCTGGATCATTCAGGATGTCCACTCTGGCGGCGCGGCTGCGATTGCGGGTATTGAACCGGGGAACATCCTGCTTCGCGTCGATGACCGTGACATCGTCCCTCCTGAACATCCAGTCTTCCCAATGGGGCAGCAAACCAGGGTAGAGTTCATCGACAACTGCGACAAGCGACGGACCGTCTCCGTGGATGTGGCGCGTCCTAAAGGGAAGAAACTTCACTTCATCGAACCGACACTTGTTGAGTCGCGCCGGATCGGGGATGGGCTTGGCTATCTGAAAGTGGCCATGTTCCCCGGCATGGTGGGCGTCGTGATCGCAAATGAAATCTCCAAAGCAGTCGAACAGTTGGGGCCGGTCGAGAGCCTCATCATCGACTTGCGCGGCAATACAGGAGGAGGAATCGGCGCGCTCCGCGTGATGAGCCTGCTCACTCCAACTCAGATTCCAGTCGGGTTTGCTCTCGACAGGCGCCGCGTAACGGCAAATCTCGAATCGGAGAAACAGGCATTTCGGCGATTCTCACGAATTCCTTCCTCGACGAAGACGCTCTGGCGTCTCGCGCTCAAGTTCGCTCCCGCAATGATGGCGAAGAAGCCTATTGTTCTTCAAACCGAAGGGCTGGGGAAGAGGCCTTTCCACGGCAAGGTCGTTTTGCTCGTCAATCGGCACACCGCGAGCGCCGCGGAGATGATTGTCGCATTCGCACGCGAGAACAACCTGGCGACGATTACTGGCGAAAAGACCGCGGGCCGGTTACTTTCTGCCACGTCTGTGAAGGTAGGCAATGGATTCCGTCTTGCACTGCCTACAGGCGCTTACTACACATGGAAAGGCACAGTTCTTGAAGGAACACCCATCGAGCCAGATCAGATCATCGAATTCGACTGGCGAGACCGACGGCATGGAGCAGACCGGCAACTCGATTACGCAATCGCATCACTTCGAGGTGATGCTGCCGCGAAAGCGAATTGAACAGCCCACGTCAATTAGGCGTCAACACTGCGCTCGTTGAGAGCGGTAGATTGGTTAAATGAAGCCCATTCGGGTAGCTATCCCGCGCCAAAGGCTGCAACACCCACGCCGATGGCTAAAAACGCCTTGAAAGGCCAGGCTTTCAGGAGGATCGAGACGTTCGTGATGAGAACAACGCTCCATCCCAAAAGCCATCGCCAGGCCGCAAACGACTCGGGGCTTCTTTGCTTCCACACAAATCGCTGCCGGACGAGCAAGACGGCTGGATCTTTTGCAGACATCGCGGCAAACGCCGCCAGAAGAACCACAACCTCGCTCCAATGCCAGGTCCGGGCCAGAATGGCGACGCTGAAGATCGGGGTGAGAAGCATTGCAGTCGCCCCGTGCTCGCGCGGAAGATACGCCTTGGGACGATCAGATGCCTGTGCCGGGCTTGTCCGGGCGGATATTTGCATGAGGAGATCCAGCCTCGTATTTTTATCCATTGAGTATCAAATGACGCGGCCATCAACTCGCGGTGCATTATCGGCAACAATCGCGCTGCTGGATTGAGGGGCATTTGATCGAGCCGAACGAGCAAAACACGCAGCAATCACCCGGCTTCGGCCGAAGGAGTGCCTTGCAGTTACCGCATTCGTAGTAGAACTGGCAGGCGTAGCTGGGCATGGTTTCCGACTTAGCAAAGCCGCAGTGCGGGCAGGTCAGCACGGATTCAAGAACGATGTCACTCATATCACTTCCGCACCGTCGAGGGATAGCCGGCGTCTGTGGTTGCGCGCGTCAGGGCTTCCGGTTTGGTCTTGTCCGGGTCATAGGTGACGACCGCCGTCTTCTTGGCAAAATCGACCTTGACGGCGCTCACGCCGGAGACTTTCTCCAGCGACCTCTTCACCGTGATTGGACAGACCGCGCAGGTCATGTTCTTCACGTCGAGCGTGACCGTTTTGGGCGCCTCCGCGAATGCTATGAGAGGCACGGCGGCGAGTGCGGCAATCAGCAGTTTACGCAACTGAGACTCCTTTCAATAGAACAGCGGGGCGAGCCATGGCACGGCCAACAAGCCAACCAACAGCGCGGTAACGATCCAGAAGGTCACCCGTTGTCGCCGGCGGGTCTCCGGATTCGCACACGGTGTCCCTGGAACGCAGACTTGCGGCAGCAGGTAAAGCTTGCGGAAGGCCAACCCAAGAAATACCAGCGTCAGGATGACGAAGAAGGGTCGGAATGGCTCCATTGCTGTCAAACTCCCGACCCAGGTGCCACTGATTCCGAGCGCCAAAAGCACCAGAGGCCCGACACAGCATACTGACGCGCCCACGGCGGCCAGTGCACCCGCAATCAGCGATCCTTTCCCGGTGAGTTGCATCGTGCCGATCTCCTCAGAGCGACATCCCAGGTGCTATTGTAGAGTCCGTACCTTAGTACGGAGTCAACGGGAAACCGCATGAGCACAGGCATGACCATCGGCAAGCTGGCTGATGCTGCTGGAGTGAACGTCGAAACAATCCGCTATTACCAGCGGCGTGGGCTGCTCGAAGAACCGGCCAAACCTCTCAATGGGCAACGACGTTATTCGTTGGAACTGGCCAAACGGGTGCGATTCATTAAACGCGCGCAGGCGCTTGGCTTCACGCTGGCCGAGGTAGGACAACTCCTGCTGCTGAATGAAGCGCGCTCCTGTAAGACCACTCGAACGCTTGCTGCCCACAAGCTAGAGTTGATTGACGAAAAGATGGCCGACCTGAGGGCGGTGCGGCAGGCCCTCGGCAAGCTGGTGCAACAATGCGATGCCGGTGACGGAGCAAAGTGTCCCATCATCGACGCATTGGTCGATGGTTAAGGCCCCGCTCGCACGATCGCCGAAGCTAGTTAGCGCCAGAACGCAGATAAGCCACGAATCATCTTGCCGGAGGTTCCGGAGAAGGCGCGTTCGACTGCCATCTTCGTCGCCAGTAACTGTATGCCCGTAGAGTAGGTCGGGTAGGGATGGATCGTCGCGGCAAGGTCGCTCAACTTGAGACGGTTGCGCATCGCAACGGCTATTTCGGTGATGGTTTCTCCCGCCCGCTCTCCAACGATGGTTGCACCGAGGATCGCGCCGTTGCCGCGCGCGATAATCTTGATCAATCCCAGCCGGTCATCTTCGTTCACTGCGCGGTCGACCTTGTTGATGTCGAACGACTTGATTTGCAGGTCGTCGCCACTGAATCGTTCTCGCGCGATCCTTTCCGTGAGCCCGATCTGGGCTACTTCCGGCGAAGTGAAAGTGATATGCGGCATGGCAGCACTGGTTCCGGCATTGTTGCCC
>JAKBHH010000100.1 GCA_021836865.1 Acidobacteriota bacterium
GATATAACTCAACAAAGTAGGGTAGATTTCCTGCATCGCGCATCGCACACGTCGAAAAAATACTTGTTGAAAACGATGGGGTCTGGTGTTGCCTTGTTCAATTATGACAATGACGGCCGACTAGACCTGTTTCTGGTCAACGGTGCCAAGATCAACGATCCTGAGCCGCTGCATGATATTCCAAAGAAAGCTGGCACGGAGTATTTCAACCGGCTTTATCATCAGCGAAAAGATGGTACGTTTGAAGACGTGACGGTGAAGGCAGGCGTGCAGGGTACCGGCTACGGAATGGGCGTTGCCATCGGAGATTACGATAACGACGGATACGAAGATCTTACGTAACCGGGTATGGACACAACACGCTCTACCACAATAACGGCAATGGGACTTTTACCGACGTAACCACGCAGGCTGGAGTGGGTTCGAGTGGCTGGTCTTCGTCCACTATCTGGTTTGACTTCGATAACGATGGGAAGCTGGATCTGATCGTTGGTCGCTATCTCGACTGGAATTTTACCGACATCTGGTGTGGACAACGGCAGCTGGGCTATCGTGCGTATTGTCATCCGGATATTTTTAAACCCATCACAGTGATTTCCTATCCTAACGACGGCAACGGCCATTTCAGCGATTGGACAGAAAAGATCGGGCTGAACAAGCCGGGCCGAGCGTTAGGTCTAGCCATCGCCTACTATGACCATAACGGCAAGACCGAAGGTAACGAGTTCTCCGTCGATACTCTATTCATTGATGAAGGATTCGGAGCTCTTGATGCCGACACACTTGACATTGCGATTACCGCTCTTGAAACACTTCACGGACAAGGCCGCAAGGTTGGCGTAATAACGCACGTCGCTGCCATGATTGAGAGCATTCCTGTGCAGGTAAAAGTGGAGAAGCTAGGTGGGGGTAGCTCGATCGTTCGCCTTGGGAACCCCTGAAAATCTCTTCTTTCCACAGCCATTGCGGGTAATGTGGATGGAGGAGATCGATCACAGATGAAGCAGCTTACCTTGGCCCATCAATCGGAGTTTCAACGCTACTCGAAGAAGACGCGGCGCGAGCAGTTTCTCGAGGAAATGGACGCTGTCATGCCATGGGCCGAGTTATTCACGCTGATTGCGCCGCACTATGCAAAAGGCGAAGTGGGCCGCAAGCCGGTGGGGCTTGAGATTATGCTGCGCGTCTATTTTTTGCAGCAGTGGTTTGCCCTCTCCGACCCGGCGGTTGAGGACGCACTCTACGAGTCATCCGTGCTGCGGCGCTTTGTCGGCATCGATCTGGGTCGCGCTCCGGCGCCGGATGAGACGACGATCTTGAACTTCCGCCATCTGCTTGAAGAGCATGATTTGTGCGGTCAGATGCTCGATGCAGTGAACTTGTACCTGGTCTCGCGCGGCATCCGCATCACGACCGGCACCATCGTCGATGCGACGATCATCCACGCGCCGAGTTCGACGAAGAACGAGAAGAAAGAGCGCGACCCGGAGATGCATCAGACGCGCAAAGGCAATCCGTGGTATTTCGGAATGAAGGCGCACATCGGCGTGGATTCAAAAGAAGGCGTGGTGCATTCGGTGTGCTCGACGGCGGCCAGTGTTTCCGACGTGCATATGCTGCCCGAGTTGCTGCACGGCGAGGAGAAGAAAGTGTGGGGCGATGCGGGTTATCAAGGGCAAACGGAGGCCATCCACGAGGCCGCGCCCCGAGCTCAGGATATGACCAGCCGCCGGGTGAAGACCGAGGCCGGAGTGGACGCGGTCGAGAAGCGCAAGAATCGCGTGAAGGCACGAGTGAGAGCCAAGGTGGAGTGGCCGTTCCGCATCTTGAAGCGCGTCTTTGGGCATACGAAGGTTCGCTATCGCGGGTTGAAAAAGAATCACGAGTGGCTGTGCGCGGCCTTTGCTGCGGTCAATATTTATCAGCATCGCCGGAGGCTGGCGAAGATCAATTTACAGCTTTCCCCTCACGGGGCGTAGTGTGTCCGCCGGAGGCCGAATGAGCCGGTGGCGGGCAAAATGAGCGGTGGAATAGCTGCGCAATCGACTGATTTTGAGCGGATGCGGACAAATGCCGGTCGAGGAACTTTATAACTCGGAGATTTTCAGAGGTTCCCTAAGAGTGGTCAATTCGCGAAAGGCAATTCCGGGAACCCGAGCGGTCGGCCAAAGGGTTCGAAAAATCTCGCCTGCATTGTCTTGCGGGAGAGTCGCCAGCCAGTTAGGATGAACGGTCCGCGCGGAACCCGCACGGTCACCAAACTCGAGGCAATTGTGACGCAATTGGGGAATAAAGCAGCCCAAGGAGAACTGCGTGCAACCCGCGAGTTCCTTCCGCTGGTCCAGCGTTCAGAGGAGGCCATCAGTGAAGGGTCGGCACCGCTGGTGGTCCACGAATCAGATCAGCGAGTCATGCAGTCGTGGCGCCGACGCTTGGAGAAATTGAAAACTGAGGCAGCAACTTCCACTGGAGGCGAGATAGAAGAATGATCAGCGCGGCAGAGCTAACTCCTGAAGAGTACCGGGTCCTGCTGCGCAATGATTTTGCGACGTTTGTCGAGCGCGCGTTTTATGAGCTCAATCCGCATGCAGACTTCATAACGGGCAAGTACATCGATCTGCTGGCCGCAACGCTCGAGAAATGCCGCACGGGTCAGACGAAACGGTTGATCGTCAATCTGCCGCCGCGCACCTTGAAATCGCACGCGGCAAGCGTCGCATTTCCGGCTTGGCTGCTCGGCCATAATCCCGCAAAACAGATCATCTGCGCCAGCTATGGCCAGGATCTGGCCGACAAACACGCGCGCGATTGCCGTACCATAATAGGCAGTTCCTTCTACAAGGATACTTTCCCTCGGACCAGACTATCCGCGGACAAAAGTTCAGTGAACGACTTCATGACCACAGCGCAGGGATTCCGTATGCGACGTCGGTTGGCGGCGTCCTCACCGGGCGCGGAGCCGACCTGCTGATCCTTGACGACATTCTGAAACCCGACGACGCTCTGTCTGAAACTCGGCGCCGCGCGGCAAACGACTGGTTCTTCAACACCCTGCTCAGCCGGCTCAACAGCAAAGAGGATGGCGCCATGATTATCGTAATGCAGCGCCTGCATCAGGAAGACCTGGTCGGCGAGGTCATGGAACGGGAGCGCTGGGAGGTTCTCTCGCTGCCCGCCATCGCGATAGAGGATGAGCGGATTTCCTTTGAAGGGCCACTCGGGCAGCGTGTTTTTAACCGGAGTTCAGGTCAGGCGCTACATCCGGAACGCGACTCGGTCGAGACCTACCAAAAGATCCGAGCCACCATCGGAGAATATAACTTTCAAAGTCAGTATCAGCAGAATCCCATGCCGCTTGAAGGTGGCCTGATTAAGCGAGAGTGGCTCCAATACTACTCACCCGCGGCAAAGCCTGAATTCCGCATGATTGTTCAGAGTTGGGATACCGCCAACAAAGCAGGCGAGTTGAATGACTATAGCGTTTGCACGACGTGGGGATTATGCGATGGCAAGTTCTATTTACTCCACGTCTATCGGATGCGTCTCAACTTCCCGCTACTCAAGCGTGCAGCCAAAGATCTCTATGAAAGATTCGACCCTAGAAAAGTCGTCATCGTAGACAAAGCTTCCGGAACCGCGCTGATTCAGGAACTCAAGGCCGAGGGTATAAACGGGATCGAGATCTATCAACCTGGTCCGGGTAGCGACAAGCTCATGAGGCTGGCTGGCCAAGCGATCAAGTTCGAAGATGGTCGCGTCCGGCTGCCTGAAGTTGCGCCAGGAGCAGTCGGCGCCGGTGTTGGCGCAACTGCGGAAGAAGCTTCTCGAGTGGAAGGAACGCTTGCTGCCCAAGCATCCCATGGCCGAGGCGATCCACTACGCCCTGGGCCAATGGACGGAACTGAACGTGTTCTGCTCGGACGGCGCGGTGCCCATCGATAACAACGTCAGCGAACGGGAGATGAAGCGCGTCGTCCTCCATCGGAAGAACTCCTTGTTCGTGGGCAATCCGCGCGGTGGCAGAACGGCGGAGATCCTGGCCAGTCTGACCAGCACCTGCCGCCGCCACGATGTGGACCCGCAACTCTATCTCACGCAGCTGCTGACTAACCTGCCCACGGCACGAATGAGCGAGCTATCCGCATGGCTGCCAGACCAGTGGAAACTACTTCAGCATGCAAGGCTGGCCAGCTTGCAAAACCACACCTCACCGACTTCGTAGAACCTGTGGTTCGCGTAGCGCTCACGTAAGATTGGCATTGAAGCCGAGAATCGCCACAAATCTCCGATTGCCCAAGGACACTCGGCATTTTCCGATCAGAGAATGGCTCTGTTTAGGAGCAGACTTCAGTGCGCGGAGAATTCTCTCCTGTGCCCTTCAGGGGCAAAAGGCGCCCGTTTTGCGGGGATATTGGAGGATTGTTGGCTATTGTTTGCAGATTCAAAGAGACCAAAGACTGTTTGGTGGACCTGGTCGGGATCGAACCGACGACCTCTTCCATGCCATGGAACTGGCGAAATTGTAAGTTATTGACGGCTATGTACTTAAAAGTCGGATGAGCCGGAAAAACCGGCCAAATCGGCGCATTTTGACACCAATTTGACACCAAAATTCTGCCGTCAATCTTGACACCAACTGGGCCGTGGGCTGAGTCGTGGCGGGTCAGCCCGCAATCCTTCTCCTTCATTCTGTGTCGGGCATCGCTTCCGTTGATCAAAACTGCTTCAACACACCGCAAGCAGCGATGTAGAGATATTTGCATTCGCGCTAATAGCCAGATGCTTTATTTTCGATTAAGATGAATATCGAAAATAGCAGATCTCGCCATTTTCGTGCCAAGAAATTATGTCCAAGTCCCCCAACATTCCCGGCAGGATGATTTCCCTCGGTTCGTATTCGGCCTTTGTACCCACCCCTTTGCCTCCGGCAGTGGAATGGACGCCGCGGCTCATTCGCGTACTCTCCGACGCGGACCGGCTCATCGGGAGGCTGGCCGGCGAGGGCGGACGTCTGCCCAATCCTCATGTTCTGATGCGACCTTTCGTGCGGCGTGAGGCCGTCTTGTCCAGCAAGATCGAAGGCACGCAGGCCACACTCGGTGAATTGCTTGCAGCCGAGGCAGGAGCGGCAGTGAACCGCAGTCCTGAAGACCTGCGCGAAGTCGGCAACTATGTGGTCGCGCTGGAGCATGGTATCGTGCGACTCAAGGAGCTTCCCCTTTGCGTGCGCCTCGTTCGCGAGTTGCACGAGAAGCTGATGGAGGGTGCAAGAGGGCATCACGCAACTCCAGGCCGCTTCCGCACCACGCAAAATTGGATCGGCAAGCCCGGCAGTACGCTGGCGACGGCCACCTTTATTCCTCCACCGCCTGGCGAGGTGGAACCATGTCTCACGGCCTGGGAGAAATTTCTTCATGGATCGGAATTGCCACCTCTGGTGACGATTGCGCTGGCCCATTATCAGTTTGAAGCCATCCACCCATTCCTCGACGGCAACGGCCGCGTGGGACGGTTGCTCATCACGCTGTTTTTGATCGAGAGAAAAATTCTTCCTACTCCACTACTCTATCTCTCCGCATTCTTTGAAGCTAGCCGCCGAGACTATTACGACGGCTTGCGTGCAGTGAGCGGGCGCGGTGCATGGCAAGATTGGCTGGAGTATTTTCTACAGGGAATTGCACGCATGTCCGAGGATGCGCTGAGCCGGGCGACGCGCATCAACGATTTGCTTGTCCAATGGCGAATCGATTTGGCTGGCCAGTCGACGAATACGCCGCTGCGAGTGCTCGATCTTCTGGCGGCAAATCCCTTCGTTACAACCACCGGCGCTGCCAATCAATTGAACCTTGCTTTTACGACGGCGCAGCGCGCCATCGAGCGGCTGGAGCGAAATTGTGTTCTGCGCCCGGTTTCCGACTCGAAGCGCGGCCGGGTTTATTGCGCGCGGGCGCTGCTCGACATTCTTGAAGAACCGGCGCAGCTCACCCCTTTGAATGCCGAGTAAAGGGAAAGCCAGGTAGCACATTTGATTGCTTGCTGTGCCAATCGCGTTAGGCGCTTCTCGATTTCGTCATCCACGAGCCGAGCGCATGGCTTAAACTGGGTACGTTTTGAGGCAGATATTCTGTAGTCCATGTTGCTAAGTAGTGGAGGAGATGAGAGACGGCCACGCCGCCCAGCTCGGACAAGGAGTATTCGACATGAGATACTTTCCCGCTCATGTCGGTTCGAGTGATGATTCCATCCCGTTCCATTTGACGGAGGTGCTGGGTCAGCATTTTCTTCGACGCATCCGGGAATAGTCGGCGCAGTTCGCCGGGCCGTGCCGGACCTTGCTGAAGCCGACAGAGTATGCCGATCTTCCATTTTCCCTGAACCAGCGCCAGCGCAAATCGGATCGCGGCTTGTTCCTTGGACGAAAACTGGCGGTATTCCGAAATTGCGTGGTGTGTGGGTTGCGACGGACGGAGACGGCTCAGTCCACAGCCCATTGCGGCTGTAGGGTTATGCCTGTAGCCGTCTTTAGTTCCATCGAGATTGGCCTCAACCGCCGTCCTCGCCACACAACACCGCCGCTACTCGACATTGGCGGACTTGCGCACGCACTCCTCGGGCAATTCTTCAGAGGCGTGTTCCGTACTTACTAAAGGCACCTCTGGAAGCCGTTTGGGGCATGGATATTGGAAGTCTTTTCACTATGGCGGCAATCTCATCGCCTATACTTCTGGATAACTGGTGGTCAATCCCCCTCGCGCAGACGCTCGCAAATGCCGCCAAATGGTCCTCGCTGGCAAGATCGGACGTGGAGTTGGGCCTATTCGACCGGGCATCCAGCTTCTGATCGGGTGCTGGAGGCCGCTGCCCAGGCAGCCTGGTCTTACGCTCTTCTTTGCGCCTGGACATATCTATACGATCACGATGCCGCGCACGATTTGATGGATCACGCCGTTCACAATGCAGCGGATTACCTCGGGCGACACCCCGATGCGCTTCAAGTCAAATTGACAGCGCATGTGAAGAGCATCCTCCGCAGACGCGCGAAACAGCTTGCAGCGAAGCGCAGCCGCGAGCTTTCGCATGGCTCTCTTGCCGATCTGGAGCCGATGTACGCTGAACGGCCTGAGATCGAGCAGCGCGTATATGCCAGGGAACTATTGGCGCAACTGTCCCCATTTGCAAATTCCATCGTTCATTGGCGCTGGATGGGATACTCGTGGCGGGAGATTGCGAAGCAATTGGATATGGACCACACAGCGGTACGCCGCGCATACTTTCGGGAGTTAGAATCGGTTCTTCAGAACCTCTCCCGGTCTGGAGATTCTTCCCAATGCGATTGAATCTGCAGTGGCCCTCACGAGCCGAGGACCGTTTCGAGAAATGGATCGAGCAACGGCATCAGGAGCGGGTGCTCGCAGGTGAGACGACACCGCAAGGCCCCTGCCCCGGAGAAGACTTTCTACAGAAACTGGCCCGCAAATCCAGGGACATCCGTCTTTCCGATCCGCGTGTCGATCACGCCGCAACCTGTCCTGCCTGTATGCGTCGTCTATTGACGATGCGGCGCGAACATCAGTCGCGGCAGCCAAAGCTGGTGCTCACAACCGCTGTTGCGACGTGTGTCGTCATCGCAGCGGTCATCACGATTGCTCGACACGAGCTGCAGAAGCATTCGTTGGCGACAAATAGCGCGGTTGTCTCCGAAACGGTCAATCTGTGGGACGCTGGTGCATTTCGAGGCCAGCAGCGGGGGCAATTGCAATCTGTCACGCTGCCTGCCGCTCGTGTTCGGCTGACCATCGTCATGCCGCGCTTCAGTTCCCCTGGCCAATATGTCGTGGCGGTCACGCATGGTCCAGATGGAAGTGGATTGATTAGCGAAGCTGTTGCAACGACCAGCAATAGCGGACAGCAAGAAGCGCTATCTGTCGATCTCGATTTACGGCGTGCCCATGTCGGGCAGTATTACCTTTCCACCACGCATGAGCAGGATAAAGCGGCATATTACTATCCGCTTAAGATTCAGTAGGTGATCGCTGACATGAAGCGCAGGATAGATCGTAAAGCGCGACTCAAATACGCCACAGTAGGTAGAAACCGAGCAGTAAAAGCGAACCTCCTACGATGGGGTCGATCCAGTTTCCGAACCGGCTGCAATCCAGCCGTTTCAGAAGTCCTCCAGCGGTTGTTCCCACCAAAACGAGCGGGAGTCCATTGCCGATACCGTACAGGAACAACAACAGCCCTCCGTACAGAAAGCTCTGTTTGTAAGCCGCGAAGGAAAGAACGGAGGCGAGGACGGGCGTGCCGCACGGGCCGATGATGAGCGAGAGCAACAGGCCGGTTCCAAACGCTCCGCCTAAGCCTGGCCGGAAGGCTTTGGGCACCATCTTCGGCAACCGAATCCATCCCAGTCGATAGACTCCCATAAGGATCGGCAGAACGGCGATGGCATAGCGGAACGGTGTCGCCACCACTGCCATCCGGCCAATATAGGCCGCGAGCGAGCCGAGCAGTGCGACGGAAACAGCAATCCCGAGCACGAAGGCGATGGCATTCCCAAGCGGGCGCTTTAGGCTTTGCTGTTGTGTAGTACCGCAGCACGCGCCTGCTGCTGCCGGGTAAAGCGCAAGGCAACAAGGATTCACGCCCGCGATCACGCCACCCACGAGCGCAAGCGGCAGCGCCGCGATGTTTCCTCCAGAGAGTGCTTGGTTCAACGTTTCAGGAATGATCATGCTGACCTACTTCAACTGCCGCATCTGGCTGCGTACAGCCACCACGGTATCGGGGCCTTCCCCCTCAAAGCGTGCAACAACCTGTTCGTTGTGGTCGAGGATCAGGACAGTAGGAATGGTCAGGACATGGTAGCGCGTAAGCAAATTCGATTTGCTGTCAGGGCTGAGTTCCAGCACGGCAATGCCCCGGGCTTGCGCCGCTCGGACCGAGTGAATGATTTCGGCGCAGGCGTCGCCGTCTGAACCAGCTTCGTGAAGATCGGCCACAAGCAACACGCGAGGATGGGTCGTAGTGTTCTGCGTTTGCGGTGTCCGGTTCGTCTTATATGCAAGGATGCATACGACAATCAGCACTACGGCAATGAGTCCGAATACTCTGGTTTTCATTGGTAGACCACTTTCTCTGCGTCTGGCGAGGAGCAGGAACTTGCCGCAGGTTTCGGAGTGGAGGGGCAGCCGCACGAACTTCCTGAGCCGCAGGGAGCTGCGGTTGCAGGAAGAAGTTCTCCGGGAGCTGCATCCTGCACGAAGGACGCACCGGTCAGAATGGCTTGTTCAGCGCGTGCCAGCTCTCGTCCTAAATACGCGGCATGGTCGAGCCGCGTCACCAGTTGGCGTTCGATCGCTTCGCTGTAGAGTGCCCCGATCGAAGTGCCTTCAAGCACACAGTTGAGCACGCCCTGGTTTGTATAGTGTTCCACTACAAGTCGCTTGCTGCGTATTTCGGGGTAGACTACAAAATACCCAGCTTTGTCGAGGGTCAGGTGTTTGGGTTCGGGTGCCTGTATTCGTTCAATTTGAGACTCCTTAAAGGGGTATGGATACACGCCGGGGTTGCGGTCGGCACAGGATTGAATCTGCCCCGCAATGATGTCTGCATCTTCCTCGCCCACCATCGAGATCAGCTCCACCTGCTTCAGAAAGGCATCCACCTCTTCCCGGCTCACATTCTTGAGCACCGGGCGGCGCCCTCGCGCGCCGATGATTCGGCTCCGCTCGTCCAGTCCATTTTGGAACAGGCTTTCAAAGCACTGTCCAGGTAGATGACCTACCGCCTGCTGCGTATCCTCACCACAGAGTAGTAAACAGCGAATATGCGGGTTTGCGAGCGTGTTCTTAATCACGCGCTCGATACCGAGATTTTCCGTATGCATGGTCCCGATCACAGCCAGACCTTCGGGCTTCCGCTCGGCAAGAACCTTCACCAGCGGTTCGCTATTGAGCGCACAGACAGCAACCGGAGCCCCATAGCGGACAACGAAATAGTCGCCGGGTAACGGTGGCCAGCCATGCCGTTCCTCCGGTTCCTCTGTCGGGCAGAGATCAAGACCCGCCCCTGCTTCAGGAAATGCCTCGACAAAGGCATTGGCAGCAAGGGCCGGATAACAGACGGGGCAGCCTAAACAGTCATACTTCTTTGGCTCGAAGATGGTTTTCGCTCTCGCAAGAACGGGAGCCAGTTCCCCTTTCCCTGCTTCTGTGCCGGCCAGCGCTTCCACCGTCTGTTGCAGGCATCCGCACTTGTGGCACTTGGCCGCGGCGATGGCCTCATCAATTTGGGTAGTGATGATGTGAAAGGCCGATCTTATGTCTTCAGCAGTTGCCATCTCCGACTCCTTCCCGCTCACCATTCACGGCTTGTGCCGAATCGACTGTGATCTTGAACTCACATGAGAAATCTCCCAGGCCGAGGCAAGCTGTCTCTTCGACACCCACGCTTTTGCCTGTCGCGCTGGAAAGAAAACCCTCGAAAAGCCCTGCATCGAAGCCGCACACCGCGCGATTCACAGCGGGGATTTCCCAGCCTAAAACCGTGGTGCATCCCGTAATTTGCAGGAGTGCCCCGTCCGGAGTCCTTTGCAGAAAGTGTGAGTGCAGCACACATTCACAGCCGCAAGCGGACACCAGTGTCGATAAAGCCTCATCCAGGCGCAGCGATTTGCCGCCGCGCTCCATGGCTATACGCTCGCCTAACAGACGGCCCATCTGCTGAGCAGGCACTGAGAACCGACCATCCGCACAAATGAGTTTTACCGCTGCCTGATCCAGTGCAGCGAAATCCTGAGCGGCTATTCCGCCGAGCGATTGCGCCGCGCTGCCGCAGCAAACAGCTTCACGTCCACGAGTGCTCATGATGCAGCGCTCTCTACTTGGTCAAATGCCCTGATCTGCGCATCCTCCGCCAGACACCATCCTTGATGCAGCAGGGTGAGAACGCATGGGTCAAGAATGGAATAATGAATTTGAAGGCCGTCCCGCCGCGCTTCCACGATGCCACGCGCAGCCAGCCGCTGGAGTTGATTCGAGACTGCTTGAGGCTTCATTCCCAGTACGTCTGCTATCTGACCGACGCACAGCTCACCCGCGCGGGCGAGGGCGTGCAGCATCCGCAGGCGCGTGGCGTTGGCCAACAGTTTGAAAGTGGACTCCAGCCCTTGCGCCTGCCGACTGGAGAGTAGTGGCCTGGTGGTCAGAACAGGTTTGGGCGAACACTGATGGCGGGTTTTAGCATTCACGGTTTTGTATCCTACTATTACACGGACTAATGTAACACGGTCGGTAGAACCCTGCCAAGAGCTGAACCCCACGTCAAATCAATTCACGACCGGCGGCGCGGATTCAGGAATCTCTCCTGGAAGAGTCTGACGGAGGGAGCGAGTGTTCGCTGGAGTGGGCGGAATAAACGCCCAAACAACAGCAGCAAGACGCCAGCGGCAAACAAAACTCCAGACCAGACAAAGGCCCAGCGTGGTGGGGTCCAATGCAGTCCAACGGCGGTGCCCCAATACCCTAGCGCGATATACGAAGGCGATGTAGCCTCCAATGGCAAAGAGCACCGCCAAGAAGACGGTGCTGATGATTTGGTTTCTGCGGAACTATTCGAATACACTGCTGGTGCGACTTCCCATTCAACTGGCTGTTTCGGTCGGTCGACGGGCAAGAGATTTAGCCGCATTCTCAAGTTGAGCATCCGCGCCCGCCCGTGCTTGGTGCCAATCGAACTCGACAATCTGATCGGGGACGATGGGAGTCCCCTCCAGGATCGTTCCTCTCCACGTGCAATAAGCTCCGGTGGGCAGCGCCAATCGAAAGTCCTTGCCAACTTTGACGGATGTCGCCGAAAGGAGCCGTCCGGCGGTCTTCTCGCCAATGATCGTGGCCAGTTTGTTTTCGCGCGCAAACGCGACGATCATCTCGGCGGCGCTGGCGGTGTGCCGGTTGACGAGCAGTACGACCCGTCCATGAAACGGCTTTTTGCCCACCCCTTCAGACTGAAGCACGATCGGCTTCCTGGCCAGCATCGCAGGTGCAAATTTTAGAGCGAGTGGCCAGAGGGCTTTGGTGGACATAGGGATGCGTGAGAATCTGGGAAAGGTGAGCTTTTCCGAATCCAGATTTGCTGTGATTCGCCGCCTGTCCAGTGCAAAGCCCACCGGGATTTTCTCCGGAGTCAGCAGGCTCATGACGCGCAGCGCGCCGACGCCTCCTCCGGTGTTGCCTCGGAGGTCGATCATCAGGCTTTCAATCGCACCCAATTCTTCAACCGCGCGGGAGATAGCATTCGCCACTTCGACGCCAACCATGCCGGGGAACATTGCAACCTTCAGATACCCCAGTCCACCGCCCATGTGGCGGGTCTCAACGAGCGTTGGTTGAATAAAGTGGAGCTTCTTGCCTTTCGGACGAGCTACATCAACGGACGTGGTGCGTCGCTGCTCGTCGTTGCCGACGATTTCAATGCTGGTCTGCTTGCCCATGACAAAGACGGGATGCTCAGGCGGAGTGATCTCCCGGCCATCGACGCTAAGCAGGATATTGCCCGGCTCAATCCCGGCAATGCTCGCGGCCCCGCCGGAATGGACATCCTGAAAAATCCAGCGCTTTCCATAGGGCGTGTCATCGGCAAGATAGGTTGCACTGAGGGCGGCGCGGCTGGACGCTCTGCGCGCGCTGCCGTGAAAGAAGCCCAGATGGGACGTGTGCAACTCAGTGAGCAGATCGCTTATGGCTTGCTCAAAGGCGTCCGCAGTTGGCGATCCTTCAATCAGCGGTCTGTGGCGCTCTACAGTCGCAAGCCAGTCTTCGTTCAGTTTTTCCGGCGAATAGAACCGTTTCTGCAGGGCTTTGAGTACATTGTCGAGAATGACATGCCGGTCGTTCGCGGAGAGTTGGATGGGCAACGTGGTCTTTAAGGCCGAATTCGTCGTCATTGATTGCTCCTGACCGGGGTTTCCGTGCTCGACCTATTGAAGAGGCTGCCGCTCGGCTCGCCTACCAGCTCGAATCCGGCCCAATAAAACGGCGGCTCGCCAGTGTGCAGCATATCGAGCTGTGCTTGCCGCAGCGCCTCGGCTTTTCCTTCGTTGCGGCCAAG
>JAKBHH010000183.1 GCA_021836865.1 Acidobacteriota bacterium
TTATCTTTGGCTTCACTCATGGGATGAACCTCCTGGGGAAGGTCGTTCAGACTTCGGCGACGAGTTCTATTTCAACAAGGACATCTTTGGGCAGACGGGAGACCTCGACCGTGCTGCGCGCAGGCGCGGCGATGCGAGCGGGCGCGAGATAGGCGCCGTACACCGCGTTCATGGCAGCGAAATCGTTGAAGTCCTTGAGGAAGACAGTGGCTTTTACGGTCTGTGCCAGACTGGAGCCGGCGGCTTCCAGAATTGCTTTGAGATTATCGAGCACGCGCGTGGTCTGCTCGGCGATGCCTCCGGGGACCACGAGGCCGGTGACGGGGTCGAGCGCGATTTGTCCTGCGGTGAAGACGAGGCTGCCGGTGCGGATGGCCTGTGCATAGGGACCGATGGCGGCGGGCGCAGACGCAGTGGAGATGACGGTTTTGCTCATGGATTGATTGTAGCGAGCGGACCGTCGACGAGTGAGCCTGTTGCGGGACCAATCATCGATGTGGCCCCGCAGCAGGTAAGAGGCATCGTCACGGCTTTACGCTCACAGCCTCACCTGAATAGTGAATGGTGGCATTCGTCTCGGCAGTTTCGCCGATGCCCGTGCCGTGATCTTTGCCGACGACGACCAGGCGGAAGGTGTGCTGCGGCAACATGCCGGGGAAGCTGCCCTGGCGCGCGCCGATTGTGAGCGTGCGGGCCGCATCATCCCAGTGGAGCGGGATGGTAGCGTGCGCACCGTTGGCGTAGTCGTAGTTGTCGTTCTCGTCTTCGTAGAAGGTAAAGTCACCACTGGCGCCGGGATAGATGCGAAGCTCGATGGGGTCGGCGGGCTTCTCAGTGGACCACTCCATCGCCGGGCCCATGGGAACGATGGAGCCAGCGCGGACGTAAAGCGGCAACTTGGCAAGCGGCGCATCGGCAGTGATGCTTTGGCCGCCCTGGACCTTGTCGCCGGTCCAGAAGTCGTACCAGGTGGCGGCGGGCAAATAGACGGTGCGGCTGGTGGCGCCCTGCGTATAAACAGGACTGACAAGAATGGACGGACCGAAGAGGTATTCATCGCCGGTGTTCTGCGCAACGACGTCGGTGCGCCAGTCCATGACGAGGGGGCGCATCAGTGTGGAGTGGTTGCTGGTGACCTGCCACGCCTCGGAGTAGATGTAAGGCAGCAGGCGATAGCGCAGCGTGTCATAGTCGACAAGAATCTTCTGATTCTCCGGGCCGTACGACCAGAGCTCGTTCTCGTCGGGATTGCGCGTGCCGTGGACGCGGAAGATGGGCGAAAATGCGCCGAACTGGAACCAGCGGACGAACAACTCGCGAAACTGGGGATCGTCGAGGTTGCCGCCGGAGATGAAGCCGCCGATGTCCGTGGTCCAGTAGGGCATGCCGCTGATGGCGTAGTTGAGGCCGGCGGAGATCTGGCGCTGGAAGGTGACCCAGTCCGATAGCACGTCGCCGGACCAGGCGGTGACGCCGTAGCGCTGCGAGCCCGCATAGGCCGAACGCGACAGGATGAAGACGCGCTTCTGCTGCGATGCAGCCTGCTGACCCTCTGAAACGCCGCCGGCGTGGAAGAGCGGGAAGACATTGGCGTAGCGCGCGCCGGAGCCGATAGCGAGCTTGTGATCGACGAGAATGTTGTCTTCGCGGCCTTCGGTCTCGGGCTCGTCGGTGTCAAGCCACCAGGCGTCTACGCCCTTCTGAAAGAGCGCCGTGTTGACGTTGGCCCAGTACTGCTTGCGCGCCTCAGGGTTGGTGGCGTCATAGAGCGCCTGACCGACGGGATGGAAGCCGCCGGTGAGGGTCTTGGCGACGAACCATCCATCGCGGTCGAACTGATCATAGACAGGACTGCCGGGCCTGAAGTAAGGCCAGACGGAGACCATGAGGTGAAAGTGCTCTTTGTGCAGGGTGTCGATCATGGCCTGCGGGTCAGGGTAGTTGGGATTCCACTTCATCTCGCCCATGGTGATCCACCAGAACCAGTCCTGCACGAGGTTGTCGACGGGGATGTGGAGCCGGCGATATTTTGCCGCGATGGACTCGATCTCCTGCTGCGACTCGTACTTGTTTTTGCACTGCCAGAAGCCGTAGGCCCAGCGACCGAAGAGAGGAACCTGTCCGGTAAGTTCCCGATAGCTGCCGATAATCTGATCCGGCTCAGGCCCGTAGACGAAGTAGTAGTCGATGCGGTCGGCGACCTCGGCGCTGAGATAGAGGGCGTGAATGAAGCGGTTGTTGACGCGGCTGCGTGAGGGGTTGTTCCAGAAGATGCCATAGCCGTTGGAGGAGACCAGCAGCGGGACGGCGATGTTGGTGTTCTCCTGCGAGAGGTCCACGGTTTCGCCACGGTAGTTCCACACGCCGGCCTGGTGCTGACCGAGACCGTAGAGCCCTTCGTGCGAGCCGTAGATGGCGAAGTAGACTTCGGCGTGGAAGGTGTTTTCGCCGTTGACTTCGACGGGGCGCAAGGAGCGATAGCTGTCAGTGGTCAGGTTGGCTCCATCGGCTCCCATGTAGTGAATGGCGCCGGAGTCGCGTTCGATGACGACCTTGAGTCTCGCGGTGATCAGGGTGACGGTCTTGTCGTCAGAGGCAATGTCAAAGGGCGCGGCGGGCCAGTCCTTCCTGATGACCACGTGGTCAGAAGGCCGCGGCGGGGCGCTCAAGCCGGCGGTTGCATAGGTCACGTGCAGCACGTCCGGCGCATCCACCTGCAGGCGCAGCACGCCAGCGGTCTGGCGCACTTCCAGGCCGTCAGCCTGCTTTTCAAAACTCACTACGGGATTGGGCGGATTCCACTGGGCAAGTGCACCGGGCGCGGCGGCGATGAGCGTGCCCAGGGCCAGAGAAATTGCTGCAAGATGACACAGCTTCATAGAAAGCGTTTCCTTTTCGAGGTGGATGGCAAACCCAACCAGTCTACCGCCGCGGGCGGCAACCCAGGGCAGATCCTTTGCATCTGAATCACTCGGTTGTTCCCATTATTTTCTGGCCCGCGGGATGGGGCGAAGGGGTTGAGCCGGATAACCGGCGACCTCGATCGTCCACTTCTGCAGGCACTGCGCCTTGAAGGCCTTTCCCGTTGCCGAAGTTATCTATTTTTATTGGAGGATCTCCCCCTATGAGTCGTTCCCTCTTGAGGAAGCGGTGGCAGCTCTTGTCTCTCACGGCGCTGATAGCCGCGGCGCTGGCGTTTTCCGGTTGCCACCGCACCGGGCCACAGGCCGCAGGCCCCAACCAGAACAATCCCCAGCCAGGCAACGGACCCGCCGCCGCGGGCGGCTACCCGACGCAGCCGCAGGGCGGATACGGAACAGGGCAACCTGGCTACGGTCCCCAGGGCAACGGCGGGCCGACTGGGTATCCAAATCAATATCAGGGCCAGGGTGGGCCTGGGCCCGGACAGGGCTACGCAGGCGGGAACGGCTACCAGGGACAGGGTGGGCCTCAGGGCGCGCCCGGTCCGCAGCAGGGTCAACCGATG
>JAKBHH010000101.1 GCA_021836865.1 Acidobacteriota bacterium
TAAGCGACAGGGCCGCGACGGCGGCGAGAATGAACTGTTTGCGGTGCATAGGCGTTGTCTTCTCCGATGGCAATTTTTGTTCCTATGACATAACGCGCCGCAGGCGCGCTTGGATTCGAGCAACCCGGCGGAGATATGACCCGATGCACAATGTGTATGCGGTTTGTGGATACCGGCGAAGCGGACGTGCTTTTGAGAGAAGCAGGCATCATCATGTAACGTATCGGTAGCGGAACCCTTTCACTGGCTGGACGTGGATATCATCGATTCTCAACGCAACACCCGCGTGTTACCCAGAAAGCACAATCGCCTGCTCGTGCTGATCGCGACCTACAAGGTTGTGCAGGCTTTGTTGTTCGCATCTGTCGGGGTGGGCGCCCTGCGTCTCCTGCATAAGGACGCGGGCGATGTGCTGGCGCAGGTGACCACAGATCTCCGCTTCAATCCCGAGTCGCGCTTTGTGAACTTCATCCTGGACGAAGCCGCGCTGCTCAACGACCCTCTACTGCGACGCATCGGCATGGTTGCCTTCTGCTATGCGGGCGTCAGCCTGATCGAGGGAATCGGTCTCTATCTTGAGCAGGCATGGGCCGAATACCTCACATTGGTCATCACGGCCTCGTTCCTGCCCTGGGAAGTCTTTGAAGTCTTCCGCAGGCTGACCTGGGTGCGAGTAGGGCTGCTCATCGTGAACACACTGGTCTTGATCTACCTGCTCAAGCTGGTTTCCACGCGCAAGAAGCAGCAGGAAAGCAACGATGAGAGCTAGTTTCGCCTTTTGTTTTCCTCTAACGCCTTCTGCGTGCCTTGCCAAGCTCTGAGTCGCCTGCCTGAACCTAACAAGTAAACACAATGGGTTGTGCTTCACGGCCGTGCAAAGCCTATTAGGCGGGTCGATCGGCGTCGATTGACTCAATCCACTGTAGATACACTGGCCCGTCCCGCTTTCAATCACTTTTGGTATTGGAGGGAGCAACAAGGTGGGCTATTATCGTGTCTGAAGTGGAGTAAAAGGGAGTAAAAGGGAGTCAAAGGGTAAGTTCTAAGGCAAGATTACCTGATTTTCTCCCTATGGACGCAGGGTTTGGAGTCGAAAGGCTTTTCGAACCACCCTGAACAACCCCGGTTGGGCAGGGGAGATAAGACGGGCACACGAGGGTCAGGGCAATGTTTCGCGGAAACCATCTGGCGAAGGTTGATGAAAAGGGGCGGTTGAAGCTGCCCTCTGCCTTCAAGCAGCTGGTGGATGCTGCCCATGTGACGCAGTTTTACGTGACCAGCACGGACGGCAAGAGCGCCGAGATTTGGCCGCTCCCCGAATGGGAAAAGCGGGAAGAGCAGTTGGCGGACGCCAGCACGATGGATGACGCCGTGAAGAAGTACCTGAACATGACCAGCTACTACGGTCAGCAGGTGGAGATGGACAACCAGGCCCGGCTCCTGTTGCCGCAGATTTTGCGCAGTTCGGCCGCGCTGGATGCCGAGGTGACGGTTTTTGGCATGAGGACTTACCTGGAAGTGCATAACCGGGAGATCTTCGAGCGGAATCTGCAGGAGAACGAATTGACGGTCGAGGATCGCAAGGCAATGGCGGCTATCCTGAGCCGTCGCGGTTGAGGTGAAATCCCCCCAGGGGGAGCGCATGACGAATCGACGCGAACGCCATGTGCCCGTTCTTTTTGAAGAAGCGATTGAGTTTCTCCAAGTGCGCGCCGGTGGCGTTTACGCGGATTGCACCCTGGGGCTGGCCGGACACGCTGCGGAAGTGGTGCGGCGGATTGGACCGGAGGGTCGGTTGATTGGTTTTGACCGCGATCCGGAAGCCCTGGAGTTGGCCAGGATAAAGCTGGCCGCAGTTTGCAATGAGCTGGGCAGCCAGGCGCCACGGATCGAGCTGGTAGGCGAGGATTTTGGGTCGATTGCGCGGCACTTTGCGCCGGCCTCGCTGGATGGGATTCTGGCTGACTTTGGAGTGAGCAGCCTGCAACTGGACGAGGCGCACAGGGGATTCAGTTTTATGGCGGATGGACCGCTGGATATGCGCATGGATACGCGCACCGGGCCCACCGCCGCACAAGTGGTGAATGAGGCGAGCGAGCGTGAGCTGGCAGACCTTATTTACGAATACGGAGAGGAAAGGAGGTCGCGGAGAATCGCCAGAGCCATTGTTCGCGGGCGGCCGGTGACAACGACAGGGCAGCTTGCCCGGATTGTTGCATCCGCCGCCCCGGCAATGAAACAGGAAAGAATTCATCCGGCGACGCGTACCTTCCAGGCGCTCCGGATTTGTGTAAATCGTGAGTTGGACGAGATTCGGACGTTGATGGAAGCCGCACCTGAATTGTTGAAGCCCTCCGGGCGGCTGGTCGTCATCAGTTTTCACTCGTTGGAAGATCGCATTGTGAAGGACAGTTTGCGAGAGGGCGCACGGCAGGGAATCTGGGAGCTTTTGATGAAGAAGCCGGCAACGGCCAGTGAAGAAGAGATGGAGCGCAACCCGCGGTCGCGGAGCGCCAAGATGAGAGCGGCAGAGAAGACCGGGGCCAGGGGATAGAGACTCGAGACGAGTTTCGCGAACGCAAGGAGATGTACTATGGCGGCATGCACAACCACATTCAATGAGACAGTCAGCGGGTGGCCGGCGCGGGTAACCGAGCGCAATGCGGCCCTGTTGGCGCAGCAGCCATTACGCCGCAGGGGTGTCCGCACGCCCGAGGTCATGCTGAACAGGCACTTTGACAACTCACGGCTGGTGAAGGCGCCGGACCCGGTGCGGCTCCGCCAGATGCGCATCTTTTCGGCTGCGCTTTTTGTGCTGTTTTCGCTCGTAATGGTATACGGATTGCAGCACTTCACAGCGATTGAAGGTTCCTATCGCCTGGAGTCGGAAAAGCAGTTGCGGGATCAGTTGCGCGAAGAGAACCGCCAGTTGCGGTTGACCGAGGCGCAGCTCTCCCAGCCGTCGCGTATCGACGGGCTGGCGCACGAGATGGGCATGGCCGCGCCTCAGCCGGGCCAGGTGGTGCATGAAGAGATGCACCCCGATCTGAGCTCTCCCGTACTTGCGCAGGTCACTCCGCCGCCATCGCCCGCGCGCTAAACTGGCAAATGAAGACCCTTCCCTGAGCCATTCGTGATGCAGGCAGCCTTTCGAGCCAACCGGAATCGCAACACAGTCCCGCGCGCCATGCCGATGAAGCTGGCGCGCTTCTGGCTTATCTGCGCGTTTTTCCTTGTCTGGGCCGTCTTCATCACCGCGCGCCTGCTTTGGCTCCAGGGCGTGCGCCACGCAGAGTACGCGGAGCGCGCGCAGAAGCAGCAGCAGCGCACCTTTGAGGTCGCTCCGCATCGCGGAGTGCTTTATGACCGCAACATGCGCGAGCTGGCCATGACCGTTGAGGTCGACTCCATCTATGCCGTACCCTCGGAGATGGACGACAAGCCGGCCGCTGCGCGCGTGCTTGCCGCGGCCACGCACATCGACCCTGAAGATCCCTTCACAACCGAAGAGGAAATTGCCGGGCGGCTGGATGCGGGACGTAACTTCGCCTGGGTGGCGCGCCGCGTCAAACCGGAGGTGGCCGCGCGCGTGAAAGCCATGAACATGAAGGGCATTTATTTTCAGAAGGAGTTTCAGCGCTTCTATCCCAACAGTGTAATTGCCGCGCAGGTTCTGGGGTATGTAGGTTTGGATGACAACGGGCTCGGCGGACTGGAGCAGAAGTTCGATGCGCGCCTGCACGGCGTGCCGGGGCAGGTATTTACGGCGATGGATGCGCGGCGCCGTATCGTGGGCTCCACTGCACGAGAGCCTGAGCCTGGCCAGAACCTTCAACTCACCATCGACGAAAACATCCAGTTTATGGCCGAGAAAGCTCTCGACCATGCCTTGGAGAAGACCCACGCCGACAATGGAACGATTGTTGTGCAGGATGTGCATACCGGCCAGATTCTCGCCCTCGCCATTCGCCCCACCTTCGATCCCAATGACTTTCGCCACACAACGCCCGCCCTGTTGAAAGACCACGCAGTCAGTGATGTCTATGAACCCGGCTCGGTCTTCAAGCTCGTCACTTATTCAGCCGCGCTCGACTCCAACCTTGCCAAACCCGACGACATGATCGATTGCCAGGGTGGCAAAATCACTCTCGCCGGCCGCGTGATTCATGACAACCAAGGAGAACACTACGGAGTGATTCCACTCCATCAGGCGCTCGAGGTCTCCAGCGACGTTGCCGCCGTCAAACTCGCGCTCAAAGTCGGCCCTGATCGCTTCTACCACTACATCCGTGACTTCGGCTTCGGCAGCCGCACCGGCATGGAAGTTCCCGGCGAAACGCGCGGCTTGCTTCGCCCCCCGAGTAAATGGAACGGCTCCTCCATCGGCTCCATTGCCATTGGTCAGGAAGTCGGCGTTACGCCCGTCCAGCTTGTCTCCATGGTCTCGACCATCGCCAACGGCGGAGTTTACCTCACGCCCCGCATCCTGATGCCGAATCAACTAGACTCCAATCAGAAGTCCGCTGACTTGCAGCCGGCAGCCTTCAAGCCCGGCGAAGACCTGCCCAATCCATTGCCGCCCGGCGCGCACCGTGTGATCTCCGAGATGGCCGCCGCACAAATGCGGAAGATGATGGAGGGCGTGGTGCTCTACGGAAGCGGCAAGCCCGCACAGCTCAACGGCTACTCCTCCGGAGGCAAAACCGGAACCGCGCAGAAGGTTGACCCTGTCACGCACCTTTACTCGAAGACGATGCACATTGCATCCTTTGCCGGCATCGCGCCCGTCAACAATCCCGCCATCGCCGTGGCCGTCATCATCGATAACCCAAAGAGTGGCCCTTCCTACTACGGCACCGCCGTCTCTGCGCCGGTATTTGCAGAGGTGGCGCAGCAGGTTCTGGAGTACCTGGGGGTAGCGCACGACATCGATGTGCGATCCCCTGACAAGCAGCCAAAGGCAGACGCAGTCACTTCAGAAGACGACAGCGATACAGACCAGAACACCGTGGATGCCCTCTACGCCGCTGCCAATGATCTGCCCGCCGATGATCCACTGCGCGCTTCGCCAGGGTCTGCGAGTACAGTCCGCGCCCCATCGGCTGGGCAGTCGGCCCACGCAAAGTCCGATGCGAAGGTGGCTGACAGTGCGCCGCCCGCGCCGGCCCGGGCATCTCGGCCGCTGGCGCCAAACCCCGTCGATCCGCAGAAAGCGATCGCCCTCATCCAGGCCAGCGACGCAAAGCAGTTGACGGTGCCTTCCCTTGTGGGGCTGCCGGTACGCAAGGTGATTGAAGCTGCTGCCGCGGCGGGCCTGGATGTCAAAGTGCTCGGCACAGGCACAGCGCGTCAGCAGGCGCCTTCTCCCGGAACCCAGGTTTCATCGGGAACCAAGATCGTCGTCCATTGCGGGCGTTGACTTCCAGGGCTGCCGTCCTGCACCCTCGCCCCGCCATCTACAATCGAGCACAAGATGACCTGGAAAGAACTGATAGCGGAAATCTCCTCCGAAGGCGCTGCGGGCGACTCCGTGCAAGCGGTCACCGGCATCGAGTACGACTCGCGCCGCGTGCGCGCCGGCGCGGTGTTCGTCGCCATGAAGGGCGGCTCGACCGACGGCAATCGCTATGCAGAAAAGGCCATTGCCGCCGGCGCGCTCGGAATCATTACGGACTCAGCGCAGGTATTCGATCATCTGGTGGTGTACCGGCCCGAAGTGTGCGTCTTGCAAGTGGAGCACGGACGGCGCGCACTGGCAGAGGCGTCGTCGGCCTTCTTTGGCCATCCGGAGCGTAGGCTTGCAGCGACGGGGATCACCGGTACAAATGGCAAGACCACGACGGCATTCCTGACCGAGGCGCTGCTGCATCAGGCTGCACGAAAGACGGTGCTGGTGGGCACAATTGAGTATCATGTGGCCGGCGAAGTACGCCCGTCCGTGCACACCACGCCGGAGTCGCGCGACCTGTTCGAACTCATGGCCGAGGGCGTGATGCGGGGAGCAACCGAGCTGGTGACGGAGGTATCGAGTCACGCACTCGATCAGGGCCGCGCGGCGGGAATCAACTTTGATGTAGCGATATTTACGAACTTGACCCGCGATCACCTTGACTATCACCAGACCATGGAAAGATATTTCGCAGCCAAGAGCCTGCTGTTTGACGGTACAGTGTATCCTGCGCCCCGCGTGGCCGTGCTGAATGCGCATGACCCGCGCAGCGAAGCGTTGGCCGAGGCCGCGCGCAAGGCCGGCGCAGAGGTGCGCATGTACGGCATTGGCCGGGGAGAATGGCGCGCGGAGAGTTTCGCGCTTACGCCGGGCGGCGCGGATCTGCATCTCGCAACCCCTGCGGGCGCGGCGCGGGTAACGTCGCGGCTCGCCGGCGAGGTGAACATTCTGAACCTTCTCGCGGCTTTCACTGCCGCTCATGCGCGTGGTTTGGAGTTTAGCCGGCTTGTCGCCGCGGTTCCGCACCTTTGGCCGGTGCCGGGCCGCTTCCAACCGGTGGATGCAGGACAGCCCTTCAACGTGATTGTGGATTATGCGCATACGGATGATGCGTTGCGTAATCTGACAGCGCTGGCCCGGCAGATGGCAGCACCCGCTGGCAGCCGCGTCATCACTGTCTTCGGCTGCGGAGGCGACCGCGACCGCACCAAGCGCCCCAAGATGGGCAAGGCCGCCGGGGACGGAAGCGATCTTGTAGTCGCAACCAGCGACAATCCGCGTTCGGAAGATCCGCTGGCGATTCTTGCGGAGATCGAACCGGGGTTGAAAGCGACGCGGGTTCGCTATCAGATTGAACCGGATCGCGCACAGGCAATCCGCACGGCGCTGGGCGCGGCTCAGCCGCACGATGTAGTGCTGATTGCGGGCAAAGGCCATGAACAGGAGCAGATCCTTGCGGATCGCACGGTCCCGTTCGACGACGTAGAGACCGCTCTTTCCATCCTGCTGCAAATGGGATACGGTGGAGTGCGATGAAACTCACCCTTGCCGAAGCGGCGGTAGGCGCAGGGGCGGTGCTGGAAGCGCCAGCCAGTGTGCAGCAGCCCGGCTCATGCATCGTAACGGGGTACTCCATCGACTCACGCACCATTGCGCCGGGCGAGCTGTTCTTTGCCGTGCGCGGCGAGCGCCTGGATGGCCACGACTTTGTGGCCGGCGCCGTTGCGCGCGGCGCGGTTGGCGCGGTGGTGTCGCGCGCGCGTGTGGCCACGTTGCCCGATGCGGTGTTAGCCGTGCCGCTGCTGATTGCGGAAGATCCTTTGCTGGCGTTGCAGGGGCTGGCCGCGCATGTCCGCCGGCAGTGGGGCAAGCGCGTGGTGGGAGTTACGGGATCTGCGGGCAAGACCACCACCAAAGAGGCAATCGCTCTCGCTCTTGGCGCTAGGTTTAACGTGCTTAAGTCGCAGGGAAACCTGAACAACGGCTTTGGCCTGCCCTTGCAGTTGCTGCGGCTGGAGCCGGAGCATGAGTATGCCGTAATTGAAATGGGCATGAACCACGCGGGCGAGATTGCGGCTCTGGCGCGGATAGCGGCGCCGGACTGGGGGGTGGTGACCAATGTGGGCACGGCGCATGTTGAGAATTTTCCCGATGGGCAGGCCGGCATTGCACGGGCAAAGTTTGAACTGGTGGCCGCCTTGCCTGCCAGCGGCGTGGCATTTCTGAACTGCTGCGATCCGTATGTGTCGCAGTTTGGCCGGGACTTTCCGGGGCGCGTGGTGTACTTCGGCGATGGACCCTGCGCGGACCCACGGATTCTGACGGTGAAGGAAGATGAATCGGGCCTGCACGTGTGTTATCGCGTGGATGAGCGCGAGGGTTGGCTGACGCTGCACATGCTGGGCGCGCACAACGGCGCAAATGCCATGGCCGGGTTGGCGGTGGCGCTGGAGGCCGGCGTCGAACTGGATGCCGCGATCCGTGCGCTTGAAACCCTGACGGCTGGCGACAAGCGCGGCGAGGTCATCGAGATCGGCGGAGCTACTCTGCTGAACGACTGCTACAACTCCAATCCTGAAGCGCTTCGTTCCATGATTCGCACACTCGCATCACGCGAGGCGCAGCGCCGCATCCTGATCGCGGGCGAGATGCTCGAGTTGGGCGAGCACGGACCCGCACTTCACACCGCATGCGGCAAGGCTGCAGCAGAGGCCGGCCTGGATTTTGTGGTGGGCGTGCGCGGGAATGCCGAGCATCTGGCCGTCGCCGCGTGTGCCGCCGGAGTTGCATCGGTCTTCCTGCCCGATTCCGATGCTGCGGGCCGCTGGCTCAGCCGGAATCTGCGTGAAGGCGACGTGGTACTGGTGAAGGGTTCACGCGGTGTGCGATTAGAGCGCGCGATTCAGATCGTGTTGACCGCAGCGGAAAGCGTGACCGAGTAACCGTGCGCTATGCCCTGCGAAGCCATCTCCTGCCGCTCGTGCTCTTCGCCCTGGCGATGGGTCTCCGTGCGCAGGTTCCCGCTGCATGGACGAAGCCTTTTCCTGCATTTCATATCGCAGGCAATCTCTACTATGTGGGCAGCGAAGATCTGGCGTCTTACCTGATCGTGACACCCAAGGGAGACATCCTCATCAACAGCAGCCTTGAGTCGTCTGTGCCGTTGATCAGGAAGAGCGTCGAGTCCCTCGGCTTTCGATTCGGTGACATCAAGATTCTGCTGATCAGTCATGCGCATTACGATCATTGCGCCGGCAGCGCGGCGATCAAGCGGCTGACGGGGGCGCAGTATTTTGTCATGGATGCGGACGTTTCCGTGGTCGAGTCCGGCGGAACGGCCGACTTTCAGTATGCCGCGGACAAGTCCATGCACTTTCCGCCGGCGCATGTGGATCGCGTTCTGCATGACGGCGATACCGTCAGCCTTGGCGGCGCGGTGCTGACGGCGCACCGGACGCCAGGCCACACCAGGGGGACGACGACCTGGACGATGGACGAGACCGAGGGCGGAACGACGATGCACGTCGTGATCGTCGGTAGTCCCAACGTTAATCCCGGATACAAGCGGGTGGGAAACAACCGATACCCGCAGATCGCATCGGACTATGAACGCGGATTCAAAGTGCTGGCAGGCCTGCAGTGCGACATCTTTCTGGGTGCGCATGGCGGATATTTTGGGCTCAGTGAAAAGTACGCTCGCTTGCGGCAAGGTGATCGCAGCGCGTTTGTGGATCCGGCCGGCTACCGGAGCTACATCACGGAACGCAAGCGGGCGTTCCAGGCGGAGTTGCATCGCCAGATACAGGCCAGGCCGTAGTCTGTGCGTCCACAGGCTGCGCAGTCCCCGGCCTTGTAGAATCAACCTGAAGATTTGCCTCAGTCCGGCTCGGGAGGCCCATTGCTTTATTGGCTGCTCTATCAAAAGCTGTATCCGTTCTTCCACCCGTTCCGCATCTTTCGGTATCTGACCTTCCGCACCGCTTTTGCCTCGCTGACTGCGCTGCTGATAGCTCTGTTCATCGGGCCGTATGTGATTGAGAAGCTGCGCGAGTTCCAGATCGGCCAGTACATCCGCGAGGAGGGTCCGCAGTCGCACCAGAAAAAATCGGGCACGCCGACAATGGGTGGGGTGCTTATCGTGATTGCGATTTTGCTGCCGACTGTGTTGTGGTCAGACCCCGTCAATCCTTTTGTTTGGGTTGCGGTGTTCTCTACGCTGGCCTTCGGCGCTGTCGGATTTGCGGACGACTACATCAAGGTGGTGCAGCGGCGCAGCCTGGGATTGACAGCGCGCGCGAAGCTGTTCTGGCAGGTGCTTGCTGCTGCGATGGTTGCCGTGGCGCTGGTCGTGCTGACGCAGTTCAAGGTTTTTTCTACAGCTCTCATGGTGCCGTTTATCAAGAGCTGGCGACCGGACTTGCAGTGGCACTGGGCTGCAACTCTGCCTCATCTTGGCTGGCTGGTTTTCTTGCCTTTTGTCGCTTTTGTGGTCTTTGTGCTGATGGGTTCCACCAACGCAGTCAACCTTACCGACGGCCTGGACGGCCTCGCAATTGGCTGCACCATCATTGCCGCTGCGGCTCTCGCCGTGCTGACTTATGTGAGCGGCCACGTCGTCTTCGCCGACTATCTTGAGCTGCAGCGCATGCCCATGGTGGGCGAACTGACGGTTTTCTGCGGCGCCATGGTCGGGGCGTCCATCGGCTTTCTTTGGTACAACGCACACCCGGCAGAGATCTTCATGGGCGATGTAGGCTCTCTCGCGCTGGGCGGCGCCATCGGGACCGTGGCCGTCATCATTCGCCAGGAGTTGCTGCTCCCGTTCATCGGCGGCATCTTCATTCTGGAAGCCCTTTCCGTGGTGCTGCAGGTGGGCAGCTACAAGCTGCGCAACAAAAAGCGTATCTTCAAGATGGCGCCTCTGCACCACCACTTTGAGCAGCTTGGCTGGCACGAGTCCAAGGTCATTGTTCGCTTCTGGATTGGCGCCCTGGTGTTTGCACTGTTTGCTCTCACCACACTCAAACTTCGGTAGCGCGCAGCGCCTGGGTGGTCCGGCGTTGCACAATAGAAACGTTGAAAGGGCCTGAGGAAGAACCGAAATGATGGAGCTCAAGGGCAAAAAGGTTCTGGTCGTCGGACTGGGGAAATCCGGACTGGCAGCCGCTCTGTTCCTGCGCCGTCGTGGCGCCCAGGTCACGGTCTCCGATGTGCGAAGCGCCGAGGCGCTGGCCAGGGATATCCCTGCGCTGCTCGAAGAGGGCATCATGGTCGAGACAGGCGGGCACGGGCTGCTGACCTTCCGCCGTCAGGATCTGATCGTCGTAAGCCCAGGCGTACCGCTGGACACCCCGGAGCTGGTCCAGGTGAGAAACTTTGGCCTGCCGGTGATTGGGGAACTCGAACTTGCCGCACGTTTTTTGAAGGGCCGGCTGATGGCTATTACGGGCTCGAACGGCAAAACGACCACTACCTCCCTGCTCGGCGAGATCATGGAAGCCGCCGGTTTGCCGACGCTGGTAGGAGGCAATATTGGCGTACCAGTTGTGGCGCTGATCGACGAGAGCACAGAAAACAGTTGGTCGGTACTCGAAGTGTCGAGCTTTCAGCTTGAGACGACTGACCAGTTCCACCCGAACATTGCCGTGATCCTGAACATCACCCCGGACCATCTGGATCGCCACGGCACCTTTGAGAATTACGCCCTTGCGAAGGAGCGGATTTTTGCGGCGCAAACCACGGCAGACTCTCTGGTGCTGAATGCCGACAACGTGCGGGCATCTGCTGCGGCTGCGCGCTCGGCAGCGCCCGTCTACTGGTTTTCGCTGGAGCGCAGGGTGCCGCAGGGCGCATGGGTCGAGGATGGCTTTGTGGTCTTCCGTGCCGCCAAGGGGACGGCAGAGGAGCGGGTGATCTCGTTGAACAATATTCCGCTGAAGGGCGAGCACAACGTGGAGAACGTCCTGGCCGCGGTCTGCGCCGCTCGCCTGGCCGGCGCCCCTGCTGAGTCGATTCGCATGGCGGTTGAGAAATTCAAGGCGGTGGAGCATCGGCTGGAATATGTGGCGACCTTGAATGGCGTGGAGTTTTACAACGACTCCAAGGCGACCAATGTAGACGCCACGGCAAAGGCCATCGCGGCATTTCCGGCGGGGATTCATCTGATTCTAGGCGGCAAGGACAAGAATTCCGACTACACGCAACTTTCGCAGTTGCTGCGGGAACGCGTGCGCGCCGTATATACCATCGGGTCGGCAGCGGCAAAGATTGAGTCGCACCTGCGCGGCGTGGTGCCGCTGCATTCCTGCGAGACGCTGCAAAAGGCCGTTCAAGCCGCCGCTTCCGCCGCGCATCCCGGAGAAGTTGTACTCCTGGCTCCGGCCTGCTCTAGCTTTGATCAGTTCGAGAGCTATGAGCATCGCGGCCGCGTCTTCAAGGAGATTGTGAATGAAGGTCGGGGCTGGAAGGTATGGCAAAACGCGTAGGCGTTGACAAGTGGATCTTCTTCACCACGCTGCTGCTCGTGGTGTTCGGCCTGGCCATGGTCTTTTCAGCCTCCGCCGTCGTGGCCCAGGAGCAGTTTCATAACCCTTACGCCATCGTCGGCAAACAGGTGGGCTGGGCGCTGGGCGGCGTCCTCTGCATGGTCTGGCTGATGACCGTCGACTACAGCCGCTACAAATCTCCGCGCATTATCTATGCAGCCACAGCCATCACAACGATTTTGCTGGTGATGGTCTTCTTTTTCCGCAACTCGCACAACACGCACCGCTGGATTCGCTTCGGTGGCCTGTTCACGTTTCAGCCCTCAGAGATCGCCAAGCCGGTGCTCATCCTGTTTCTCGCCTGGTTTCTGCACACGCGCCTTGACGCTATGCGCGATTGGAAGAACACGCTGCTGCGCGCGGCCATTATCCCATGCGTATTTGTGCTGCTTGTTCTCAAGCAACCCGATCTCGGCACCGCGCTCGTGCTGGCCGGCGTCACCGCCATGATGATGCTTTTGGCAGGCATGGAGTGGAAGTACTTTTTCGCTGCGCTGGCTGCCACTCTTCCCGTGCTGGCGTTCCTTCTGTTCTGGGTCTCGTGGCGAAGGCAGCGCATGCTGGTCTTTCTCCACCCGGATTCAGATCCGATGGGCGCGGGCTTTCACATCAATCAATCCCTGATCGCCGTGGGCACAGGGGGCTGGCTGGGCCGCGGCTATATGGAAGGCATGCAGAAACTCTTCTATCTGCCCGAGGCCTCCACGGACTTTATCTTTGCCAACATCGCCGAGGAGTTGGGCTTTCTGGGAGCGATATTCCTCGTGCTGCTCTTCCTCCTACTTGGCTTTCGCGGCTTGCGAACCGCCTACAAGGTGCAGGATCCGTTTGGCCGCCTGATCGCTTTCGGCATTACGACCGCCATCCTTCTGCAGGCATTTTTCAACATCAGCGTGGTGCTTTCCCTGCTGCCCACCAAGGGGATTCCACTGCCCCTGATCTCCTCTGGCGGCACATCCATCTTCTGCACGCTGGCGAGCATCGGCATCCTGCTCAACATATCCAGGAAGGTGGATTGATGCGGCCGCCCGCGCCGTATGCGGGCGTTGGCCCAGGTTGACTTTGTTACGATGA
>JAKBHH010000184.1 GCA_021836865.1 Acidobacteriota bacterium
CGAAAACCAGGCGGCGCTTGGGGCCGAGCGTATCGGGCGAGAACACGTAGTCGAAGCTCACCGCGGTCCCGGCAGGCATTTGTCCAATGGTCGCGAGGGTCGAGCGAAATGCATCGAGCGTGAGATACGGCACGACCCCGAGCCAGCCAAAAAATACAGGAGACGTGGCGTCGAATCCTGCCTCGGCAAGTCCGTGTGCCAGCGCCTTGTGCTCAAAATCCAGCGGGACAAATCTAAGATTGCCAGGCAGTGCAATGCCTGCCTCTGCCAGCATCTCCCGCTTCCGCTGCTGCGTGGCCGGAAAGTCCACCTCGAAGACCCGGAGCGCTGGAAAGGGATTGCGATACGCAAAGGTGTCGAGGCCCGCGCCGAGAACTACATACTGCGCCACTCCCGAGGCAGCCGCGGCCGCCAGCCGGTCTTCCGCATAGCGGCTGCGCGCCGCCATGAACAGGCGAAAATCGCGCGCCACCGGGTGCATGGCGCGCTCCATATCGCGCTCGAATCCGGGGCCCAGCAGAGGCACTGCAATGGGGTCGTCCAGAACCAGCGGCCAGTCGATCAGCTGATGTGCGGCGCGGCGAATGGCGACGCGAAGAGCTGTCCTGCTGGCGCGGCCTGTCTTCATGTTTCAAGTCTAATGCCCGCAAAATCGCCCCCGGCAATGGTCAGCCCGCGTACCATATTTTGTATGACATGGATTGGATGGGCTCTGCTCTCCGCCGTATTTGCCGCCGCCACCGCCCTGCTGGCCAAGGTTGGCGTAGCCCATGTGGACTCAAACCTCGCCACCGCAATCCGCACCACGGTAGTCCTTGTCTTTGCCTGGGCCATCGCCATCGGCCTCGGCAAACACGGCGAGATTCGCCTTCTCGACCGCCGGGCCGTCCTTTTCCTCACCCTCTCCGGTCTGGCCACGGGGCTCTCCTGGCTCTGCTACTTTCGCGCCCTGCAGCTTGGCCCAGCCTCGCGCGTGGCGCCGCTCGACAAACTCAGCGTGCCGCTCGTCATGGTCTTTGCCTGGCTGCTGCTGGGTGAAAAGCTGACCGTGCCCGTTGTCGCCGGCGGCCTGCTCATCACTGCCGGCGCCGTCGTCATGGTCCTCGGCTAGCCGCTGACCACCGCGGCGATTCCTTATACTTGACGAGGCGCCACCTAAACTCAGCAGGAAGGTCCGCTTGAATCCCCAGCCCACTCACGCTTCCTCTTCTGCCGTACCGACGCGCCGCATCGTTCTCACCGGCTTCATGGGCTCAGGCAAAAGCACTGTCGGCCCGCTGGTTGCAAACAGGCTTGGCTGGCGCTTCCTTGACGTGGATGACGTGATCGAGGCCGAAACCGCCATGACCATCGCGCAGATCTTCGCCCAGCTCGGCGAGGCCGCTTTTCGCGATCGCGAACACTCGACCATCGCCCGCCTCGCCGCCGCCGATTCCCTCGTGCTGGCCTTGGGCGGCGGAGCCATCGAGCGCGATGAAACCCGCGACTTGCTCCTCGCCGCGCCCGGAACCATCCTCATCCATCTCGAGGTCGAGCTGGCCACCACCCTCGCCCGCTGCTGCGGCAGTGAGCAAATCCGCCCCGTCCTCGCCGATCAGGCCAATCTTGCCGCCCGCTACCAGCGCCGTCTGCCGCTTTACCGCACCGCCCACGTCTCAATCCCCGTCGATCACCTGACGCCCGATCAGGTCGCCGACGCCATCTTGCAGGCAGCGGGTCTTCACTGACCGACTCACGCGCAGACGGCCCTCCCTCATCCCATCGCCTGCAACTCAACACTCGGATCATTTCTTCTCGACAAAGACTATGCTGGCAGCTAGAATCGCGACGCATCCCCACCATGACTCCCCCGATTTCAGATCAACAGATGGAAGATGGGGCTCGATCCAATGCGAAGCGAAGCACTTCCAATCCAAATTGCTGCGGCTGCACTTCTCGGAGTTTTGTCGCCGCTCGCCGTAGCGGCCCAAAGCACTGCGGATAAGGCCCTCACTGTTGCCCGGATAGTCGGCACCTGGCAACTAGTCTCAGATCAATTCACACAGAAAGACGGAAGCGTTTTATCCAATCCGATGTTTGGCGCCCATGCCAAGGGCTTCCTGATGTATGAGCCTGACGGACACATGTGCGCGGAAGTGATGAACCCCGACCGTCCCGCTTGGAAGAAACCACAGAAGCCCACGAGCGACGACAAGGTCACCTCATTCGACGGATTCTTGGGCTACTGCGGGACGTACACGCTGGATGCACAACGCTCGATTCTCACCCATTTCCCGTCCGTCGCCTGGACGCCGGATTATGTGGGAACATCGCAGTCGAGGCCCTTTCACTTCGAAGGCGAATACTTGATCATCACCCCTGTGAGCAATGATCCCAATATCGCAAAGCACGTTCTGACCTGGAAACGCGTGCAATAAAAGCCGCACCTTGCGTTAAAACCTTATTCTTTGAAGGCACTTTCATCCCTTGAAATGCACCGCAACTGCACACTTGCTATCATCTAAAGAGGCAGTACCGCTCTCCGGGCGCTTCCGCCAAGGTCTTCCTGCATCCCTATGACTCCCGCCTCCCAAGCCGCCATAGCGGCCCAAATCGCCGCACACCCGGAACACCACGCGCACGCGCACATCCATGCGCCCAGGCCCGGCACCACGGCCACCCTCATCCACGACCTGCGCGAACTCTTCAAGGTTCGCGTCACCGGGTTGGTCCTCGTTACCGGCTGGGCGGGCTTCTACCTCGGCTCCATGCAGTCCGGCATCTCCAGCGTGCAGCGCGGCCTGCTCGATACCCTCTTCGGCATCGGGCTGGTTTCGGCCGGCTCCGGCGCGCTCAATCAGGCCCTCGAGCGCAGCACGGACGCCCTGATGAAGCGCACCGCAGACCGCCCGCTCCCCAGCGGGCGCATCTCGCTCCCCCAGGGTATTCTGGCCGGCATCTCTGCGCTGGCCCTCGGCTCCTGGTGGCTCCTGCTCCACACCAATCTGCTCACCGTCGCGCTCGCCCTGCTCACAGCCTTTACCTACGTCGCCATTTACACGCCGCTCAAGCGCGTCACCACCCTGGCCACCTTCATCGGCGCATTCCCCGGAGCGATGGGCCCCATGCTCGGCTGGACCGCGGCCCGCGGACGCATCGAATGGCCCGCCGTCGCGCTCTTCGCCATCCTCTTCGTCTGGCAGTTCCCGCACTTCATGGCCATCTCTTGGATGTATCGCGAGGACTACGCCCGCGCCGGCATTCGCATGTTGCCCGTCGTACAGCCGGACGGCTGGACTACAGTCGTCGAGGCACTCTTCTACGCCGTCCTCATGATTCCTGTCAGTCTTGCGCCCTGGCGCCTCGGCATGGCCGGCATTCCTTACGCGGTCATCGCCACCGCGCTCGGCATCTTCTACCTCGCCTATACCATTCGCTTCACCCGCATCCTGCGCGACATCCCGCCCGAGGAAAGCCGCATGGTCGCACGCGATCTGCTCAAGG